>NZ_JBHTWG010000043.1:0-56130 GCF_042792555.1 Streptomyces sp. NPDC056628
CATGATCAGACGAAGGCCGCCCCCACATCCGGCGAATCCCCAGGTGAGCGACTCAGTTCGAGACACCGTTCGAGGCCGGAAGAAAAAGAACAAGCTAGGGGGCGGTGCCCGCCCGGGCCCGTGGGACGGCCGTGCGCGGTGGCTGGGCACAATGGCGCATATGGCACTCACCGTCGGCTTCGACCTCGACATGACCCTCATCGACTCCCGTCCCGGGATCCACGCCTGCTACCGGGCGCTGACCGAGCGGACCGGGACGTACATCGACGCCGACCTCGCGGTGACCCGGCTCGGGCCGCCGCTGGAGGAGGAGCTGGCGAACTGGTTCCCGGCCGAGCGGGTCGCGGCCGTCGCCGAGGAGTACCGGGCGATGTACCCGGCGTTCGCCGTCACCGCCACGACCGCGCTGCCGGGCGCCCGCGAGGCGATAGCCGCCGTACGGGAGGCGGGCGGGCGGGCGATCGTCGTCACCGCCAAGCACGAACCGAACGCCAAGCTCCACCTGGAGCACCTCGGTATCGAACCCGACGCGGTCGTCGGCGACCTGTGGGCCGAGCGGAAGGCCGTCGCCCTGCGCGAACACGGGGCGGGCGTCTACGTCGGCGACCACCAGGGCGACATCCGGGCGGCCCGCGCGGCGGGCGCGCTGTCGGTCACCGTGGCCACCGGGCCGTTCGACGCGGTCGAGCTCGCCGAGCTGGGCGCGGACGTCGTCCTCGCGGACCTGACCGGATTCCCGGACTGGCTGGCCGGCTACCGCGCGGCCTGACGCGCCTGACGCCGTCCGGCCGCGATCGACCGGAGCACCCCGGCGCCGGCGACGGCGAATCCGACGCCCATGAGCATGCTCAGACCGAACATGAAGGTCGGAAAGGGCGTCGTACCGAGCAGGAACGGGGCCACCGTGACCAGTGTGGCCACGGCGCCGACGAAGAAGACGATCGCGCCGGCCCGGATCAGCCGGTCGCCGGGCGCTGCGGAATTCGTTGGGGTCTTGTCACGCACCGGACCAGGGTAGTTCCCTGCGCGAGGGAACGACCCGGCGACGTCTCGTCACCGGCCCCGGGACCATCAGCCCGGGTACCGGCGGGTCGAGGTCGACCGGCCGCAGGTCTGCGCCACCTCGCCTGCCTCCGCACGGGGAAGTCCGGGAGTCCGAAGGCCAGGAAGACCGTAGGGAATTCCTCCGCCCCTGGCGTAAAGGTCTGGGCCTGGGACAAGAGGGCGGACGAAAGCGAAAGGGAATGGTGATCAGCCGTAACGTCATCCCGAAGAATTCCGACGGAAAGCGTTGGGGTTCGCTCGGAGCGCCCTCCTCACCGGCACTCTCGCCGGAAACCACCTGACTGCCGCCAAGGCTCTCGGAGTCTCCCGCGCCACGCTCTCCCGGCACGTCGGGTGGCCCCTCACGCGTCCTTCACCACCTTGAGCCCCTGCCTTCACCGGTAGGGGCTCAGTCTCGTTTTAACGCGTGTTCGGCTGGAGAGACCCCCGGTAGGCTGTCGCAACGGCAGATCAAGGGTGTCCGGCCAGTCCGGGAGCGATCGAGGGAGCGTGTGCTTTGCCGACTGGCAAGGTCAAGTGGTTCAACAGCGAGAAGGGCTTCGGCTTCCTCTCCCGCGACGACGGCGGTGACGTCTTCGTCCATTCCTCGGTCCTCCCCGCCGGAGTCGACGCGCTCAAGCCGGGCCAGCGGGTGGAGTTCGGCGTCGTCGCCGGTCAGCGCGGTGACCAGGCGCTGTCGGTCGTCCTGCTCGACCCGACGCCGTCCGTCGCGGCGGCCCAGCGCAAGAAGCCGGACGAACTGGCCTCCATCGTCCAGGACCTGACGACCCTGCTGGAGAACATCACGCCCATGCTGGAGAGGGGCCGTTACCCCGAGAAGAACTCCGGCAAGAAGATCGCGGGCCTGCTCCGGGCCGTCGCGGACCAGCTCGACGTATAGACGGCACGGGCGGGGGGATTTCCGGGATTTCTAGGGGAAATCCAGTGCGTGCGGGTCGAGGGGCGGAAGGAGCCCCTCGGCCGCCGCGCGGGTCAGCAGTCCGCGGACGGCCGCGTACCCGGGCTCCCCGAGATCGGCCGTGAACTCGTTGACGTACAGACCGATGTGCTGGTCCGCGACCGCCGAGTCCATTTCCTGCGCGTGCTCCATGACGTAGGGCCGGGAGATCTCCGGGTCGTCCCAGGCGGCCCGCACCGAGGCGCGGATCGCGTCCGCCAGCCCGGTCAGCCGCTCGGCGCCCAGCGACCGCTTGGCGATGATCGCGCCCAGCGGGATCGGCAGCCCCGTGGTGTCCTCCCAGTGCTCGCCCATGTCGGCGAGCTTGTGCAGCCCGTAGTTCCGGTACGTGAAGCGCGCCTCGTGGATGACGAGACCCGCGTCGACCTTGCCGTCGCGGACGGCGGGCATGATCTCGTGGAACGGCATCACCACGATCTCCCCGACGCCGCCGGGCACCGTGTCGGCGGCCCACAGCCGGAACAGCAGATACGCCGTCGACCGCTCGCTCGGCACGGCGACCGTGCGCCCGGCCAGATCGGTGCCGGGCTCGCGGGTCAGCACCAGCGGCCCGCAGCCCCGGCCCAGCGCGCCGCCGCAGGGCAGCAGCGCGTAGTCGCCGAGGACGTACGGCAGTACGGCGTAGGACACCTTCAGCACGTCGAACTCGCCGCGCTCGGCCATGCCGTTGGTGACGTCGATGTCCGCGAACGTGACGTCCAGGGCGGGGGCGCCGGGGACGCGGCCGTGGGCGAGGGCGTCGAAGACGAACGTGTCGTTCGGGCAGGGGGAGTAGGCGATCTGCAATGGGTCAGCGGTCATGTGGGTTCCAACTCCGGAGGACGGGGGTGATCTTCCCGAAGCCCTCGGCGAGCGCGGCCAGCGCGTCCCCGATCCGCCAGGCGGCGCGCTCGCGCGGGCCGACGGGGTTGGAGACGGCGCGCAGCTCCAGCACCGGGGTGCCGTGCGCGGTCGCGGCCTCGGCGACACCGAAGCCCTCCATGGCCTCGGCGAGGGCGGTGGGGTGGCGTTCGCGCAGACGGGCGGCGCGTGCGGCGGTGCCGGTGACGGTCGAGACGGTCAGGACGGCTCCGGGGCGGGCGCCCGTCGCGGACGCCACCTCGCGCACGAGCGCCTCGGGCGGGCGGTGGGTGACGGTGCCGAAGCCCAGCTCCGTGACCGGCAGGAAGCCGTCGGGGGTCTCCGCGCCGAGGTCGGCGGCCGTGATCTCGTCGGCGACGACGAGGGAGCCGACGGGCGCGTACGGCGCGAAGCCGCCGGCGATACCCGCCGAGACGACCAGCCCGAAGGGGCGGCCGCTCAGGGCGGCGGTGGTCAGGGCCGTGGCGGTGGAGGCGGCGGCGAGGGCCGGCCCGACACCGGCGGCGATCACCTCCGCGTCCGGCAGGTCGAGCACCCGGGACACCGCGTCCCGCTCGGCGGGGACCGCGGTGGCCACGAGGATCCGTGCAGCGGACGTGATCAGCTGTCCTTCTTCAGCTTGAAGGACCACAGGCCGGTGACGCCCCGCTCGCCCTCCTTGATGGAGACGAGCGTCGAGTTGCCGCTGGCGCCGTACTGGGCGTTGAAGAACACGCTGCCCGGGACGGTCCGGTAGGTCTTGGTGCTGGAGTCGGTGAGCGGCTGGCCGTTCATGAGGATGGTCCAGCCCTCGTCGGCGATCTCCGGGTCGACACCGAAGCGCACGGTCTCGTCCGGGTCCACCTTGATGGACTTGATGTCCTTGCCCTTCAGGCACTTGGCGAGGTCCGAGGTCTTCACGGTCTCACCGCTCTCGCCACCGCAGGTGGCCTCCGCGTGGACGGAGGAGGTGCCGACGGTCACCGTGGCGATCGGCGTCGGCTTGTCGCAGGCCGACAGGACGAGCAGTCCGGCGGAAACGGCGCCGGCGGCGGCGAGCGCGCGGCGGCGTCGCACAACGGATTGCAGCGTGGTCATGGGCGAAGGCTATCGGGCGTGTGTCGTGCGCTCTCCATGCGGGGGCGGCGTGCCGTGTGTCGGGCGTGGCACGGCCGCTCGCCCGGAGCCCCTCATTCGACCCGTGCCCGGGCGTACCCGCTGTGCCGGGCCGAGCCGAGCAGGCCCCTGACGGTGGTCAGCCAGCCGGTGGCGACGATGGCGGCACCGACCAGCAGCCCGAGCGAGCCGCGCAGCGGCAGCACGATGCCGACGGCTCCGCCGAGCACCCACGACACCTGCAGCAGTGTCTCGGAGCGGGCGAACGCCGACGTGCGCACCGACTCCGGGACGTCCCGCTGGATCAGCGCGTCTAGGGACAGCTTGGCCAGCGCCTGCGCGAACCCGGCGACCGCCGCGAGGCAGGCCACCATGACCGCCCCGAACAGGGCCGCCGCCGTGAGCGCCACGGCCATCACCAGGCCCACGACGGTCACGATGATGACCTCCGGCGCCCGGGATCTGAGCCAGGCGCCGACCGCCGTGCCCAGCGCGTTGCCGGTGCCGGCCGCCACGGCGACTATGCCGAGGGACACGGCGGCGCTCTGCCCGGACATCGGGTGCTCCCGCAGCAGGAACGCCAGGAAGAAGATCAGGAACCCGGACAGACAGCGCAGGGCGGCGTTGGCGCCCAGGGCGTGGGTGACCGCGATACCGACCGTGCGCAGGTTCGGGCGCTTGACGGGCTGCCGGTGCGGGCCGTGCAGATGCTGCTCGTCGGCGGCGAGCAGCGCCCGGTCCTCGCCCTTGGCCGAGTCGACCTTCGGGGGCAGCGTGAACGACAGGACCGTACCGGCGATGAAGATCACGAAGGCGCCGTACAGCGGCCAGCGCGGTCCGATCGCCTGCAGGCCCGCGCCGATCGGCGCGGCCACCCCGGTGGCCAGCAGCCCGCCCAGGGTGACCCGCGAATTGGCCTTCACCAGCGAGAACCCCGGTGGCAGCAGTCGGGGCACGACCGCGCTTCTGACCACCCCGTACGCCTTCGAGGCGACCAGCACCCCGAGCGCGGCCGGATACAGCTGCAGGTCACCGCTGACCACGGCGCTGGACAGGACCAGGGCGAGCAGCGCGCGGGCCAGCATCGCGCCCGCCATGGCGGCGCGCCGGCCGTGCGGGAGGCGGTCGAGGAGCGGGCCGATCACGGGGGCCAGGAGCGTGAACGGCGCCATGGTGATGCCCAGGTAGAGCGCGACCCGGCCGCGGGCCTCGTCGGTGGGGACGGAGAAGAACACGGTGGAGGCGAGCGCGACGGTGATCATGACGTCGCCCGCGCCGTTCACCCCGTGCAGCTCGATCAGCTTGCCGAGGCCCGACTCGCCCGCCCCGTGCGCGTGCGTGGCCTTGCGGATGCCGCGCGCCGGGCCGGTGAACGGGAAGTGCAGGGCACGGCCGATCGCGCGGAGGGAGCCGCGCCTCCGGCCCGATCCGCCACGTTGGTTGCGGCCGCCCCCGGGCCCACCGACACCGGTGGCTCCGTCGGGCTGCCTCGCGGTCGCCACCACGCAATAGTGCCCCGTAATGGGGGTGGCTAGTGCGGTTGCGGCGCGTATGGAGGCCACGGGCCGCCGCTCGGCGCGCATCGCGGAGCGCCGAGAAGCACCGTCGGTGTAGGCCCAGCGCCCGCGAACAGGTAGCGTGCGTATCTCAGCCATCCCGCACAATGGATGACGTAGGTGCGCCCGAGCGCGATTCGGACGCGGACGTCGACGCGGCCCACAGGTCCGCTCCGTCCGCTCCGCCGCCTTGAGGCACCCGCACCCGTAAGACGGCGTAGGAGAGAAGCGATACCTGTGAGCGCAGCGACCACGCGAAGCCGCACCCCCGATCGTCTGTGCGCCGAGGCCGTCGACCTCGCCCGGAGCGCCGCGGAGGAGGCCGCCGCACCCGGTGTCGTCGGGGAGCACGCGGGCGTGGTGTCCGAGGGCGACCGCGTGGTCACGCACTTCTTCGAGTGCAAGGAGCTCGCGTACCGCGGCTGGCGCTGGGCGGTGACGGTGGCCCGCGCCTCGCGCGCCAAGGTCGTCACGCTCGACGAGGTCGTCCTGCTGCCCGGCCCCGACGCCCTGCTGGCCCCCGAGTGGGTCCCGTGGAGCGAGCGGCTGCGCCCCGGCGACATGGGCCCCGGCGACCTGCTGCCCACCGACGCCGACGACCTGCGCCTGGAGCCCGGCTACACCGGCGTGGACGAGCCCGGCCCCAACGCGCCCGTCTCCGACGAGATGGCCGAGCTGGTCGACGCGGAGGACGCCGAAGTCACCGGCGGCACCCCGGCGAACCTGCCGATGGCCCCTTCCCGCGGCTCCATCGCCGCCATCGCGGACGAACTGGGCCTGCGCCGCGCCCGCGTCCTGTCCCGCTACGGCCTGCACCTCGCCGCCGACCGCTGGGAGGAGGCGTTCGGCCCGAAGACGCCCATGGCACAGGCGGCCCCCGCCACCTGTGCCACCTGCGCCTTCCTCATCCCGATCGGCGGCTCCCTCGGCCAGGCCTTCGGCATCTGCGCGAACGAGTTCTCCCCGGCCGACGGCCATGTGGTCTCCCTGACCTACGGCTGCGGCGGGCACTCGGAGGCGGCCGTCATGCCCAAGCCGCTCCGCCCGGCCCAGCCGGTCGTCGACGAGACCCGCGTCGACCCCTTCCCGCTGCGCCCGTCCCCGGACTCGGGCTCGGTCCCGGCCACGACGGACGAGGACTCGGCGGAACTCGGCCACTCCTGACGGGCGCCGCCCGCGGGAATCCCCCTCCTCAGGGGGCCTGGTCGGACGCCCCGCGCATCGGCCGTCCATGAGCGGTACCTTCGTCGCGACGGCGATGAGGAGTGTCAACGTGAGCAAGTTCGTGCGGCCCGCGGCCGAGGGCGCCGACCCGTTCGGTACGGCGCGTCTGCGGCGTGGAGTGCTGGACGCGTGGGCCACCAGCCCCGCCCGTTTCCGGGAGGACGCCAACGCCGAGGAGGACCTCGTCCTCGGCGGGTACCGGGACCGGCTGGTCGTCGAGCTCGCGCAGAACGCCGCCGACGCCGCCGGCCGGGCCGGAGTGCCCGGACGTCTGCGGCTCACCCTGCGCGAGGGCGTGCTCGTCGCCGCCAACACCGGCGCACCCCTGGACGCGGCCGGTGTCGAGTCGCTGTCCACGCTGCGGGCCTCCGCGAAACGGGACAGCGAGGCCGTCGGACGGTTCGGCGTCGGCTTCGCGGCCGTCGTCGCCGTCACCGACGAGCCCGCCGTCGTCGGACGCCACGGCGGGGTGCGCTGGTCGCTCGCCGAGGCCCGCGAGCTGGCCCAGGACACCGCCCGCCACAGCCCGGGACTGGGCGAAGAGATCCGGCGCCGGGACGGCCATGTGCCGCTGCTGCGGCTGCCGTTCGCCGCCGAGGGCACCGCCCCCGACCCGTACGACACCGTCGTCATCCTTCCGCTGCGCGACACCGCCGCCGCCGACCTGGCCGAGCGGCTGCTCGGCGCCGTCGACGATGCGCTGCTGCTCGCCCTGCCCGGCCTGGAGGAGGTCGTGGTGGAGATCGGCGACGCCCCGCCGCGCACGCTGCGCCGCCGCACCGAGGGCCCCTTCACCGTCGTGGAGGACTCCGCGTCGGGCGTCACCCGCTGGCGCACCGCCACGGCCCACGGCCCGCTCACCCCCGACCTGCTCGCCGACCGCCCCGTCGAGGAACGGCTGCGGCCGCACTGGTCGCTGACCTGGGCCGTCCCCGTGGACACCGCCGACGGAAGCCCCGCCCGCCCCCGCACCGCGCCGGTCGTGCACGCCCCCACCCCCAGCGACGAACCGCTGGGCGTGCCCGCCCTGCTCATCGCCTCGTTCCCGCTCGACACCACCCGCCGGCACGCCGCCCCCGGCCCGCTCACCGACTTCCTCGTGGAGCGCGCGGCCGACGCCTACGCCGGACTGCTCGCCGGCTGGCGCCCGGTGGACGAGGGCGTCATCACGCTCGTGCCCGGCCCGCTCGGCCAGGGCGAACTGGACGGCGCCCTGCGCCGGGCCGTCCTGGAGCGGCTGCCGCGGACCTCCTTCCTGCCGCCCGCCCTGCGCCCGCACGAGCCGGACTCCGAGCTGCCCGAGTCGCTGCGCCCTCGGGACGCCGAGGTCGTCGAGGGCGCCGGCGCCGACACCGTACGGGTGCTGGCCGAGGTACTGCCCACCCTGCTGCCCGCCGGGCTGGAGCGGAGGGTGGAGCTGCGCACCCTGGGAGTCGCCCGGGTGCCGCTCACCGACGCCGTGGACCGCCTCGCCGGGCTGGAGAAGGAGCCCGGCTGGTGGCACCGCCTCTACGACAGCCTCGCCGGGGTCGACCCGGACCGGCTGTCCGGGCTGCCCGTGCCGCTGGCCGACGGGCGCACGACCATCGGCCCCCGGCAGGTCCTGCTCCCCACCCCCGGCGGCACCTCCGTCGCCCCGGACGTCCTCGCCCGCCTCGGCCTCAAGGTCGCCCACCCGGACGCCGCGCACCCGCTGCTGGAGAAGCTCGGTGCCCTCGCGGCCACCCCGCGCGCGGTCCTGACCACGCCTCAGGTGCGGGCCGCCGTCTCCGCCTCCCTCGACGAGGACGGCGCGCCGAACTGGGAGGAGGACGCGCCCGACGCCGAGGAACTCGCCGACACCGTGCTCGCCCTCGTCCGCGACGCCGGCCTGGAGCCCGGCGACGAGCCGTGGCTGGGGGCGCTCGCGCTGCCCGACGAGGACGGGGAGCTCGCGGCGGCCGGCGAACTGGCCATGCCCGGCAGCGCCTTCGCCGAGGTCATGCGGGAGGGCGAACTGCCCTTCGTGGACGCGGAGCTGGCCGAGCGCTGGGGCGAGCAGCCGCTCGCGGCCTGCGGTGTGCTCGCCGGGTTCGCCCTGGTGCGCGCCACCGACGTCGTCCTCGACCCGGACGAACTGGAGCCCCGGGACGGCGACTTCGCCGAGCCCGACGACGCGGGACTGCTGGACGCGGTCGACGTGTGGTGCGAGGACGTCCTGGACCGGTTCCCGGACACCCCGGTGCCGCCGGTCGCCACCGAACTCGTCGCCGTACGCGACCTGGAGCTGGTCGACGACGACAAATGGCCGCAGGCCCTGGCCCTGCTCGCCCGGCCGCCGCTGAGGGACGCCCTCACCCAGCCGGTGCGCGTCCTGCTCCCCGACGGCACCCACGAGGTCGTACGGCCCTACACCGCCTGGTGGTTGCGCGGGCACCCGGTGCTGGACGGCCGCCGCCCCGCGGGCCTGCTGGCCGCCGGTGGCGACCCGCTGCTGCGCGGCCTGTACGAGGAGGCCGACGCGACCGGCTTCGACGACGAGCAGGTGCTGCGGGCCCTGGGCGTGCGCACCTCGGTCGCCGCGCTGCTGGACGAGCCGGGCGGCGCCGCCGAGCTCCTGGACCGCCTCGCCGATCCGGAGCGGACCGTCACCGTGGCCCAACTGCACGCCCTGTACGGGGCGCTGGCCGAGCTGGACCCGGAGCAGGTGACCCTGCCGGACGACCTGCGGGCCGTCGTGGACGGGCGGGTCGAGGTGGTCGACGCGGCCGACGCGGTGGTCGTCGACTCGCCCGACCTGCTGCCGTTCACCGCGGGCGTGCCGCTGCTGCCGGTGCGGCCGGCCCGGGCGGCGGAGCTCGCCGAGCTGTTCCAGGTGCGGCGGCTGAGCGAGTCCGTCACCGGCCGCGTGGACTCCGAGGGCACCGAGCACGAGGTGCCGGAGGCGGTGCGGGTGCTGCTCGGGGCACGGACCCCGGCGTCGTACGTGGAGCACGAGGAACTCGTCGTGGACGGCGTGGAGATCGACTGGCGGCTGACCGACGACGGCGTCCTGCACGCGGCGACCTTGGAGGGCGTGGCCGCCGGGCTTGCCTGGGCGGCCGGGCAGTGGCCGCGCCGCTTCGAGGTGGCGGCTCTGCTGGAGGATCCGTCACGGACCGCGGAGCTCGCGCGGGACCGCTGGTTCGACTGACGGACGCGCAAGGTCACGCGGCCACAAAATCTTCACCACGCGTACAACCATTCGTATCCGCCGGTGATCTGATCATGCGAGTCAACAGGCTCCACGATCACCTGGGCCGGCTCGCGGCCGTCCTCCTTCCGTGAGGACGGCCGCGGCCAGGCCCTCTTCCCACCAGGGGAGCGCATGCGCATTCGAGCCACTGTGGCCGCCGTCTCCGGCGCCCTGGCCCTCTCCGCCCTCGCCGTCCCGGCCGCGCAGGCCGACGGCGGTCCTTCGCACGGCAAGGACGCGATCCGCGAGGCCGTGCAGGCGGCACGGCAGGCGACCGGCAACTCCGCCCGCAGCACCTACGCCGCGCAGGACACGGGCTCGCCCTACGCCCTGGACCTCACCTTCTCCGGCGTGAAGGTCAACAACGGCAAGCCGATCGTCGTGGGCACCACCAACACGGTGACCGTCCCGGTGACGTACAAGGTCACGCACGCCGCGGACCTCGACCTCGACGCCCCGGAGGTCTTCCTGGACGTCGAGATCTACCGCGGCTCGTCCTACGCCGACGCGACGAACGTGCTGCTCGGCGACGACTGGCCGGTGTGCACGCCGACCACGTCGACGACCGCCACCTGCCAGGGCACCCTCGACATCTACCCGGGCTACGAGCTGACCAACGCCGACGCCACGTCGTGGAAGGCCGGCGGCTACGCCTACGACTTCAACGACCAGGACCCGATGTCGGACGACATCGACTGGGACCAGGTCGGCTTCGCCATGCAGGGCGACCTGGCGTCCACGAGCCTGCAGCGCTACTCGAAGCTGACGGTCAACGCCTCGCCGGAGCCGGTGACGAAGGGCAAGACCATCACGGTCACCGGCAAGCTGTCCCGCGCCAACTGGGACGACGGCAAGTACCACGGCTACACCAACCAGCCGGTGAAGCTGCAGTTCCGCAAGAAGGACAGCAGCACCTACACCACGCTGAAGACCATCAAGTCGAACTCGACGGGTGAGCTGAAGACCACGGTCACGGCCACCGTCGACGGCTACTTCCGCTACTCCTTCGCGGGCACCTCGACGACCCCGGCGGTCAGCGCCGCGGGTGACTTCGTCGACGTGCGCTAGCCGCGGAGCGCCAACCCCCGGAAGCCGTCCGGGGGTTGGTGACGAAGGTCACTGAATTCCCCCGCGGGTGAGACAACCGGCACCGGCGGGCGCGTATCTGATCACATGGGTCAACAGGCCCCCGATCACCCGGGCCCCGTCGTGACCAGCGGGGCCCCTTTCCGTACCAGGGGAACGCATGCGCATCAGAGCCACCGTGGCCGCCGTCTCCGGCGCCCTGGCCCTCTCCGCCCTCGCCGTCCCGGCCGCCCAGGCCGACGGCTCCTCCGTGGGCCGCGCGGACGTGGCGAAGGTCCGCCGTGCCGCCGTCGCCACCACCGGCCGTGCCGCGGCCGCCGACGGCAAGCCGTACGCCCTGAACGTCTCCTTCTCCAACTTCAAGATCGCCAAGACGGTCGCGGTGGGCACCACCAACCACGTCTCCACGGCCGTCAGCTACACGCTGACCCACGGCGCGGACGTCGACATCGCGGCCGACGACTTCCTCACCGACCCGATCCTCTACAAGGGCTCCCTCACCGCCCCGGAGAACCGGCTCTACGGCGACGAGCCCGCCACCTGCACGTCCACCTCCGCGACGACGGCCACCTGCACGGGCACCATCGACGTCTACCCGGCCGCGAGCGAGCTGATCAACTCCGACGCCGGCAGCTGGAAGGCGTCGGCGGAGGCCACCGCCTTCAACGGCGAGGACCCGGACGCCGAGCTCTTCGACATCACCAAGGTCGGCTACCAGAGCCAGGGCGGCCTGGGCACCACCCTCCTGCAGCGCTACTCCAAGCAGACGGTGGACGCCTCGCCGGAGCCGGTGGCGAAGGGCAAGACCATCACGGTCACCGGCAAGCTGTCCCGCGCCAACTGGGAGGACAACAAGTACCACGGCTACACCGGCCAGCCGGTGAAGCTGCAGTTCCGCAAGAAGGACAGCAGCACCTACACCACGGTGAAGACCGTCACCACCAGCGCGACGGGTGAGCTGAAGGCCACCGTCACCGCCTCCGTGGACGGCTACTTCCGCTACACCTTCGCGGGCACCTCGACGACCCCGGCGGCCACCGCCGCGGGCGACTTCGTCGACGTGCGCTAGACGCACACCCCGCGACTCAGCACGGGACCCGGCGGTCGACCCACTTCCACAGGAACTCCAGGGCGACCGCCGCCACCGCCGCGATGCCCACCGCGACCCACGGCAGCGTCGTCCCGACCAGCCGCAGCGCGAAGAACTCCTGCAGCCAGGGCACGACCAGCACCAGCAGGAACGCGAAGCCCATCGCGGCCACCAGCGCGATCCGCCACCAGGTGTACGGGCGGGCGATGATCGCCAGCACCCAGATCGAGACCAGGAACAGCGTCAGGGTGGCCGCGCTGGTCTCCGCGGGCAGGCTGTCCGCCCCCGAGTAGTGGTGGCGGGCGATCAGATACGTCGCGAACGTCGCCACCCCCGCCACCACGCCGCCCGGGATCGCGTAGCGCATGACCCGCCGCACGAAGTGGGGCTGCGCCCGCTCCCGGTTCGGCGCGAGCGCCAGGAAGAAGGCGGGGACCCCGATGGTGAGCGTGGACAGCAGGGTCAGATGGCGCGGCAGGAAGGGGTACTCCACCTGCCAGAGCACCACCATCAGCGCCAGCAGCACCGAGTAGACGGTCTTGACCAGGAACAGGATCGCCACCCGGGTGATGTTGCCGATCACCCGCCGCCCCTCGGCCACCACCGACGGCAGCGACGCGAAGCTGTTGTCCAGCAGCACGATCTGCGCGACGGCCCGGGTCGCCTCCGACCCCGAGCCCATGGCCACCCCGATGTCGGCGTCCTTCAGCGCGAGCACGTCGTTCACGCCGTCGCCGGTCATCGCGACGGTGTGCCCGCGCGACTGGAGCGCCCCCACCATGTCCCGCTTCTGCTGGGGGGTGACCCGCCCGAAGACGGTGGCGTTCTCGATGGCCTGCGCCATCTCGTCCCGGTCCCGGGGCAGCCGGCGCGCGTCGACGACCGTCCCGGCCAGCCCGAGCTTGGACGCGACCGCGCCCACCGAGACCGGGTTGTCCCCGGAGATCACCTTGGTCCGGACGTTCTGCTCGGCGAAGTAGCGCAGCGTGTCGGCGGCGTCGGGCCGCAGCCGCTGCTCCAGGACGACGAGGGCGGCCGGTTCGGCGCCCCGGGCGACCTCGGGATCGTCGAGCTCGCGGTGGGCGCGGGCGAGCAGCAGCACCCGCAGGCCCTGCTCGTTCAGCCGGTCGGCCTCGCCGAGCACGGGGTGCCCGTCGGGGAGCAGCACGTCGGGCGCGCCCAGCAGCCACGTCCCGGTCTGCCCGTCGCCCTCGCTGAAGGTGGCGCCGCTGTACCTGCGGGCGGAGGAGAAGGGCAGGACGGCGGTGCAGCGCCAGTCCTCCGGGTCGGGGAAGGCGGCGATGATCGCCTGGAGCGAGGCGTTGGGGCGGGGGTCGGACGCGCCGAGGGCGCCGAGGACCGTGCGGACGTAGGGCTCCTCGAAGCCGTCCAGCGTGCGCAGGGCGGTGACGTCCATGCCGCCCTCGGTGAGGGTGCCGGTCTTGTCGAGGCAGACGGTGTCGACGCGGGCCAGGCCCTCGATGGCGGGCAGCTCCTGCACCAGGCACTGCCTGCGGCCCAGCCGGATGACGCCGATGGCGAAGGCGACGGAGGTCAGCAGCACCAGCCCCTCCGGGACCATCGGCACGATGCCGCCGACGGTCCGGGCGATCGAGTCGTCGAGGTCGTTCTCCTTGACGAACAGCTGGGTGATGATCAGGCCGATGGCGGCCGGGACCATCATCCAGGTCACGTACTTGAGGATGGTCGAGATGCCCGACCGCAGCTCGGAGTGGACGAGCGTGAACCGGGACGCCTCCTCGGCGAGCTGGGCGGCGTAGGCCTCACGCCCGACCTTGGTGGCCTGGTAGGCGCCGCTGCCGGCGACCACGAAGCTGCCGGACAGGACCGGGTCGCCGGGCCGTTTGACCACCGGGTCGGCCTCGCCGGTGAGCAGGGACTCGTCGATCTCCAGACCGTCGGCCTCCACGCACACCCCGTCCACGACGACCTTGTCCCCGGGCCCGATCTCCACCAGGTCGCCGAGGACGATCTCGGAGGTGGCGATCTCCACGGCCACCCCGTCGCGGCGCACCGTGGGCCGTGCCTCGCCGATCACCGCGAGCGAGTCCAGGGTCTTCTTGGCCCGCCACTCCTGGATGATCCCGATGCCGGTGTTGGCGAGGATGACGAACCCGAACAGGCTGTCCTGGATCGGCGCGACGAACAGCATGATCAGCCAGAGCACGCCGATGATCGCGTTGAAGCGGGTGAAGACGTTGGCGCGGACGATCTCGGCCATCGACCGGCTGCTGCGCACCGGTACGTCGTTGACTTCCCCCCGGGCGACCCTTTCGGCCACCTCGGCCGCGGTGAGTCCGGTCGCCGCGACGGTGCCGGAGGCGCTGTGCACGGGGTGGTCCACATCGGTGCCCGCGTCGGCATGCGTCATGCATTCGACGGTACGTGCGCGTGCGGGAGTTCACCCGCCGAGTGCGCGGAAGTTCCGACCGGGGGAGGAGCGGGCTCGTACCAGGGGTGGACGGCCGCTATTCGGCGGAGGGGGCCGCCGGCTGCTCGGTGCGCGCGCCGGAGGTCTCCTGGTGCGCCGCCGCCCGCTTGAGGGCCGCGTCGCGCCTGCGGACGTACCAGATGCCGATGAGGCCGAGCCCGCCGCCGGCCAGGCAGGTCCACACCCACCAGGTGTGCCCGTGGTCGTCGAACCAGCCGTAGAACGGCAGCTGCGCGACGAAGAGGACGAACCAGATGATGGTGCCGCTGGTGATGGTCGCGACCACGGGGCCCTCCAGGGGCTCCGGCGCCTCGTGCTTGGGGGTCCACTTCGCCATGCGACACAGCTTACGAGGTGATCAGGTCTACGCGCGGAGATGGCTCTTCCGGGCTTTATATGTTCATACTGAAACTGTCTGAGTCTGACCACTTCTCTTCGTAGGAAACGCCAAAAAGATGTCCACCTCGGCTCCTGCCAAGGCCCCCACCCCTGAACAGCCGGGAGCCGGGCCCGCCTATGGCGCAATCGACCGCTTCTTCAAGATCTCCGAACGCGGCAGCTCCGTGCCGCGCGAGATCCGCGGCGGTCTCGCCACCTTCTTCGCGATGGCGTACATCATCGTGCTGAACCCGATCATCCTGGGCAGCGCGAAGGACATGTACGGGCATCATCTGGACAACGGCCAGCTGGTCACCGCGACCGCCGTCACCGCCGCCTTCAGCACCCTGCTGATGGGCGTCATCGGCAATGTGCCGATCGCGCTCGCCGCCGGCCTCGGCGTGAACTCCGTCGTCGCCCTCCAGCTCGCCCCGCGCATGTCCTGGCCCGACGCGATGGGCATGGTGGTCCTGGCCGGCTTCGTGGTCATGCTGCTCGTCGCCACCGGTCTGCGCGAGCGCGTCATGAACGCCGTGCCGTTCGGCCTGCGCAAGGCCATCGCCATCGGTATCGGCCTGTTCATCATGCTGATCGGCCTGGTCGACTCCGGCTTCGTCACCCGCATCCCGGACGTCGCCCAGACCACGGTCCCGCTCCAGCTCGGCACCGGCGGGCACCTCGACGGCTGGCCCGTGCTGGTCTTCGTCCTCGGCGCGCTGCTCACCCTCGCGCTCATCGTCCGCAAGGTCCCCGGCGCGATCCTCATCTCGATCGTCGCGATGACCGTGGTCGCCGTCGTCATCGAGGCCGTCGCGAAGGTGCCGTCCTGGGGTCTCACCACCCCGAAGTGGCCCGGCAACCCCGTCGCCAGCCCCGACTTCGGCCTGATCGGCCAGTTCAGCCTGTTCGGCGGATTCGGCAAGGTCGGCGTGCTGACCGGTGTCCTCTTCGTCTTCACCGTCCTGCTGTCCTGCTTCTTCGATGCCATGGGCACGATCATGGGCGTCAGCGACGAGGCGAAGCTGACCGACGCCCGCGGCCAGATGCCGGGCATCAACAAGGTGCTGTTCGTCGACGGCCTCGCCGTCGCCGCGGGCGGCGCCAGCTCCTCCTCGGCCACGACGGCGTTCGTGGAGTCCACGGCCGGTGTCGGCGAGGGCGCCCGGACGGGCCTGGCCAACGTCGTCACCGGTGGTCTGTTCGCGGTGGCGCTGTTCCTGACGCCGATCGCCACGATGGTGCCGTCCCAGGCGGCCACCCCGGCCCTGC
Organism: Streptomyces sp. NPDC056628; assembly: GCF_042792555.1. Lineage (NCBI taxonomy): Bacteria > Bacillati > Actinomycetota > Actinomycetes > Kitasatosporales > Streptomycetaceae > Streptomyces > Streptomyces sp. NPDC056628. Next base: position 16,249 of record NZ_JBHTWG010000043.1, read on the forward strand.
TCGCGGTGGGCTTCCTGATCCTCGCGAACTCCGTCAAGGAGATCGACTGGGCGGACTACACGATCGCGATCCCGGCCTTCGTGACGATGGTGATGATGCCGTTCACCTACTCGATCACCAACGGCATCGGCATGGGCTTCATCACCTTCGTGGTCCTGCGTCTGGCCGCCGGCCGCGGCCGGGAGGTCCCGGTCGCGATGTACGTGGTGGCGGCGGTCTTCGGCTTCTACTACCTGATGCCGGCGCTGGGTCTCACGTGACGCCGTAGAACCTCTCGGTCTCCTCGACAGCGGACTGGAACCGCTCGTCGAAGTCATCGCGGATGAGCGTCCGGACGACATAGTCCTGGACGCTCATTCCTCTTTTGGCGGCATGCCGGCGCAGCCGGTCGAGCAGCTCGTGGTCTATCCGCAGGCTGAGCACGCTGGTCCCCATGTACATGAGGGTCGCGGCACTTTCCGGTGCGGTGTGTCCCGTTCCGCTGCTGGATCACCCGTATGAGTGATGGTGGGGTGACGTGGCGGGAGTCACGGGTGGCGCGGGGCATCCCAGTGGTATTTAGCCAGAGTAATGAGTTACGCTAATGAACATGTCGGACCTCACCCACGGCGACGACGCTGCCGCCGTGAACTCCCTGCGCTCCGCCGTGATGCGCCTCTCCCGCCGGCTCAAGCACCAGCGGGTCGACGAGTCGCTGAGCCCCACCGAGATGTCGGTGCTCGGCACCCTCTCCCTCTACGGCAGCGCCACCCCCGGTGAGCTGGCCCGCAAGGAGCACGTCCAGCCGCCGTCGATGACCCGCATCGTCGCCCTGCTGGAGGCCAAGGGCCTGGTCCGGCTGGAGCCGCACCCGGAGGACCGGCGCCAGAAGGTCGTCTCGAAGACCGAGCAGGCCGAGACGATGCTCGCCGAGAGCCGCACCAAGCGGAACGCCTTCCTGGCCACCCTCGTCGAAGGCCTCGACGAGGAGGAGTGGGCGACCCTGCGCGCCGCCGCCCCCGTGCTGGAGAAGCTCGCGCACCTGTAAGCAGTCACCGAGGAGGCGACCACTTTTGAGTTCGGGACCCGGAGCAGACTCCGCCCCCGCACCGACCACCCACGACTCCCCGCCCGTCCCCGAGCGCCGCTCCTCGATGTTCAGCTCGCTCAGCGTCCGGAACTACCGGCTGTTCTTCCTCGGCCAGGTCGTCTCCAACACCGGGACCTGGATGCAGCGCATCGCCCAGGACTGGCTGGTGCTCAGCCTCACCGGCTCCGCCACCGCCGTCGGCATCACCACGGCCCTGCAGTTCCTGCCCATGCTGCTGCTCGGACTGTACGGCGGCGTCCTCGTCGACCGGCTGCCCAAGCGCCCCACGCTGATCGCCACCCAGTCCGCGATGGCCCTCACCGGCATCGCGCTGGCCGCCCTCACCCTCACCGGACACGTCCAGGTCTGGCACGTCTACCTGGCCGCCCTCGCCGTCGGCCTCGCGACCGTCCTCGACAACCCGGCCCGGCAGTCGTTCGTCTCCGAGATGGTCGGCCCCGGCCAGCTGCAGAACGCCGTCAGCCTCAACTCCGCGAACTTCCAGTCCGCCCGGCTCGTCGGGCCCGCCGTGGCCGGCCTGATGATCACCGGTGTCGGCACCGGCTGGGCCTTCCTCGCCAACGGCCTGTCCTTCGTCGCGCCCATCACCGGCCTGCTCCTGATGCGGGCCCGCGAACTGCACGTCGTTGAACGGGCGCCGCGCCGCAAGGGACAGCTGCGCGAGGGCCTGCACTACGTCGCCGGCCGTCCGGACCTGATCTGGACCATCACCCTCGCCGGTTTCGTCAGCACCTTCGGCTTCAACTTCCCGGTCTTCCTGTCGGCCTTCGCCGACGACGTCTTCCACGCGGGCGCCGGCTCCTACAGCCTCTTCAACACCCTGATGGCCGTCGGCTCCCTCGCCGGGGCACTGCTCGCCGCCCGGCGCGGCACCGCCCGGATGCGGGTGCTGATCGCCGGGGCGGTGGCCTTCGGCGCGATGGAGATCGTGGCGGCCGTCGCCCCCTCCCTGTGGCTGTTCGCCGTGCTCATGGTGCCCATCGGCATGTTCGGCATGACGGTCAACGTCACCGCCAACAGCAGCATCCAGATGGGCACCGACCCGAGCATGCGCGGCCGGGTGATGGCCCTCTACATGATGGTCTTCATGGGCGGCGCCCCCGTCGGCGCGCCGATCGCCGGCTGGGTCACGGACGCGTACGGCGTCCGGGCCGGCCTCGCCTCGGGCGGCGCCGTGACCGCCGCCGCGGCCGTCACCGTCGCCCTGGTGCTGGCCCGCCTCGGCGGACTGCGCCTCGCGGTCGGCTGGTGCCGCGGCCACCCGAAGGTGCGGTTCGTGCCCCGCGAGCGGGAGCAGCTGGCCACGGCCGCCTGAGTTCCCGGGACGGACACGGGCACGGCGGCGAGACTTCCCCCATGAGACTCTTCGCCGCCGTGCTGCCGCCGGACGACGTGGTACGGGAACTGGACACCGAGGTCGCCGCCCTGCGGAGCCTGCCCGGCGCCGACCGGCTGCGCTGGACCGCCCGGTCCGGCTGGCACCTCACCCTCGCCTTCTTCGGCGAGGTCGACGACGATCTGCTCGCCGGCCTGACCGGCCGACTGGAGCGCGCCGCCCACCGGACCGCCCCCTTCCGGCTGGCGCTGCGCGGAGGGGGCCAGTTCGGGCACGGACGGGCCCTGTGGACGGGCGTGCGGGGCGAGGTGCCCGAACTGCGCGTGCTGGCCGGGCGCTGCGAGGCGGCGGCCGAGAAGGCGGGCGTGCCGATGGGGGAGCACCGCCGGTACAAGGCCCATCTGACGCTGGCCCGCAGCCGTACCGCCGTGGACACCCGGCCGTATGTGACGGCCCTCGCGGACTTCGCCAGCCGCACCTGGACGGTGGCGGAGCTGGCGCTGGTCCGCAGCCACCTGCCCACCTCCGGTGTGCCGGGCGAGCAGCCCCGCTACGAGGTGGTCGCCCGCCGGCCGTTCGGCGCCGCCGGTTAACCTCGTGGCGTGGACCCGAAAACCCGTAACCGGATCATGGCCGGTGCGCTCGTGCTGATGTTCGTCCTCGTGGCCCTGGCGGCGGCGCTCGGACGGTGACGCCCTCACGCCGCCCCTCGGGCGCCTACCAGGCGAACGCCTCCGGCGTCGGCCCCGGGCCCGGGAACACCTCGTCCAGGCTGTCCAGCAGTTCCTCGCCCAGCTCCAGCTCCATGGCCCGCAGCGCCGACTCCAGCTGACCGGCCGTGCGGGGGCCGACGATCGGGCCCGTGACGCCGGGCCGGGTCAGCAGCCAGGCCAGGGCGACCTCGCCGGGCTCCAGACCGTGCTTGTCGAGCAGGTCCTCGTAGGCCTGCAGACGGGCGCGTGCCGCCGGGTCGGCGAGGGTGTCCGCCGCCCGCCCGGACGCGCGGCGCGGAGAGCTTGTCGTGGTGGCGCCACGCCTCGCCGTCGGCGCCCATGTTGCCGCACATCTTGGTGGCGAGGACGACCTTGTCGCGCCGGTCGCCGCCCTTGGCGATCCAGTTGCCGCTGATCGTTTCGGTGCGGCCCTTGTCTTCGCCCCAGCCGTACACGTCGGCGATATCCAAAGATCAATTTTGACGGCATGATCCGAACCTCATACCGTCACTCCTTGTGTGCGATGCGTAACACAGGGGAGGGGGGCGAGCATGGCGAGAATTCTGGGCGTGGTCCGTCTGTCGAGGGTGTCGGACGAGACCACATCGCCGGAGCGTCAGCGTCGATCCATCCAGCGATGGGCCGATCAGGAGGGGCACATCGTCGTGGGGTGGGTCGAGGACATCGACGTGTCCGGCGGGGTCGAGCCGTGGAAGCGTCCGGAGTTCGGCAAGTGGCTTCCCTCGACCATCGGGAAGGAGGTCAGCGCGGTCGAGCACCGGATCGCGGTGGAGGGGTCGCGCGCCGACGAGTACGACATCATCTGCGCGCTGAAGATCGACCGTCTCTCGCGACGCGTGCTCCACGTGCACGCCCTCCTGGAGTGGTGCGAGAAGAACGGCAAGGAGGTCGCCACCGTCGAGGACGGGATCAACCTCAACACGCAGATGGGGAAGCTCCTTTTCAGCCTGATCGCGTCCTTCGCGGAAGGGGAGCTCGAAGCCATCAAGGCGCGGGCCAAGTCCTCGTACAACCACCTGGTGAAGGAGGGGCGCTGGCGCGGCGGCCGCACTCCGTACGGTTACCGGGAGGAGAAACAGGAGACCGGCGACGGATGGAAGCTCGTCCCGGACGACTACGGGACCGACACGGCCGGGACGCTCCGTGAGATCGTTCGCCGTCTCATCGCGGGCGAGTCGGCGAACAGCATCGCGCAGTGGCTCAACGAGGACGTGTCGAAGACCCCGACGTCACTCGACGCCCAGATGATCCGTAGCGGCAAGACCCCGAAGGGCAGCCGCTGGACCGCCGCGAACACGGCCAAGGTCGTACGTTCCCGTTGCATCCTGGGGCAGATGGAGGTGTCCGAGGAGGTGACGGTCGACGGGAAGAGGACGACACGACGCCGGGTCGTCCGGGACGCGGACGGCCAGCCCCTCCAGCGCGCGGAGCCTCTGATCGCGCACGAGGAGTGGGAGCTGGCCAACAAGAAGCTGGACGAGAACACCAGCAAGCGCAGCGCAGCCTCATCAAGGAGCGCACCCGCGCCGGACTCGACGCAGCCAGGGCGCAGGGGCGTACCGGTGGACGACCCTCCGTCGTGAACGAGGACGCGCTGGCCGTGGCCCGCGCGAGAAAGGCGAAGGAAAAGAGCGTGTCAGTGCCCTGGCCAAGGCTCTGGGCGTCTCCCGTGCCACGCTGTACCGGCACCTCGGAGACGACTCCTGACGGCGGAACCTGATGTCCTTGCCTGGAGCGGACTCGAAGCAGTTGGCTTGTGGCCCATGAAGTACACCCAGCTCGGACGCACCGGACTCAAGGTCAGCCGACTCGTTCTCGGCACGATGAACTTCGGTCCGCAGACAGACGAATCAACCAGCCACGGCATCATGGACGCCGCTCTCGACGCGGGTCTGAACTTTCTGGACACGGCCAACGTCTATGGGTGGGGTGAGAACAAGGGCCGCACCGAGGAGATCATCGGTACGTGGTTCGCCCAGGGCGGCGGGCGGCGCGACAAGGTCGTCCTCGCCACCAAGGTGTACGGGAACATGGCGGGTGACGGGGACGCCTGGCCCAACCACGACAAGCTCTCCGCGGTGAACATCCGCCGGGCCGTCGACGCCTCCCTCAAGCGGCTTCAGACGGACTACATCGACATCTACCAGTTGCATCACATCGACCGGGCGACGCCGTTCGAGGAGATCTGGCAGGCGATCGAGGTGCTGGTCCAGCAAGGCAAGATCCTCTACGCGGGGTCGTCCAACTTCCCCGGTTACAAGATCGCCCAGGCCAACGAGATCGCCGCCCGGCGCTGCGGCACCATCGGCCTGGTCAGCGAGCAGTGCCTCTACAACCTCGCTGAGCGCCGCGCCGAGATGGAGGTCATCCCGGCCGCGCAGGACTACGGCCTCGGTGTCATCCCCTGGTCTCCGCTGCACGGAGGACTGCTCGGCGGCGTCCTCAAGAAGGAGGCCACACAGGGGCGCCGGGCGAGCGGCCGCGCTGCCGACGCGCTCAAGGACACCAAGACACGCGAGCAGATCCAGGCGTACGAGAACCTCCTCGACAAGCACGGCCTGGAGCCCGGTGAAGTGGCGCTCGCCTGGCTGCTGACCCGCCCCGGCGTCACCGGTCCGATCGTCGGCCCCCGCACGCAGGCGCAGTTGGACTCGGCGCTGCGCGCCCTGCAGCTGGAGCTGAGCGAGGAGATGCTGAGCACTCTGGACGAGATCTTCCCCGGTCCCGGACCGTCTCCCGAAGCCTTCGCGTGGTGAGGTAGCGGGTCTGTGTCGGAGCCGTCGCCTTCAGCGTGCCTTCGAGGCGAGTAGGGGGCGGCGGCTTCGTCGCTTCCACTCGGGGTCCGCAGGAGCGGTGATCGTCAGCGATGCGCTGCTGCCGCACGAACCACGCGCCCAGGCTCGGGGTGTCGGCTTCGGCGTCGGCCATCGCGATCCTGCCTTCGAGGACGGTCATCGTGGCGCTTCTCCCCAGCCGCCCCACGGTCAGGTGCGGCCGCGCGGTACAACGGTACGCAGGGTGACGGCGGCACGGAGACGAAGCTCACAGGCCGGCGTCCCGTCACAGCGGGGAGTCGTACGGCCCGCCCAGATCCCACGCCTGGTGCATCGCGTCCGCGAAGGCGGCGGCGATCTTGTGTTCGCCCCTCGCGTTCGGATGGGTGCCGTCGTACGTGTCCCGATCGATGTCGTACGACGGCGGCGGCGACGCCAGTAGCAGGGGGGAGCCGGGCCGGTCCAGGTCGGCGACCGCCTTCGCCAGGAGTTCGTTGAAGCGGGTGACCTGCGCGGCGAAAGGGGCGTCGTTGGTGGCCCGGACGTTGGGTATCACCGGCAGCACGACGATGCGCACGCGCGGGCCGGCCGTCCGTGCCTCGGCGACGAAGGCCCGTACGTTCTCGGCCGTCTGCTCGGCGTTCGTGTAGAAGCCCAGGTCGATCAGGCCCAGCGAGACGAGGAGCACGTCGGCCCGGTGCGCGCGGACCGCGTCGGCGATCAGCGGGGCCATGTGCTGCCAGCCCTCGCCCCAGCCGGCGAGGTGCGCGCGGGGGAAGTCGGGGTCGGCGTACTCGTACGAGCTCGGGGCCTCCGTGGCCTTGTCGTACAGCGTCTCGCGTGGGCCGACGAGGGCGAAGGGGCCGCCGTAGGTGTCCCGCAGGTGCTGCCACATGCGGTAGCGCCATGTGTGTTCGCCGGCGCTGCCGATGGTCATGGAGTCGCCGACGGGCATGAACCTGAGCATCCGCTCATGATGGACGATCTCCGAGGGCGCGAGGGGCCGGTGGGGTGTGAAGCCCGCCACGCGGCGCCCCGTCCGGGGCGGCGCCGCGCGGACCCCGGCTCCGAACCCCCGGGCGGGATGGCAGGCTTGGGGCATGCGCCGACCGCTCGCCGTACTCGCCGGGGTCCTGCTCACCGGTGCGCTGACGCTGCCCGCGTCTGCCGCCGACGGGAAGGGGAACGAGGACTTCACGATCAAGGACCCGCGGATCACCGAGTCCAGCGGCCTGGCCGCCTCCCGGCAGCACAAGGGCGTCTACTGGACGCACAACGACCAGGACACCGGCGCCTACCTGTACGCCGTCGACAGCGCCACCGGCAGGACGGTCGCCCGGATCACGATGACCGGCGTGGGCACCCCGCGGGACGTGGAGGCGATCTCCATGGGCCCCGACAACCAGCTGTACGTCGGCGACATCGGCGACAACGACGGTGTGGAGTGGCCCTATGTGTGGATCTACCGGCTGCCCGAGCCGAAGGTCCTGAAGGACCAGACGGTCCGGGCCACGCAGTACGTCGTGAAGTACTCCGACGGCACCCGCGACGCCGAGTCGATGGTGGTGCACCCGAAGACCGGGCGCGTCTACCTCATCGACAAGCAGGAGGACGGCGGGCACCTGTACGAGGGACCGGCCGAGCTCTCCCCGTCCGGCGCGAACGTCTTCGAGCCGGTCACGCCCGTGGACCTGTGGGCCACCGACGCCGCCTTCTCCCCGGACGGCAAGACCCTGGTCGTACGCGGCTACTTCGGGGGCCTCGCCTACGACTGGAACGGCGGGAGGCTCAAGCGCCTGGGGCGGGTCGGCGTGCCGCTCGGGCAGGGGGAGTCCGTGGCGTACTCGCCCGACGGAAGCAAGATCATGCTCGGCAGCGAGGGCGTGAACAGCGCGGTGGTGGCGAAGGACGCGCCGGGGGACACCGGCTCCGACTCGTCGTCGTCGGGCGGGAGTTCGGCCTCCCCGGACGGGGACGACGGCACGGACGGAACCTTGAAGGTCGGTGCCGTGGCGGTGCTGGCCGTCCTGGTCGTGTTCTTCGCCCTGCGGAGGCTGTTCCGGCGGGCGTGAGCGTCGCTCAGTCCGCGTCGCCCGCCGTGCGCCCTGTGCCTGCTCGGTCCGCGTCGCCCGCCGTGCGACGGGCGACGAACACCTCCAGGCCGTCCAGGATGCGCTGCAGGCCGAACTCGAAGTGGTCGAAGTCGGGGCCGAAGGTGTCCTCGGAGAGGCCGGCCAGGACGGGGTAGCGCCCGCTGAGCATGGCCTTCTCCAGCGCCGGCCGCTGGGCCTCCCAGAACTGGGCGTCCGTCAGCCCCGAGCTGCGCTCCGCCTCCTCCTGGTACAGCTGGGTCCGCGCGGCTCCGACGACGTATCCGTCGATCATGATGATCGCCGACAGCAGTTCCGGGTCGGTCAGGCCCATCGGCTTGATCCGGCCGAGCATCTTCTCCAGGCCGTCCAGGGCGTTCGGGCCGAGGATCGGCCGGGACTGGTTGACCTCCAGCAGCCAGGGGTGCCGCCGGTACAGGGCGAGGGTCGCCCGGCCGAGGGCCTCCAGGGCCGAGCGCCAGCCGCCGTCGCCGAGCTCCGCCGCGTCCGCCGAGACGCGCTGCACCCGGTCCAGCATCAGGTCGAGCAGCTCCGCCTTGCCGGGGACGTAGCGGTACAGGGACATGGCGCCGGTGCCGAGCTCCGCCGCGATCCGGCGCATCGACAGCGCGCCGATCCCGTCGCGGTCGGCGACCTCGACGGCGGTCTCCACGATGCGGTCGAGGGTGAGGCCCGGCTTCGGCCCCCGGCTGGGCATCTGCCCCGTGCCCCAGAGCAGGTCGAGGGTGCGCGCGATGTCGCCGCTGCCACTGGTCTCCGTACCGCCGCCACCGCTGCTCATACGGGCAGTCTAGATCCGCGTCCGAAAACTGGGTACACCGTACGCGCCATCGGGTACGGTGTACCCGGTTAATGGAAGGGGGACCCCATGAACGACGACGGTCACGCCGTACGGGCGGAGGGCCTGGAGAAGCGGTACGGCGAGAAGCGCGCCCTGGACGGTTTCGATCTCGCCGTCCGCGCGGGCACCGTGCATGGACTGCTGGGCCCGAACGGCGCGGGCAAGACCACCGCCGTCCGCGTCCTGTCGACGCTGATCAGGGCGGACCGCGGACGGGCGGCCGTGGCCGGGCTCGACGTGGCCCGCCGGCCGCGCGAGGTGCGGGCGCGGATCGGACTGACCGGGCAGTACGCGGCGGTGGACGAGGTGCTCACCGGGCGGCAGAACCTGGAGATGTTCGGGCGGCTGTTCCACCTGGGCGGCCGGCGGGCCCGGCTGCGGGCCGCCGAGTTGCTGGAGCAGTTCGACCTCACCGACGCCGCCGACAAGGGCGTCGGCGACTACAGCGGCGGCATGCGGCGCCGGCTGGACCTGGCCGCGTCGATGATCCTCGCCCCGGCCGTGCTGTTCCTGGACGAGCCGACGACGGGGCTCGACCCGCGCAGCCGCGGGGAAGTGTGGGACTCCGTACGGGCGTTGGTGGCGGACGGCACGACCGTGCTGCTGACCACGCAGTATCTGGAGGAGGCCGACCGGCTGGCCTCCCGGATCACCGTCATCGACCAGGGTCGGGCCATCGCCGACGACACCCCGGACGCCCTGAAGAACCGGGTCGGCGGCGACCGGATCGAGGTGGTGGTCGCCGAACGCTCCGAGATCCCGCGCGTGGCAAAGGTCATCGCCCGGGTCGCCGACGGCGAACCCGAGGCGGACGAGACCGAGTTGCGGGTGCACGCCGCCGTGACCGACCGGGTGGCCGCCCTCACGGACGTCGCCCGCACGCTGCAGGACGAGGGCGTACGGGTCGAGGACATCGGTCTGCGCCGGCCCAGCCTCGACGACGTGTTCCTGCGCCTGACCGGACATCGCACGGAGAAGGAGGCGGCGGCATGAGCGCGCTCGACCTGACCGGACCGGCCGGCCGCGGCCGGGTGTACTGGGCGCTCGCGGACTGCTGGAACATCGTCCGCCGGGGCCTGACCCACTACCAGCGCCAGCCGGTCAACATCGCCTGGCAGTTGGGCTTCCCGATCCTTTCCGTCCTCCTGTACGGCTATGTCTTCGGCAGCGCGATGAGGGTGCCAGGGGGCGGCGACTACCAGGACTTCCTGATGCCGGGCATGTTCGTGATGACCATGGCCTTCGGCTTCATCAACACCGCGACCGTCGTGGTGTACGACTCCACCAAGGGCGTCATCGACCGCTTCCGCTCCATGCCGATGGCGTCCTCCGCGGTGGTGGCCGGACGCGGGGTGACCGATCTGATCGTCGCCTGCGCCGAGTTGGCCATCCTGATGCTCACCGCGCTGGCCATGGGCTGGCGTCCGGACGGCGGCTGGGGCTTCCTCGCCGCGTTCGGGCTGCTGCTGTGGCTGCGGTTCGCACTGATCTGGCTCGGCGTCTGGCTTGGTCTGCTGGTTCCCAACCCGGAGGCGGCGGGCGGTCTGTTCGCGGTGGCCTTCCCGCTGACGATGATCTCCAGCATCTTCGTCGCCCCGCAGCTCATGCCCGACTGGCTGGGCTGGGTGGCCGCCTGGAACCCGATCTCCTCCACGGCCGCTGCGACCCGCGAACTGTTCGGCACGCCGGTGGGCGGCGGCGACTCCTGGGTGGAGCAGCACGCGTTGCTGATGGCCGGGGTGTGGCCGGTGATCCTGACGGCGATCTTCCTGCCGCTGGCGGTGCGGCGGTTCCAGAAGCTGAGCCGGTAGGTCGTGCCCGGCCCGGCTCCGTCCTTCGCCTGACGAGGGGGGGGGAGCCGGGCCGGCCGGGTGTCCGGAATTGCCGTAACTCCCATTTTCCGTGGGGTTTCTGAGAGCGGGCTGTGCCTCGATTTGGTCAAGTCTTGCTCGAATTCGCATATGAACGGTGCGCACTTCGGCGACGATGCGGCACGGCCCGCGTCACTCGTGGGTCTGACCCCGACACCGTTGCGAGAGAACTCCATGAGAAGAAGCGCAGCCGTACTGTGCGGCGCCACGGTCGTCCTGGCCGGGACACTCACCGCCGTTCCCGCCAACGCCAGCTCGCCACACTCCGCGAGCACGGCCCTGTCGACCGCCGTCGCCAAGGTCGCCTGGAAGAAGTGCGGGACGGACGACACCCCGACGCTCCAGTGCGGGTCGGTCAAGGTGCCGCTCGACTACGCGAAGCCGCGCGGCAGGCAGATCACGCTGGCTCTCTCCCGCGTGCCGCACACCGCGCCGAAGTCCCAGGGCCCGCTGCTCGTCAACCCCGGTGGCCCGGGCGGCAGTGGCCTGTCGCTGGCCGAGTTCGTCGCGTCCTCCCTGCCCAAGGACGTCGCCGCCCAGTACGACGTCATCGGCTTCGACCCGCGCGGAGTGGGCGAGAGCCAGCCCGCCCTGGACTGCAAGCCGGGCCACTTCGACCCCGTGCGCCCCGACTCCGTGCCGAGCACCCCGGCGCTGGAGAAGGCCAACCTGGCGCGCGCCAAGGCCTTCGCGAAGGCCTGCGGCACGAAATACGCGGACGTCCTGCCGTACATCGACACGGTCAGCGCCGTGAAGGACATGGACTCGATCCGCAAGGGCCTCGGCGCGTCGAAGATCAACTACTTCGGCTACTCGTACGGCACCTACCTCGGCTCCGTCTACGCCAAGCTGTTCCCCGAGCGGGTGCGGCGCCTGGTGCTGGACTCGATCGTCGACCCGACCGGTGTCTGGTACGACGACAACATCCAGCAGGACTACGCCTTCGACAAGCGCCACAAGGCCTTCATGGCGTGGATCGCCAAGTACGACTCCACGTACAAGCTCGGCACGAACCCGAAGAGGATCGAGGCCAAGTGGTACGCCATGCGGGCGGCCCTGGCCAAGAAGCCGGCCGGCGGCAAGGTGGGCGCCTCCGAGCTGGAGGACATCTTCATACCGGGCGGCTACTACAACGGGTACTGGCCGACGCTGGCCAAGACGTTCGCGGCGTACGTCAACGACCACGACACGGCGGCGCTGGTGACGGCGTACGACAACATCGCGGCGATCGACGCCTCCGGTGACAACGGCTACAGCGTCTACACCGCCGTGCAGTGCCGTGACGCCTCCTGGCCGCGCGACTGGAAGCAGTGGCGCAAGGACAACTGGGCGGTGTACGAGAAGGCCCCGTTCATGGCGTGGAACAACGCCTGGTACAACGCGCCGTGCGCGTACTGGTCGACGAAGACGCTGAAGCCGGTGAACGTCGTCAACAGCAAGCTCCCGCCGGTGCTGCTGTTCCAGGCGACGGACGACGCGGCCACGCCCTACCCGGGCGGCGTGACCATGCACCGGCTGCTGAAGGGCTCCAGCCTGGTGGTGGAGCAGGGCGGCGGCAACCACGGCATCACGCTGAGCGGCAACGCCTGCCTCGACAAGCACCTCGCGGCGTACCTCACCAACGGCAAGGTCCCGCACGGCAAGGGCACGGTCGACGCGGTGTGCGACAAGCTTCCCGACCCGACGCCGCAGCCCGCGGCGCGGAAGGCGGCCGGCACCGGCACCCTGAGCGCGATCCTGGGCTCCGCCCGCTGATCGACCGACACAACGACAGGGGGCGCCCGGCGACACTCGCTGGGCGCCCCCTTCGTCACGTACGCGGGAAGGTCAGAGCTTCTCGATGACGTAGTCGACGCACTTCGTCAGCGCCTCGACGTCCGCCGGGTCGATCGCCGGGAACATCGCCACCCGCAGCTGGTTGCGGCCGAGCTTGCGGTACGGCTCGGTGTCGACGATGCCGTTGGCGCGCAGCACCTTGGCGACGGCGGCGGCGTCCACCTCGTCCGTGAAGTCGATCGTGCCGATGACCTGCGAGCGCTTGGCCGGGTCGGTGACGAACGGGTTCGCGTACTTGATGTCCTCGGCCCAGCCGTACAGCGTGCGGGCGGAGGTGGCGGTGCGGCGGACCGCCCAGTCCAGGCCGCCCTGGCCGTTGATCCACTCCAGCTGCTGGTTCAGCAGGAAGAGGGTGGCGAGGGCCGGGGTGTTGTACGTCTGGTTCTTGCGGGAGTTGTCGATCGCCGTGGGCAGCGAGAAGAACTCCGGGATGTGGCGGCCGCTCGCGTGGACGCGCTCGGCGCGCTCGATCGCGGCCGGGGAGAAGACGCCGATCCACAGGCCGCCGTCGGAGGCGAAGGACTTCTGCGGGGCGAAGTAGTAGACGTCCGTCTCGGCGATGTCGACCGGCAGGCCGCCGGCGCCGGAGGTGGCGTCGACCAGGACCAGCGCGCCCTCGTCGGCGCCGGCCACGCGCTTGATCGGCATGGCGACACCGGTGGAGGTCTCGTTGTGGGTGAAGGCGTAGACGTCGACGCCCGCCGCCGCGACCGGCTCGGGGTGGGTGCCCGGGTCCGTGGAGACGACGTCCGGGTCGGCCAGCCAGGGGGCGAGCTTCGCGGCCTTGGCGAACTTGGAGGAGAACTCGCCGAACGTGAGGTGCTGCGACTTGTTCTCGATCAGGCCGTGCGTCGCGATGTCCCAGAACGCGGTGGAGCCGCCGTTGCCGAGGATCACCTCGTACCCGTCGGGCAGGGAGAACAGCTCCTTGATGCCCTCGCGCACCTGGCCGACCAGGTTCTTCACCGGGGCCTGGCGGTGGGAGGTGCCCATGAGGGAGGTACCGGTGGCGGCCAGCGCGTCCAGCGCTTCCGTCCGCACCTTGGAGGGGCCAGCGCCGAAACGTCCGTCGGCGGGCTTGATGTCAGCGGGAATCTGGATCTCAGCCACGACACGGAGGGTAGCCGGTGGAGGAAACCCGGGTGAAACCTCGTCCGTCCGGTGAGACGGCGTGGTCCCGGCCCCGCGCCGGTGCCCGCCGTCACCGGGCTGGTTGAGTGGACGCATGGCGGAACTGGAGACGGAACTGCGGGCGGCCGTCCGGGGCGAGGTCGGGTTCGACGTCACGTCCCGTGCGCTGACGACGATGGACGCGTCCAACTACCGGCGTGTCCCGCTGGGGGTGGTGGCCCCCCGGGACGCCGACGACGTCGCCGCCGCGCTGGCGGTGTGCCGGGAGCACGGGGTGCCGGTGGTGGCGCGCGGCGGGGGCACGTCCATCGCCGGGCAGGCCACCGGCACCGGTGTCGTCCTGGACTTCACCCGGCACATGGACCGGCTGGTGTCACTGGACCCGGGGACGCGCACCGCCGTCGTGCAGCCCGGACTCGTCCTCGACCGGCTCCAGGAGGCCGCCGCCCCGCACGGCCTGCGCTTCGGGCCCGACCCGTCCACGCACAGCCGCTGCACCCTCGGCGGCATGATCGGCAACAACTCCTGCGGATCCCACTCCGTGGCGTGGGGGACGACCGCCGACAGCGTGCGCGAGCTGGACGTGCTCACGGCGCGCGGCGAGCGGCTGCGCCTGGGCCGGGAGTGGGCGGGCGCGCCGGAGGGGCTGCGCGCCCTGGTGGAGGGCGACCTGGCGCGGCTGCGGACCGGTTTCCCCGAGCTGCCCCGCCGGATCTCCGGGTACGCGCTGGACGCGCTGCTGCCCGAGAACGGCGCCGACGTGGCCCGCTCGTTCTGCGGCAGCGAGGGCACGCTCGGCGTGCTCACCGAGGCGGTCGTCCAGCTCGTGCCGGCGCCCCGCGCGCGGGCGCTCGCGGTGCTGGCGTACGCCGACGAGAGTGCCGCCGCCGAGGCGGCCGCCGGGCTGCTGCCGCTGGGGCCGCTCACCGTGGAGGGCATGGCCGCCGACCTCGTGCCGGCGTCGGCCGCGCTGCCCCGCGGCGGCGCGTGGCTGTTCGTGGAGACGGGCGGGGAGTCGGCGGGCGAGGCACGCGCGCGGGCGGAGGCGGTCGTGCGCGCCGCCGACGTGCTCGACGCGGCGGTCGTCACCGACCCGGCCGGGCAGCGGGCCCTGTGGCGCCTGCGGGAGGACGCGAGCGGCACGGCGACGCGGATGCCGGACGGCACGGAGGCGTGGCCCGGCTGGGAGGACTGCGCGGTGCCGCCGCGCCGGCTCGGGGCGTATCTGCGGGAGTTCCGGGCGCTGCTGGCCGCCCACGGGCTGCGCGGGGCGCCGTACGGGCACTTCGGGGACGGCTGCATCCACGTGCGGATCGACTTCGACCTGCTCACCGAGCGGGGCGTCGGCCGCTTCCGGCGCTTCTCCGAGGAGCTGGCCGCCCTGGTCGTGGCGCACGGCGGCTCGCTGTCCGGGGAGCACGGCGACGGGCAGGCGCGGGCCGAGCTGCTGCCGAGGATGTACGGGGAGGAGATGGTCCGCCTCTTCGAGCGGGCCAAGGGTGTGTGGGACCCGGACGGCCTGCTCAACCCGGGGATGCTGGTGCGCCCGGCGCCGCTCGACACGAACCTGCGCTTCGCGGTCCTGCCCCGCGAGCCGGTGGACGTCGCCTTCGGCTACCCGGCGGACGGCGGTGACTTCGCGGCGGCCGTACGGCGCTGCGTCGGTGTCGCCAAGTGCCGTACGACGTCGGTGTCCGGGTCCGCCGTGATGTGTCCGTCGTTCCGTGTGACCGGAGCGGAGGAGCACTCCACGCGCGGGCGTGCCCGGCTGCTGCACGAGATGCTCGCCGGGGAACTGGTGACTGGCGGGTGGCGCTCGGACGAGGTGCGTGACGCGCTGGACCTGTGCCTGGCCTGCAAGGGGTGCCGCTCCGACTGCCCGGTGGGCGTGGACATGGCCACGTACAAGGCGGAGTTCCTGCACCACCACTACGCGGGCCGGCGCCGGCCCGCCGCGCACCACAGCATGGGCCGGCTGCCCCGGTGGCTGCGCCTGGTGGACCGTACGCGGACGGCGGCCCTGGTCAACGCCCTCGCCGCCGTCCGGCCGCTGGCCCGGCTGGCGAAACGGCTCGGCGGGATCGCGCCCGAGCGGCGGCTCCCGCGACTCGCGACCCGCACCTTCAGCCGCTGGTGGGAGACGAGGGAGAGGCCCGCGGCCCCGGCGGGCGGGGAGCGGGTCGTGCTGTGGCCGGACACCTTCACCGAGCATCTGACGCCGTCCGTCGGGCAGGCGGCCGTCCGGGTGCTGGAGGCGGCCGGTCTGCGGGTCGCGCTGCCGCCGACGGTGCGCATGACCCCGTCCGGGCGGGGCGAAGGGATGCGGGTGGCGATGGACCCGCTGTCCGTGCTGCGCGGCCGGCAGCGTGTCTGCTGCGGGCTGACGTACGTCTCCACCGGTCAGCTCGACCGGGCCCGCGCGGTGCTGCGGCGCACGCTGGACCTGATGGAGCCGCTGCTGGAGCGGGACACGCCCGTGGTGGTCCTGGAGCCCAGCTGTGCCGCGTCGCTGCGCTCGGACCTGCCCGAGCTGCTGCACGACGACCCCCGTGCCCGGCGGCTCGCCGACCGCGTCCTGACCTTCGCCGAGGCCCTGGAGCGGTACGCGCCCAGCTGGGCGCCGCCCCGGATCGGGCGGCCGGCGGTCGGGCAGACCCACTGCCACCAGCACGCCGTCCTCGGCGACGGACCCGACCGGCGGCTGCGGGAGGCGGCCGGGCTGACGGGCGAGCTGAGCGGCGGCTGCTGCGGCCTCGCGGGGAACTTCGGGTTCGAGAAGGGGCACTACGACGTGTCCGTGGCATGCGCGGAGGAGCAGCTGCTGCCCGCCGTGTGGGACGCAGGGGAGGACGCCGTGGTCCTGGCGGACGGCTACTCCTGCCGGACCCAGCTGGCGCAGCTCGCGGGCGTGCGGGGCCGGCACCTGGCCGAGGTCCTCGCGGAGGCGCTGGAGACGGCGGGATTGGGCCGTCCGGGATCGGATGGGCCCGCAGGAGATGAGGGGGGAGCGGGGCGCGCCTAGGCTGACGATCAGTGGAACGCCGCCCCGGCCGCGGCCCCCTCCCGGACCGTCCGTCCGGTCACCGACAGGAGCCCCCATGCCCCTCCTCCTCCGGCCCATCACGCGCGACGAGCACCTGGCGTTCGTCGCGGCCCGCCGCTCCGCCAGCCACACCCAGGTCCCGTCCTGGGGCGAGGTGAAGCCGGACTGGACGGCGGAGAGCCTGGGGTGGTTCGACGAGGAGGGGCGGCTGCTGGGCGCGGGCCTCGTGCTGTACCGCCCGCTGCCCCGCCTGAGGAAGTACCTGGCCTATCTGCCGGAGGGGCCGCTCATCGACTGGCACGCGCCCGATCTGGCCGAGCGGTGGCTGGAGCCGATGGTGGCGCACCTGCGGCGCAAGGGGGCGTTCTCGGTGCGGATGGGTCCGCCCGTCGTCGCGCGCCGGTGGAGCCCCGACACGGTGAAGGCGGCCATCGCCGACCCCGCCGCGCACCGGCTGCGCGACGTGGAGCCCACGGCGTACGACCCGCGCGCCGCCGAGGTCGAGGAGCGGCTGCGGGCCGCCGGATGGCGGCGGTCCGAGCCGGCGGGCGAGGAGGGCTTCGCCGCGGGCCAGCCCCGGTACGTCTGCCAGGTGCCGCTGGCCGGGCGGTCGCTGGACGACGTCCGACGGGGGCTCAACCAGCAGTGGCGGCGCAACATCAAGAAGGCCGAGAAGGCGGGCGTCAAGATCGTGCGGGGCGGCCGCGAGGACCTGCCCGTCTTCCACGAGCTGTACCGGGAGACCGCCGAGCGCGACCGGTTCGTCCCACGTCCGCTGCCCTACTTCGAGCGCATGTGGACCGCGCTCACCGCCGAGGACCCCGACCGGATGCGGCTCTACCTCGCCCACCACGACGGCGAGGTCCTCGCCGCCGCCACGATGCTCACCGTCGGCGAGCACGTCTGGTACTCCTACGGCGCCTCCACCAGCCGCCGGCGCGAGGTCCAGCCGAACAACGCCATGCAGTGGCACATGATCGCCGACGCGCACGCGGCGGGCGCCGCCGTCTACGACTTCCGGGGCATCACCGACACCCTGGAGGAGTCCGACCACCTCCTGGGCCTGCTGCGGTTCAAGGTGGGCGCGGGCGGTGAGGCCGTCGAGTACCTGGGCGAGTGGGACCTCCCGGTCAACCGGCTGCTGCACCGGGCCCTGCATCTGTACATGGCCCGCAGGTAGGGCCGGGGCGGCTCCGGCGTCCATACTCTGGGACAGTGGCATGACGGGTTCACACGCCTGACCGAGTCCACTACTCTGGACTTGGCAGTACAGCAAGCTGAACGCATCCCCAGTCGAGCCCTGGAACGCCCGTGAGCATCCCCGAAGCCGCCGCGCCCGCGCACGCCGGCGCCCCGGTCCCCTCCGCACCGGCCGCCGGCACCCCCGTCCGCCGGGGCTCCCTCGGCCCGGTGGGCCTGGTGCTCGCCGGCGGCATCTCGGTCCAGTTCGGCGGCGCCCTCGCGGTCAGCCTGATGCCGCGGGCCGGCGCGCTCGGCGTGGTGGCGCTGCGGCTGCTGGTCGCGGCCGTCGTCCTGCTGCTGGTCTGCCGGCCCCGGCTGCGCGGCCACTCCCGGACCGACTGGGGCACGGTGGTCGTCTTCGGCGTCACCATGTCCGCGATGAACGGCCTCTTCTACCAGTCGGTCGCCCGCATCCCGCTCGGCCCAGCCGTCACCCTGGAGGTGCTCGGCCCGCTCGCCCTGTCCGTGCTGAGCTCACGGCGCGCCCTCAATCTCGTGTGGGCGGGACTGGCCCTCGCCGGTGTCTTCCTGCTCGGCGGTGGCGGCTTCAGCAGCCTCGACCCGCTCGGTGTGGTCTTCGCCCTGGGCGCGGGCGCCATGTGGGCGGCCTACATCGTCTTCAGCGCCCGTACGGGCCGGCGCTTCCCGCAGGCCGACGGTCTCGCGCTGGCGATGGCGGTGGGGGCGGTGCTGTTCCTGCCCCTGGGCCTGGCCGAATCGGGCGCCAAGCTGGCCGATCCGGTGACGATCGGGCTGGGCGCGGCCGTGGCGATGCTCTCCTCGGTCCTGCCGTACACGCTCGAACTCCTCGCCCTGCGCCGCCTGCCCGCGGGCACCTTCGCGATCCTGATGAGCCTGGAGCCGGCGATCGCCGCGACCGCCGGGTTCCTCGTCCTCGACCAGGCCCTGTCCACCCCGCAGGCGCTCGCCATCGCGCTCGTCATCGCGGCGAGCATGGGGGCGGTGCGGACCCAGGTGGGCCGGAGGAAGGCGAAGGCCGCACCCCCCGGCACGTCCTCGAAGGCGCTTTCCTAGCGCATCAGGAGTCCCCGCAGACCCAGCCCGTAGTGCACGCGCAACCGGCGCAGCTCCCACAGGCCCACCGCCGTGACGGAGACCGGGGCACCCAGGATGAACACGTACCGGATCAGCGCCGGCACGCCCGCGTGGGCACCGGTGAGCACGTCGATCAGCGCCATCTCCCACGCCATCGCCATGATCAGCAGCGGCGGCACCGTCTCGTGGATGTCCGCGGTGCGGAAGACGTGCTGGACGGCGAGTCCCACGCCCCAGACGACGAACGGCAGCACCCAGAAGAGGACGAAGAGGGTGGCCACAAGCTGGAAGATCTTCGTCGCCGTCAGCGGGCCCTCCCCGAGCGGACTGCCCTCGTAGAACCCCGAGAGCACGATGGCCGGGAAGACGG
This sequence comes from Streptomyces sp. NPDC056628, assembly GCF_042792555.1. Classification (NCBI taxonomy): domain Bacteria; kingdom Bacillati; phylum Actinomycetota; class Actinomycetes; order Kitasatosporales; family Streptomycetaceae; genus Streptomyces; species Streptomyces sp. NPDC056628. The sequence continues at coordinate 35,684 of NZ_JBHTWG010000043.1, forward strand.
AGGCCGCCGCCATCATGGCCACGATCGCGCCGAAGCACCGCCCGGCCCGGCGCAGCAGGTCCCGTCGCGCCGCCGGAGCGGCCAGGCCGTACAGGATGCCGACGACGACCGGGAGGGTGGCCGCCAGCACGAGGGCGCTGGTCCACGACTGGTCGACCTGCTCGTCCGCCGCGTCGCCGAGCCTGGGGGCGAGTTTGTAGGTGTAGGACATCCACATGAACGCGCCCACGCCGACCAGGGTCCTGATCTTCCGCATGCGCGCCACCTCCGGGTCCGAGACGATGCCCGGCCGTGACGGGGTGAAGACCCGGCGCGCGGTGTGGATGGGGCCGATCCGCCGCCGCAGCCGGGTGATCGGCCCGCCGGGCGGCGGCATCGGCGGTCCCGGGTGGGGCTGCGGCGGCACGTAGGGCTGGGGCGGATAGGGCTGAGGCGGCTGCGGCGGGTAGGGCTGGGGCCCCTGGGGCGGCTGCCCGCCCGGGTTCCAGTTGCTCATGGTTCGTCCCCCGATATGCGAGTTGGCGCCGCGATGGGCGCGATCGCCGAGTGTATTGAGCACGCAGCGGCCGCATGGCCCTCACCCCGGGTCATGCACCGAACGACCGCAATTATGCAAGCGTGCTTGCTTGTTTTATTCCGCGCTGCCATGCTCCTCAGCACGCCGCACACCGCCGTGCCCCGAGGGGAGCGTCCCGTGTCCGATCCGACGCCCGTGTTCGACGACCTGCGCGAGGAGAGCGAGGAACTCGACCGGCTGGTGGCCGAGTTGAGTCCCGAGCAGTGGGCGCTCGCCACGCCGGCGCCCGGCTGGAGCGTCGCCCACCAGATCGGGCACCTGGCCTGGACGGACCACTCGGCGCTGCTGGCCGCGACCGACACGGACGCCTTCCACGCCCTGGTGGAGAAGGCGCTGGTGTCGCCGGGCTCCTTCGTCGACGACGGTGCCGAGGAGGGGGCCGCACTGCCGCCCGCCGAGCTGCTGGCGCGCTGGCGCGAAGGCAGGGCCGCCCTCGACACGGCCCTGCGCGCGGCGCCCCAGGGCGCCCGGTTCCCCTGGTACGGCCCGCCCATGTCGGCGCCCTCCATGGCCACGGCCCGACTCATGGAGACCTGGGCCCACGGACTGGACATCGCCGACGCCCTCGGTGTGGTGCGCCCACCCACCGACCGGCTCCGGCATGTGGTGTGGATCGGGGTGCGCACCCGTGACTTCGCCTTCGGCGTCCATGGACTGCCCGTGCCGTTCGAGCCGTTCCGGATCGAACTGACCGCCCCCTCCGGCGACCTGTGGACCTACGGGCCCGAGGACGCCGACCAGCGCGTGACCGGGTCCGCCGTCGACTTCTGCCGCCTGGTCACCCAGCGCGCCCACCGCTCCGACCTGGACCTGCGCGCCGAAGGCCCCGACGCCGACCGCTGGTTCGACATCGCGCAGGTCTTCGCGGGCCCGCCCGGCGCCGGACGCGGCCCGAAGGGGGAGGCCCGGTGACGGCGGCCGCCCGGCCGTTGCGGATCGGCAACGCCTCCGGCTTCTACGGCGACCGCTTCGACGCCATGCGCGAGATGCTGACCGGCGGCGAGCTGGACGTCCTCACCGGTGACTACCTCGCCGAGCTGACCATGCTCATCCTCGGCCGCGACCGGCTGAAGGACCCCGGCGCCGGCTACGCCCGCACCTTCCTGCGCCAGCTGGAGGAGTGCCTCGGCCTCGCGCACGAACGGGGCGTGCGGATCGTCGCCAACGCGGGCGGGCTCAACCCGGCCGGGCTCGCCGACGCCGTACGGGCCCTCGCGGACCGGCTCGGCGTCCCCGTGCGCGTCGCCCACGTCGAGGGCGACGACCTGGCCGCCCGCCACCCCGGCGCGCTCGCCGCCCACGCCTACCTCGGCGGCTTCGGGATCGCCGCCTGCCTGCGGGAGGGCGCGGACGTCGTCGTCACCGGCCGGGTGACCGACGCGGCCCTGGTGACCGGGCCCGCCGCCGCCCACTTCGGCTGGCAGCCCGGCGACCACGACCGGCTCGCGGGCGCCGTCGTCGCCGGGCACGTCCTGGAGTGCGGTGCGCAGGCGACCGGCGGCAACTACGCGTTCTTCGACGCGGCCGCCGCGACCCGCCCCGGCTTCCCCCTCGCCGAACTGCACGAGGACGGCAGCTGCGTCATCACCAAGCACCCCGGCACCGGCGGCCTCGTCGACGTCGGCACGGTCACCGCCCAGCTGCTCTACGAGACGGCGGGCGCCCGCTATCCGGGACCCGACGTCACCGCCCGGCTGGACACGGTACGGCTCACCCAGGACGGCCCCGACCGGGTGCGGATCGACGGGGTGCGCGGCGAGGCCCCGCCCCCGGACCTCAAGGTCGGCGTGAACCGGCTCGGGGGCTTCCGCAACGAGGTCGTCTTCGTGCTCACCGGACTGGACGTCGAGGCCAAGGCGGCGCTCGTACGAGGGCAGATGGACGACGCGTTCGCCAAGTCCCGCCCCGCCGAGGTGCGGTGGGTCCTGGTCCGCACCGACCGGCCCGACGCGCCGACGCAGGAGACGGCCAGCGCCCTGCTCCGGCTGGTCGTGCGGGACCCGTCCCAGGAGAACGTCGGACGGGCGCTCAGCGGGGCGGCCATCGAGCTGGCGCTCGCCAGCTACCCCGGCTTCCATGTGCTCGCGCCCCCGGGAAAGGGAACCCCCTATGGGGTCTTCGAGGGTGTGTACGTCCCCCATGGTGCCGTCGACCATGTGGCCGTCCTCTATGACGGACGCCGGATCAGCGTGCCTCCGCCCCAGGAGACGGCCGTGCTCGACGCCGTCCCGGAGCCTTCGCCGCCGGCCCCCCTGCCGGCCGGGCCCACCCGGCGCGCCCCGCTCGGCCTGGTCGCGGGTGCCCGCAGCGGGGACAAGGGAGGGGACGCCAACGTCGGCGTCTGGGCCCGCACCGACGACGCCTGGCGCTGGCTCGCGCACGCGCTCACCGTGGACCGGTTCCGGGAGCTGATCCCGGAGAGCCGCGAGCTGGCGGTGACCCGCCACGTCCTGCCGCACCTGCGCGCCCTGAACTTCGCCGTCGAGGGCATCCTCGGCGAGGGCGTCGCCGCCCAGCACCGCTTCGACCCGCAGGCCAAGGCCCTCGGTGAATGGTTGCGCAGCCGCCACCTCGACATCCCGGAGAGTCTGCTGTGACCGTCCTGCCCACCGCCCTGGACCCGACGAGCCCCGACCACCGGGCCAACCGCGAGGCCATGCTCGCCAGGCTGGCCGAACTCGACGCCGAGCACGCCAAGGCCCTCGCGGGCGGCGGCGAGAAATACGTCCAGCGGCACCGGGGGCGCGGCAAGCTGCTCGCCCGCGAACGCGTCGAGCTGCTGCTCGACCCGGACACCCCCTTCCTGGAGCTGTCCCCGCTGGCCGCCTGGGGCAGCGACTACACCGTCGGCGCCTCCCTGGTCACCGGCATCGGGGTGGTCGAGGGCGTCGAGTGCCTGATCACCGCCAACGACCCGACCGTGCGCGGCGGGGCCAGCAACCCGTGGTCGCTGAAGAAGGCGCTGCGCGCCAACGACATCGCCCTCGCCAACCGGCTGCCCGTGATCAACCTCGTGGAGTCCGGCGGCGCCGACCTGCCCTCCCAGAAGGAGATCTTCATCCCCGGGGGCGCCATCTTCCGGGACCTGACCCGGCTGTCGGCGGCCGGCATCCCCACCGTCGCCGTCGTCTTCGGCAACTCGACCGCGGGCGGCGCCTATGTGCCCGGCATGTCCGACCACGTGATCATGGTCAAGGAGCGCGCCAAGGTGTTCCTCGGCGGCCCGCCGCTGGTGAAGATGGCGACCGGCGAGGAGAGCGACGACGAGTCGCTGGGCGGTGCCGAGATGCACGCGCGTGTGTCGGGCCTCGCCGACCACTTCGCCGCCGACGAGCCGGACGCCCTGCGCCGGGCGCGCCGCGTGGTCGCCCGGCTCAACCACCGCAAGGCCTACCCGGATCCGGGACCGGCCGAGCCGCCCAAGTACGACCCGGAGGAACTCCTCGGCATCGTCCCCGGCGACCTGAGGACCCCCTTCGACCCGCGCGAGGTCATCGCCCGGATCGTCGACGGCTCCGACTTCGACGAGTTCAAGCCCCTGTACGGCACCAGCCTCACGACCGGGTGGGCGAGCCTGCACGGCTACCCCGTCGGCGTCCTCGCCAACGCACAGGGCGTCCTGTTCAGCGAGGAGTCGCAGAAGGCCGCCCAGTTCATCCAGCTGGCCAACCAGCGCGACATCCCGCTGCTGTTCCTGCACAACACCACCGGCTACATGGTCGGCAGGGAGTACGAGCAGGGCGGCATCATCAAGCACGGCGCCATGATGATCAACGCGGTCAGCAACAGCCGCGTCCCGCACCTGTCCGTCCTCATGGGCGCCTCCTACGGCGCCGGGCACTACGGCATGTGCGGCCGGGCCTACGACCCGCGCTTCCTGTTCGCCTGGCCGAGCGCCAAGTCGGCGGTGATGGGACCCCAGCAGCTCGCCGGGGTGCTCTCCATCGTCGCCCGGCAGTCGGCGGCGGCGAAGGGGCAGCCGTACGACGACGAGGCGGACGCCGCGCTGCGGGCCATGGTGGAGCAGCAGATCGAGTCGGAGTCGCTGCCGATGTTCCTGTCCGGGCGGCTGTACGACGACGGCGTCATCGACCCCCGCGACACCCGCACCGTCCTCGGCCTGTGCCTGTCCGCCGTCCACACCGCCCCCTACGAGGGCGCGCGCGGCGGCTTCGGCGTCTTCCGGATGTGAGGGAACCACCAGTGATCACTTCTGTCCTCGTCGCCAACCGGGGCGAGATCGCCTGCCGCGTCTTCCGCACCTGCCGCGACCTGGGCGTCCGCACGGTCGCCGTGTACTCGGACGCCGACGCGAACGCCCTGCACACCCGCGAGGCCGACACGGCCGTACGGCTGCCCGGGGCGGCGCCCTCCGAGACGTACCTGGACGGCGCCCTGATCGTGAAGGCGGCGCTGACCGCCGGCGCGGACGCCGTGCACCCCGGCTACGGGTTCCTCTCCGAGAACGCCGGCTTCGCGCGCGCCGTCCTCGACGCGGGCCTGGTCTGGATCGGCCCGCCGCCCGAGGCCATCGAGGCGATGGCGTCCAAGACCCGGGCCAAGGAACTGATGGGCCTCGCCCCGCTCGGCGAGGTCACCGAGGCCGACCTGCCCGTCCTGGTGAAGGCCGCCGCGGGCGGCGGCGGGCGCGGGATGCGGATCGTGCGCCGCCTGGACGAGCTCGACGCGGCGCTCGCCGGCGCCCGCGCGGAGGCCGCGAGCGCCTTCGGCGACGGCGAGGTGTTCGTCGAGCCGTACGTCGAGCGGGGCCGCCACGTCGAGGTGCAGATCCTCGCCGACACCCACGGCACGGTGTGGCCGCTGGGCACCCGGGACTGCTCGCTGCAGCGCCGCCACCAGAAGGTCGTCGAGGAGTCCCCGGCGCCCGGGCTGCCCGCCGCCCTCACGGCCGAGCTGCACGCGCTCGCGGTCCGGGCCGCCCGTGCCGTCGACTACGTGGGCGCCGGCACCGTCGAGTTCCTGGTCGCCGGCGACACCGCGCACTTCCTGGAGATGAACACCCGGCTCCAGGTCGAACACCCGGTGACCGAGGAGGTGTTCGGCGTCGACCTGGTCGCGGAGCAGCTGCGGATCGCCGAGGGCCACGCCCTGGACCCCGAGCCGCCCCCCGCGCGCGGGCACGCCGTCGAGGCCCGCCTGTACGCCGAGGACCCGGCCCGCGACTGGGCGCCGCAGACCGGGCGCCTGCACCGCCTCGCCGTCCCCGGCGCCGTCCGCCTGGACACCGGCTTCACCGGCGGCGACGACATCGGCGTCCACTACGACCCGATGCTCGCCAAGGTGATCGCCCACGCCCCCACCCGCGCCGAAGCCGTCCGCACGCTGGCCGCGGCGCTGGAGCGCGCGGTGATCCACGGCCCCGTCACCAACCGCGACCTCCTCGTCCGCTCCCTGCGCCACGAGGAGTTCGCGCGGGCCCGTATGGACACCGGCTTCTACGACCGCCACCTGGCCGGCCTGACGACGCCCGAGCCCGACCCGTACGCCCCGCTGGCCGCCGCCCTCGCCGACGCGCACGGCCGCTCCCGCTTCGGCGGCTTCCGCAACGTCTCCTCCCAGCCGCAGGTCAAGCGGTACGCCGTCGGGGACGAGGAGCACGAGGTCCGCTACCGGCACACCCGCACCGGCCCGGAGGCCGACGGGGTGCGCGTCCTGCACGCGGACGCGCACCGGGTCGTCCTCGAGGCCGACGGCGTACGGCGCACCTTCGAGGTGGCGCGGTACGGCGACGAGGTGCACGTGAACGGCACCCGTCTCACCGCGCTGCCCCGCTTCCCCGACCCCACGGCACAGCTCGCCCCGGGGTCCCTGGTGGCCCCCATGCCGGGGACGGTCGTCCGCGTCGCCGACGGCCTGGCGGAGGGCTCGGCCGTGGAGGCCGGCCAGCCGCTGCTCTGGCTGGAGGCGATGAAGATGGAGCACCGGATCACCGCACCGAGCGCGGGCACGCTCACCGCCCTGCACGCCGCCCCCGGACAACAGGTGTCCGTCGGCGCCCTCCTGGCGGTGGTCCAGCCCTCCGCCTGACGCCCTCGCACTGCCGAACTGCACGGCCAGCCACGACGAAGGAGTCACATGGCCACGATCGAGACCGACGAGCACAAGGCCCTGCGGGCCGCCGTGGCGGCCCTGGGCAGACGCCACGGCCGCGGGTACGACCAGAAGACCCTCTGGGCGGAGGCGGCCAAGCTCGGCTACCTCGGCGTCAACCTGCCCGAGGAGTACGGCGGCGGAGGCCGCGGCATCTCCGAACTCTCCATCGTCCTGGAGGAACTGGGCGCCGCGGGCTGCCCGCTGCTGCTGATGGTCGTCTCCCCGGCGATCTGCGGCACGGTCATCGCCCGCTTCGGCACCGAGGAGCAGAAGCGGCAGTGGCTGCCCGGCCTCGCCGACGGCTCCCTCACCATGGCCTTCGGCATCACCGAGCCGGACGCCGGGTCCAACAGCCACCGCATCACCACCACCGCCCGCCGCGACCTGGACTCGGGGGACTGGATCCTCAACGGGCGCAAGGTGTTCGTCTCCGGCGTCGACATCACCGACGCGACCCTCATCGTCGGCCGCACCGAGGACGCCCGCACCGGCAAGCTCAAGCCGTGCCTGTTCATCGTCCCGCGCGACACCGAGGGCTTCGGGCGGCGCCAGATCGACATGGAACTCAGCGCCGTGGAGAAGCAGTTCGAGCTGACCCTGGACGACGTGCGGCTGCCCGCCGACGCGCTCGTCGGCGACGACGACGCGGGCCTGCTCCAGCTGTTCGCCGGCCTCAACCCCGAACGCATCATGACGGCCGCGTTCGGGATCGGCATGGGCCGCTTCGCGCTGGCCCGCGCCGTCGAGTACGCCCGCGACCGCACGGTCTGGAAGACGCCCATCGGAGCCCACCAGGCCATCGCGCATCCCCTCGCGCAGGCGCACATCGACCTGGAGCTGGCCCGTCTGATGATGCAGAAGGCGGCCTACCTGTACGACGCCGGGGACGACGTGGGCGCGGGCGAGGCGGCCAACATGGCCAAGTACGCGGCCGGGGAGGCGTGTGTGAAGGCCGTCGACCAGGCCGTGCACACCCTCGGCGGCAACGGCCTCACGCGCGAGTTCGGGCTCGCGTCGCTGATAACCGCCGCGCGCGTGTCTCGTATTGCCCCGGTGAGCCGGGAGATGATTCTCAACTACGTCTCCCACCAGACCCTGGGTCTGCCCAAGTCGTACTGACCGGCAGCCGACCGGCACCGTGTCGCGAGGAGGAACCGTGTTCCGCAGCGAGTACGCAGACGTCCCGGCCGTAGAACTCCCCATCCACGAGGCGGTGCTGGGCCGGGCCGCCGAGTTCGGGGACGCCCCCGCGCTCATCGACGGCACCGACGGCACCACCCTCAGCTACGAACAGCTCGACCGCTTCCACCGGCGGGTCGCCGCCGGTCTGGCCGAGGCGGGCGTGCGCAAGGGTGACGTGCTCGCCCTGCACAGCCCGAACACGATCGCCTTCCCCACCGCGTTCTACGCGGCCACGCGCGCGGGTGCCTCCGTCACCACGGTGCACCCGCTCGCCACCCCCGAGGAGTTCGCCAAGCAGCTCAAGGACTGCGCGGCCCGGTGGATCGTCACCGTGTCGCCGCTGCTGGAGACGGCGCGCCGGGCCGCCGAACTCGCGGGCGGCGTCCAGGAGATCCTCGTGTGCGACAGCGCGCCCGGACACCGGTCGCTGATCGACATGCTGGGCTCCACCGCCCCCGAGCCGCGGGTCGCCATCGACCCGGTGGAGGACGTCGCGGCGCTGCCCTACTCCTCCGGCACCACCGGCATCCCCAAGGGCGTGATGCTCACCCACCGGCAGATCGCCACCAACCTCGCCCAGCTCGAACCCTCCATGCCGGCCGGGCCCGGCGACCGCATCCTCGCCGTGCTGCCGTTCTTCCACATCTACGGCCTCACCGCGCTGATGAACGCGCCCCTGCGGGTCGGCGCCACGGTCGTCGTGCTGCCCCGCTTCGACCTGGAGACGTTCCTCGCGGCCATCCAGAACCACCGCATCACCGGCCTGTACGTGGCCCCGCCCATCGTGCTGGCCCTCGCCAAGCACCCGCTGGTCGCCGAGTACGACCTGTCGTCGCTGGAGCACATCGTCAGCGCCGCCGCGCCCCTGGACGCCAGGCTCGCCGCCGCCTGCTCCCAGCGGCTCGGCCTGCCGCCGGTCGGCCAGGCGTACGGCATGACCGAGCTGTCGCCCGGCACCCATGTCGTCCCGCTGGCCGCCATGGCCGACGCGCCGCCCGGGACCGTCGGCAAGCTGATCGCCGGCACCGAGATGCGCATCGTCTCCCTCGACGACCCGGACAAGGACCTCGGCGTCGGCGAGTCCGGCGAGATCCTGATCCGCGGGCCCCAGGTCATGAAGGGCTATCTGGGCCGCCCCGACGCCACCGCCGCGATGATCGACGAGGACGGCTGGCTGCACACCGGCGACGTGGGCTATGTCGACGGTGGGGGCACCTCCCGCTCGAGCGAAGCCGAGAGTGGGGGAGGCTGGCTGTTCGTGGTCGACCGGGTCAAGGAGCTCATCAAGTACAAGGGCTTCCAGGTGGCCCCCGCCGAACTGGAGGCCCTGCTGCTCACCCACCCCGGCATCGCGGACGCCGCGGTGATCGGCTGCTACAACGACGAGGGCAACGAGGTCCCGCACGCCTATGTGGTCCGCCAGCCGTCCGCGCCGGAGCTGACCGAGGGCGACGTCATGATGCACGTCGCCGAACGCGTCGCCCCCTACAAGCGGGTCCGCCGGGTCACCTTCATCGACGGTGTCCCGCGGGCCGCCTCCGGCAAGATCCTGCGCCGCGAACTGCGGACGCCGAAGGAGAGCGCATGACGCTGATCGGCCGCGCCCACGCGCGCGGTGTGCACACCCTGAGCCTCGACTCCCCGGACACCCGCAACGCGCTGTCGGCGGCCCTGGTGGGCGAGCTGGCCGGGGCACTGACGGAGTGCGGCGAGGACGCCGAGGTGCGCGCGGTCGTGCTCACCCACACCGGGAACACCTTCTGCGCGGGTGCCGACCTGCGGGACCCGCCGGACCCGGACGCGCTGGTGGCGCTGCTGCGGGGGATCGTCGCCCTGCCGAAACCCGTCGTCGCCCGCGTCACCGGACACGTCCGCGCCGGCGGCCTCGGGCTCCTCGCGGCCTGCGACATCGCCGCCGCCGCCCGCACGGCCACCTTCGCGTTCACGGAGGTCCGCATCGGGGTGGCCCCGGCGGTGATCTCGCTGCCGGTGATGCCCCGCGCGGACCCGCGCGCCCTCGCCCGCTACTACCTCACCGGGGAGCGGTTCACCGCGCCGGAGGCGGTCCGCGTCGGCCTGCTGACGGCCGAGGGCGACGACGTGGACGCCGTCCTGGAACCCGTCCTGGACGGCCTGCGCAGGGCCGCCCCCCAGGCCCTGGCCGAGACGAAAGCGCTGCTCGCGGCTAGGGTGCTGGAAACCTTCGACCGGGACGCGGCCGGACTGACCGCGCTCTCGGCCCGGCTGTTCTCCTCCTCCGGTGCCCGTGAGGGGATGACGGCCTTCCTCGAAAGACGGGATCCGGAATGGGTGGTGTGAGCACGGCCGGCGACCGGGTGGACCGCGTGCCCAAGCAGGACCGCAGCCGCGTCACCCGGCAGCGGCTCCTGGAGGCCGCCGTGGCCTGTCTGGCCGAGCACGGCTGGGCGGGCTCCACGGTGTCCGTCGTGGCCGAACGGGCCGGCGTCTCGCGGGGCGCGGCCCAGCATCACTTCCCGACCCGCGAGGACCTGTTCACGGCGGCCGTCGAGTACGTCGCCGAGGAGCGCTCCACGGCCCTGCGCGCCCTCTTCCCCGAGGGCGCGTCAGACGACCGGCACACGGTCGTCGCCGCCCTCGTGGACCTCTACACCGGCCCCCTGTTCCGCGCGGCCCTGCACCTGTGGGTCGCCGCGTCCGACGAGGAGCAGCTGCGTCCCCGGGTCACCGAGCTGGAGGCCCGCGTCGGCCGGGAGACCCATCGCATCGCCGTGGAGCTGCTGGACGCCGACGAGTCGCGCCCCGGCGTCCGGGAGTCCGTGCAGGGCCTGCTCGACATGGCCCGCGGCCTGGGCCTGGCCAACCTGCTCACCGACGACACCGGCCGCCGGGCCCGGGTGGTGGCGCAGTGGGCCCGACTGCTGGACGAGGCCCTGGGCTGAGCGCCGTCGGGTGCGCCTCAGTCGTCCCCGTCCTCGTCGTCCTGCACGGCGGCCGGGGACGGCGGAGCGGCCGGGTCCGAGGCGCCCGCGGTCGGCGGGGCCTCCGACGTCGTCCCGGCACCCCCGGTGTCGTCCGGCGCGAACCACGTCATGCCGAGCAGCATCGCGGCCACGAACAGCAGCGCGCCCGCGGCCGTGGCGGCGATGCGCCGGGCGCCGAACCCGGACGGGGACGCGGACCGGCTCCGGGCCCGCGCGCGCGAGCGCACGGGGGCCTGGGCCCGGGGGCGCGGCTCGGGGGCCGCCTGGGCCGAGGGCAGCATGTACGTGGTCGGGCCGCCGGTCGCGCCACGCCGCCGGGACACGGGGGCGGGGACCGGGGCCGTCGATGCGGGCCGGGAGGGCTGTGCGGCCGGCTCGGGGAGCGGCTCGGGGCGGCCCCGCCAGGCGCCGGCGGCGAACCAGTCGGCGGCCTGCTGGGCGCCCGGCCGGTGCTCGGGGTCCTTGGCGAGCAGGCCCAGCAGATAGTTCTCGAAGGCGGGCGGCAGCCCGGTGACACCCAGCTCGCGCGGCGGCACGGGTGTGGCGTCCAGGTGCTGGTGCAGGATGGCGACGGCCGTGTCGGCGTTGAACGGCGGGCGCCCGGTGAGCATCTGGTAGAGCACACAGCCCAGCGCGTAGACGTCGGAGGCGGGTCCGGCGGGCTTGCCCAGCGCCCGCTCGGGGGCGAGGTAGAGGCTGGTGCCGACGATCTGCCCGGTGGCGGTCAGCGCGGCGCCGGGGTCGTCGAGGAAGCGGGCGATGCCGAAGTCGCCGATCTTGAGGGCGCCGTCGGCGTCCAGCAGCAGATTGCCGGGCTTGATGTCCCGGTGGACGACGCCCTGCCGGTGCGCGGCGGCGAGTCCGGCGGCGGCCTCGGCGGCCATCCGGGCCACGCGGTCGGCGGGCTGGGCGCCGGACCGCGTGAGCACCCGGGCGAGGCTGTCGCCCTCGACGAGCTCCATCACCAGGTAGAGCTGGTTGTCGTGCTCGCCGAAGTCGCGGACGCCCACCACGTTGGGGTGGTCGATCCGTGACGCGGTCCGCGCCTCCAGCCGGAACCGGGAGGCGGCGGTCGGGTCGGAGTCCTGGGGCAGCAGCAGCTTGACGGCCACCTGCCGGTCCAGGGTCCCGTCGTAGGCCCGCCAGACCTCCCCCATGCCCCCGCGTCCGATCGACTCGATCAGCCGGTAGCGGCCCGCTATCAGCACCTGTTCCCATCCTCATGCCGGGGGACGTGTGGGTCGCCGCGGCCACAACTCGCCCTGTCGGGAAGGGCGATGACTGGGGGTGCCGCAGCCGCCCCAGCATACTGGCGCAGTGGATCACCGACGCCGCGTGCGCCGCCCGCGTGAGGTGGCCGGCGGGGGTGGAGCCGCCCGCCGGCCGGGCGGTCAGCGCGCGATGTCGGCGTAGCCCTCGACCTCGCGCGGGTTGCGCGGGCCCGGGCCCACGTAGCGCGCGGAGGGGCGGACGAGGCGGCCGGTGCGCTTCTGCTCCAGGATGTGCGCGGACCAGCCCGCCGTACGGGCGCACGAGAACATCGACGTGAACATGTGCGCCGGGACCTGGGCGAAGTCCAGCACGATGGCCGCCCAGAACTCGACGTTGGTGGCCAGCACCCGGTCCGGGCGGCGGCTGTGCAGTTCCGCCAGGGCCGCCTTCTCCAGGGCCTCGGCGACCTCGAAGCGGGGGGCGCCGAGCTCCCGCGCGGTGCGGCGCAGCACCCGGGCGCGGGGGTCCTCGGCGCGGTAGACGCGGTGCCCGAAGCCCATCAGGCGCTCGCCCCGGTCGAGGGTCTGCTTCACGTACGCCTCGGCGTCCCCGGTGCGCTCGATCTCCTCGATCATGTGCAGCACCCGGGAGGGCGCCCCGCCGTGCAGCGGACCGGACATGGCGCCCACGGCTCCGGAGAGGGCCGCGGCCACGTCCGCGCCGGTGGAGGCGATGACGCGGGCCGTGAAGGTGGAGGCGTTCATGCCGTGCTCGGCGGCGGACGTCCAGTAGGCGTCGACGGCGGCCACGTGCTTGGGGTCGGGCTCGCCGCGCCAGCGGATCATGAAGCGCTCGACGACGGACTGCGCCTTGTCGATCTCGCTCTGCGGCACCATGGGCAGGCCCTGGCCGCGCGCGGACTGGGCCACGTAGGACAGGGCCATGACGGCCGCCCGGGCGAGGTCGTCGCGGGCCTGCTCCGCGTCGATGTCCAGGAGCGGTTTCAGGCCCCACACGGGTGCCAGCATGGCGAGCGCGGACTGCACGTCGACGCGGATGTCCCCGGAGTGCACGGGGATCGGGAAGGGCTCGGCCGGCGGCAGCCCGGGACGGAACGCACCGTCGACGAGCAGCCCCCAGACGTTGCCGAACGAGACATGACCGACCAGGTCCTCGATGTCGACGCCGCGGTACCTGAGCGCGCCGCCCTCCTTGTCGGGTTCGGCGATCTCCGTCTCGAACGCGACGACTCCCTCGAGCCCGGGTACGAAGTCGGACATCAGGCGGCTCCTCGTGATGGGTGCGACGGATGGTGTTGTGGTGGGTGGAACGACACTCGTGCGGCCGGCGAGACGGGATGCGCGCCCCCGGCGGATCCACGGTCACGGACCCGCTACCCCGGATCGTCCGGGTGCCACGGGCCTCGTCGGACTCGCGGTCCGGGGCGTATCCCTGTGATGCCCCGTGCGCCCGGCGCTCATCCAACCCGGGCCACTTCCCCGAACGATATCCCTGAGTGCCACTTTTGGGGAGGTCTCGCGGCACTCAGTGCCATGCGGGGATCCGGTGGCGACCGTCCCCGGTGCCGCGTCCCTCATACGGCAGGATGACCGCGTGACCGACCCAGACGCCTCCCTCGAACCCGCCGCGCCCGACTTCGACCCGGCCGCGATGCGCAAGCACTACCGGGCCGAGGGCCTCGCCGAGCACGACCTGGCCGACGGCCCGGTGGAACAGTTCGCGCGCTGGTTCCGGCAGGCCGCGGCGCAGGCCCACCTCTTCGAACCGAACGCCATGATCGTCTCCACGGCCGACGGCGAGGGCCGGCCCAGCTCGCGCACCGTGCTGCTGAAGCAGTTCGACGAGCGGGGCTTCGTCTTCTACACCAACTACGACTCCCGCAAGGCCCGCGACCTCGCCGAGAATCCGTACGTCTCGCTGCTGTTCCCCTGGCATCCGATGGCGCGCCAGGTCATCGTGACGGGCGTGGCACGGCGCACCGGCCGCGACGAGACGGCCGCCTACTTCCGCACCCGGCCGCACGGCTCCCAGCTCGGCGCCTGGGCCAGCGCCCAGTCGTCCGTCATGGCCTCCCGCGCCGAGCTCGACGCGTCGTACGCGGAGCTCGCCGCACGCTATCCCGAGGGTGTGGAACAGGTGCCGGTGCCGCCGCACTGGGGCGGCTTCCGGGTCTTGCCGAGCATGGTCGAGTTCTGGCAGGGCCGGGAGAACCGGCTGCACGACCGGCTGCGGTACGTGGCCGAGCCCGACGGAGGCTGGCGGGTGGAGCGGCTCAGCCCGTGAGCCGCCCGGGACGGCCCGGGAACGCAGCGACCCGCGAGCTCAGGTCCCTCCGCCGGGGCGGGGGAGCCGGCCGGACGTACCGGCGAGCTCGCGGGTCGGGTGACTGCGTGGAATTGGCCGGCTGCGTGCAAGGCTCACACGCTGGTCCGGCACCGCACGTGGTGGGGTGACGGGCCGCTAGCCCGCAGCCACCTCTTCCGTCCGGTATGCATACATCTGCCGAACCACCTCCTTTCCGAAGTACAGCCCACCCTAAGAACCGAACCCGCCTCGCTCAACCCCTTTTTTTCTTGGACGCGGACGACGCCCCTCACCTAGCGTTCCGCGTATGACGGAGCGAGGCGGGGTGCGAACGGCGATCCTGAGCGGGTCGCCGTTCGAGGAGCAGATCGGGTACGCGCGTGCGGTGGTCGACGGCGACCGGGTGCACGTGTCGGGCACGACCGGGTTCGACTACACGGCGATGACCATCTCCGAGGACGTGGTGGAGCAGGCCGAGCAGTGCCTGCGCAACGTGGGGGCGGCGCTGGAGGAGGCGGGGGCGTCCTTCGCCGACGTGGTGCGGGTGCGCTACCTGCTGCCCGACCGGGACGACTTCGAGCCCTGCTGGCCGGTGCTGCGCCGGTACTTCGGCGAGGTGCGCCCGGCGGCGACGATGATGGTGTGCGGGCTCGCCGACCCGCGGATGCGCATCGAGATCGAGGTCTGTGCCCGCAAGGGGAGTGGGTCGGGTGTCTGAGCCGCGGATCGTGCCGGTGGACGGCGAGACGGCGCTCCAGGAGTGGCGCCACGTCCACAACGTCATCGTGCCGCCCGCCGCCCTGAGCCTCGACGAGGTGCGCGAGCGCGCCGGGCGGTACCGCCTGCGCAACGCGTACGAGGGCGACGTCCTCGTCGGCTGCTCGACCGTGCGTCCGCCCCAGGGGGAGGACGCGGTCGCGACGGTCATCGCGCGCGTGCTGCCCGGCCATCGGGGCCGCGGGTACGGCACGGCCCTCTACGCGGACGGGCTCGCCCACGCGCGGGCGCTGGGTGCCCGGGCCGTCGAGACGTGTGTGCTCGCCGTCAACGAGGACGGGCTGCGGTTCGCGCGTGCCCGGGGCTTCGTCGAGACCGACCGCTATGTGCTGGACGGGGCCGCCGGGGAATGGGTGGACCTGCGGCTGGAGGGGCCGGGGACGGCCGGTGCAACGATTCCTTCAATCTTGCGGGAACCCGGTGTGGGCTGAGTCACGTTCCAGTTAGATGAGGGTGAGTGAGTGAACCGGCGCGCCGTACCGACGGGCGCGGCTTGGCAGGGGGTCCAGGTGAGTGCTTCCCGGCGTAGTGGGACCACCGACGAGCTGGGACCGGACGAACCCGAGCGGGACGGTCCGGACGAGTCGTCGGCCGGTGCCGAGAGTCCGGCGGGCGGGTCCGATCTGCTGGCCGCCCTGCTGGACGGGATGGACGCGGCCCTGTGCGCGTTCGACGCGGACGGGGTCCTGACCCACTGGAACCGCGAGGCGGAGCGCATCCTCGGCTGGACCGCCGCCGAGGCCGTCGGCCGGCCCGGGTTCGCCGGCTGGGCGGTGCGCCCGGCGGACGCCGAGGAGGTCGAGGCCCGGCTGATGTCCGCGATGCGGGCGCCCGGCCGCCAGGTGCACGAGTTCGCGCTGCTGACGAAGGACGGCGGCCGGGTCCTCGTGCGCACCCAGTCGGCCGCCGTGCGCGGCCCGGACGGCGAGCCCGCCGGGGTGTACTGCGCCTTCAGCGAGGTGCACACCCAGATCGACCTGGAGCGGTCCATCGCGCTCAGCGAGGCGCTCCTCGATGACGCGTCCTGGGGCGTGGTCCTCGTCGACGCCGACCTGCGTCCCGCCGTCGTGAACGCCCACGCGGCCCGTGCCCTCGGCATCGGCCGCACCTCCGTGCTCGGCCGGCCGCTCGGCGACCTGCTCGCCCAGGGCGTGGAGGAGCTGGAGAGCGCGCTCACCCATGTGCTGGCGGAGGGCGCGCCCCCCGCCCCGGCCGAGATCTGGGTGAGCGTGCGCACCCCGGAGGGCGACCGGCGCCGCTGCTGGCGGTGCGGATTCGTCCGCCTCGCCTCGCCGCTCGCGGAGGAGCCGGTGCCGCTCGGCGTCGGCTGGTTCTTCCAGGACGTCACCCAGGCCAAGCAGACCGAGCAGGAGGCGGCGCTGCTGCGGTTCCGGACCAACCAGCTGCACCGGGCGGCGCGGGCCGCGGCGGAGTGCGAGGACCCCGCCGAGGCGGCGACCGTCCATCTGGACTTCGCGCTGGCGGGCTTCGCCGACCACGCCCTGATCGACCGGGTCGCGGGCGGCGCGGTGCGCGACGCGGAGGCCGCGGGCCCGGTCCGGCTGGTCCGGGTCGCGGTCACGCCGTCCGGCGCCCCGGGCCCCTCCCGGCTCGGCGGGGAGGCCGGTCTCCCCGTGCGCTACGGCGAGGGCCACCCGGCGCTGCAGTGCGTGGCACGGGCCGGGTCGGTCCGTGCGGCGGCCGGCGACGTGCCGCCCGAGCGGGCGCGTGCCTGGGCCGTGAGCCGGCAGTGGCCGGCGGACGCGGTGTACGCCCTGTGCGCGGTGCTGCGCAGCCGGGGCCGGACGTTGGGCGTCGTGACGTTCCTGCGCGGCGCCGGCCGCACCGCCTTCGAGCGGAGCGACGCGGTGTACGCGGAGGACGTGGCGGTGCGCATCGCCTCCGCGCTGGACCTGGCGGGATCGGCGGACACCCCGTAGGGGGTGCCCGCTCCCGGTCAGTGCCGGTAGAAGATCCGGTCGCCGTACTCCTCGAAGATCCGGCGGTTCCACTCGTGGCCGCCGTCCACGTTGCCCGAGCGCAGCAGCGGGACCTCGATGCCCCGGGCGGCCAGCGAGGCCGCGGCGGTCGCCATGACGGCCTGCAGGAGCGCCGAGGTGACGACCGTGGACGCCGGGGCGAAGGGCGCCGGGATGGTGTCGAGGGTCAGCTCCGCGTCGCCGATCGCGATCTTCGAGTCGAGGACGACGTCGCAGTGGTCCTTCAGGAAGGTGCCGGAGGCGTGCCGGGACGTCGTCTGCGCGGCGTACGCCACCGACGTCACGCCGATGACCCGCACCCCGAGGGAGCGCGCGTGCCGGGCCATCTCCACCGGCAGCGCGTTGCGCCCGGACAGCGAGACGACCACGAGCGCGTCGCCGGCGCGCAGCGGCGAGCTGTCCAGGACGGCGGTCGCGAGCCCGTCGACGCGTTCGAGGGCGGAGCCCAGCGTGGCGGGCACGACGTCCACGCCCACGGCGCCCGGCACCGCGAGCAGGTTCATCAGGGCCAGGCCGCCCGCGCGGTAGACGACGTCCTGGGCGGCCAGGGAGGAGTGCCCGGCGCCGAAGGCGAACAGCCGCCCCCCGCCGGCGGCTGTGTCCGCGAGCAGGGTGCCGGCCGCCTCGATGGCCTCCGCCTCCTCGGCGCGGGCCCGCTGGAGCAGGCCGATCGCGGCGTCGAAGAACTGCTCGGCCGGCGTGCTGTCGCTCATGCGGGGCCCTCCGGGGTGCCGGGTGGTGCGTCGGGGTGTGTCGCGGATCACGGTGCGGTCTGGACCAGTGCGGTGTCAATACGGGGTGCCGGCGCGGTGGCCCGGCCCCGCGCGGGCCGGACGGTGTCGGGGTTTCGGTGGCGCGGCACGGTTGTCAGCGCCATCCGGCAGAATTGAGTCAGGGCCAGCGCACGCGCCGCGGAGCTGTCTCGCTTCCGGCTGATCTCATCGCAGAGCTAATCGAGGGGCACGTATGTCCGGACTGATCGACACCACGGAGATGTATCTCCGCACCATCCTCGAGCTGGAGGAGGAAGGTGTGGTCCCCATGCGCGCCCGGATCGCCGAGCGGCTGGACCAGAGCGGGCCGACCGTGAGCCAGACCGTGGCACGGATGGAGCGGGACGGCCTGGTGTCCGTCGCCACCGACCGGCACCTGGAGCTCACCGACGAGGGGCGCCGGCTGGCCACCCGTGTCATGCGCAAGCACCGCCTGGCCGAGTGTCTGCTGGTCGACGTGATCGGCCTGGAGTGGGAGCAGGTGCACGCCGAGGCGTGCCGCTGGGAGCACGTGATGAGCGAGGCCGTGGAGCGGCGGGTGCTGGAGCTGCTGCGCCACCCCACCGAGTCGCCGTACGGCAACCCCATCCCGGGCCTGGAGGAGCTGGGCGAGAAGGACGGCGCCGACCCCTTCCTCGACGAGGGCATGGTCTCGCTGGCCGACCTGGACCCGGGCGCCGAGGGCAAGACGGTGGTCGTGCGCCGGATCGGTGAGCCGATCCAGACCGACGCGCAGCTGATGTACACGCTGCGCCGGGCGGGTGTGCGGCCCGGCTCGGTGGTGAGCGTGACCGAGTCGGCGGGCGGTGTCCTGGTCGGCAGCAGCGGTGAGGCGGCCGAGCTGGACTCGGAGGTCGCCTCCCACGTGTTCGTCGCGAAGCGCTGAGCCCGGCCGCGCCCCGCGGGGTGCGGCCCCGAAGCGGCTGTGCGAGGGGGAGTCGTGGTGCTCCCCGGATCTGGCCGTCCGGCAAGATCCAGTGCTCCGAATCGCAGCGCGGGGCCCGCGCGCGTGCGAGGCTGTCGGCTGAGGCATGCGACCTGAGAGCTCTTGGCCGTGACCCGGCGCCGCCGCGTCCGGCCGGGGAAGGGGCGGGAGGAGATGTGCCGTCGCCGTGGAGAGGGCCCCGGCGCCGTGTGGCGCCGGGGCCTGTCCTCCCCTGCTGACCCGGAGCCCCGAGCTCCCAGGGTCATCCCCCTCGGACCGTTTTCCCCGAGCGGTCCGCCTCCCGATGAAGGTCTCCCCCGGGCGAAGGCGATCAATCGTGACAAGGGGTCACCCGAACGTGGGGTGTTGTCCGCGAGAACCGCATTTTCGAATAAGAGTTCGATAGTCTCCGGTGACAGGTCGGGCGGGCCGTGCGCTGCAGAGATGTGCGCATAAGATCACGTCGGACGCACACGACACGCACATCGTTCGCGAGGGAGTCGTCGCCGCGGGTGACGCGGGCGGCGCGGTGCTTCGGACGGGTCACGGCGGATACGGCAGGCACAGACACAGCAGGCGGACGCGGAGCACAGGACCGGCCCACGCGAGCGGTCCGAGTGGAGCTAGGGGGTGCCAGGACCAATGGCGCGGCGCATCGACGTGACCGGGACGGACGGCGTACGTCTCGCGGCCTGGGAGTTCGGCGACCCCCCGAAGTCCGATCCTCATCCGGGACCCAGGGACACCCCCGGAGTGCTCTTATTGCACGGCCTGATGGGCCGCGCCTCCCACTGGGCCTCCACCGCCCGCTGGCTCTCCGAGCGGTACCGCGCGATCGCCCTCGACCAGCGGGGCCACGGCCGCAGCGACAAGCCCGTCGGGGCCGCGTACACCCGCGAGGCGTACGTCGACGACGCCGAGGCGGCCCTCGAACAGCTCGGCCTGAGCCGGGCCGTCCTCGTCGGCCACGCCATGGGCGCCCTGACCTCCTGGCAGCTCGCCGCGCGCCGCCCCGACCTGGTGAGCGGCGTGGTCATCTGCGACATGCGGGCCTCCGCGCTCGGCGCGGCCTCGCAGCGCGAGTGGGCGGAGTGGTTCAAGGCCTGGCCGGTCCCCTTCGCCACGCTCGCCGACGTACGCAAGTGGTTCGGCGAGGACGACCCGTGGGTCGAGCGCCCCAACCCCGCCCGCGGCGAGTTCTACGCCGAGGTCATGCACGAGTGCGAGGACGGCTGGCGTCCGGTCTTCGACCCGGAGCAGATGCTGCGCACCCGCGAGACCTGGGTGTACGACGCGCACTGGGAGGAACTGGCACAGGTCAGGTGCCCGGCGCTGGTCGTGCGCGGACTCGACGGCGAGCTGGGACGGGCCGAGGCCCAGGAGATGGTCCGCGTCCTGCCGCGCGGGCAGTACGCGGAGGTCGCGGACGCAGGCCACCTCGTGCACTACGACCAGCCGGAGGGCTGGCGCACGGCCGTGGAGCCGTTCTTGGACGCCGTGTGGGCCTAGGTGTATTGACCCGCAGCGTTGTTCACGCGGCTGATGGGTGGCTGGCCTGCGAGTGCGGTGTGGCAGCGGTGGTGGTTGTAGGTGTGCAGG
>NZ_JBHTWG010000044.1:0-55371 GCF_042792555.1 Streptomyces sp. NPDC056628
CGATCCGAGAACCGATCAACCCCCGACGACTTCACCTGACCCGGTCTTGGCACAACCCACCCAACGACCAGAAACCACCAAAGTCACCGGTATTGGCCCTAGACGGCGTCTCGCCGATCATGCCGGGCTCCCGGTGTCCGGTGCCGCGCCTCGCCGCGTTGTCGTCGGTCGCCCATGCGCCGCATCGACTCCCTGCTGCACCTCGCGACGCTCGGCACCGGACACCGCTCGCTGCTCCGGCCTGATCGACAAGACACCCCACAGGCCCCCGGGGCTGACGGGAAGCCGTCACCGCCCGCCGTCACCGCCCGCCGTCACCGCCCGCCGTCGCCGGCGCCGTCCGTCCTGTCGTCGGGAGACCCCCCGGACGACTCCCGCACGACCAGCTCCGTCGGCAGCATCAACTGCTGGCGGGCGGCGCCCGGTTCGGTGATCTCGGAGAGGATGCGGACCATGGCGCCGCCCAGTTCCTCCACCGGCTGACGGACCGTGGTCAGCGGCGGGTCGGTCCAGCGGGCGTGCGGGGAGTCCTCGAAGCCGACGACGGCCACGTCGTCCGGCACCTTGCGCTTCTGGCGGCGCAGTTCCTCCAGGGCGCCGATCGCCATGAGGTCGGAGGCCGCGAAGACGGCGTCGAGATCGGGGGCTCGTTCAAGAAGCGAACGCATCGCCCGGGATCCGCTCTCCCAGCTGAAGTCGCCGACCTCGACGAGGTCCTGGCGGACGGGCACGCCGGCCTCCTCGTGCGCCGTCCGCCAGCCCTCCAGGCGGCTGCGGCCGACGTCCATGTCCAGTGGACCGGCGATCGTGGCCACCCTTTTCCGGCCACTGCCGAGGAGGTGGCGGACCGCTTGCGTCGCGCCCCCGGTGTTGTCCGCGTGCACGTAGCTCAGCGCCTCGTCGGCGTCGCGGCGGCCGGCCAGGACCGTGGGCAGGCCCATCTCCTCCAGCATGGCGGGCAGCGGGTCGTCGGAGTGCACGGACACCAGCAGGACACCGTCGACGCGGCGGGTCGCCACCGACTCGGTCAGCTGCTCCCGCTCCGCCTGGTCCCGGACGAGCATCAGCTGGAGCTGGATGCGGCGGTCGGCGAGGGCCTGGCTGACGCCCCTGATCAGGGCGGCGAAGAAGGGCTCCGAACCGAGCCGGCTCGCGGACTCGGGGATGACGAGCGCCACCGCGTCGGTCCGGCTGGTCACCAGACCGCGGGCGACGGAGTTCGGCACGTAGTTGAGCTCCTTGATCGCCGCGAGGACCCTGGAGCGCGCCTCGGCGCTGACCAGTTCCGAGCCGTTCACGACGCGGGACACCGTCGTCCGGCCCACACCGGCACGGGCGGCGACCGTCTTGATGGTCGGACGGCGGTTCCCAGCCATGCGCTCCCCTCCCTGCATCCGCGGCAGTCTCCTGTCGCGTAGGTGACCAGCGCCAATTCTGGCAGATGGCACGGTCGCTGAGGTGGCCCGTCCAGCACGCGATATGAACGCAAATCGCGCGGGAGGGCCGTTCGTTGCGTTCAAGTCATTGACAGACGGGCTCGCTGCGGCGAGTCTGCCATCCATCGCTGGGAACGTGCCCACCCGAGATTGGGCACGTTCCCACCACTCGCCGGAGCCGCTGCGGTCATCGTTTTCGTGTCCGTCCGACACGTCTGCGCAGGCCGTTGGGAGGAGAACCATGAGCAGTCTCGGATCGTTGCGCGGAAAGAGGCTGGCGGCAGCAGCTGCGGCCGTCAGCGCGCTGGCCCTCGTCGCTGGATGCAGCAGCGGCGACGACTCGGTCACGGGCGGCGGCAAGAAGGACGGCAAGGTCACCATCACCATGGGCCTGTTCGGCGTCATGGGCCTGAAGGAGACCGGCCTGCTCGAGCAGTACGAGAAGGAGAACCCCGACGTCACGATCAAGGCGGAGATCGCCGGTGACGAGCAGACCTACTACACCGCGCTGCAGACCAGGCTCGCCGGCGGCAAGGGCCTGAAGGACATCCAGGGCATCGAGATCGGCCGGGCCAAGGAGATCACCGAGACCCAGGCCGACAAGTTCGCGGACTTCTCCGACGTGGCGGGCACCGACCACTTCCTGCCGTGGAAGGAGTCCCAGATCAGCACCGACGACGGCAAGGTGCTGGGCCTGGGCACCGACATCGGCCCGATGGCCGTCTGTTACCGCAAGGACTACTTCGAGAAGGCCGGCCTGCCCACCGACCGCGAGGAGGTCGGCAAGCTCTGGGCGGGCGACTGGAGCAAGTACGTCGACGTCGGGCGCACCTTCAAGAAGGACTTCAAGGGCGGCAAGGTCGCCTACATGGACTCCTCCAGCGGCCTGTTCAACGCCATGGTCTACGGCCACCCGGAGCAGTACTACGACGAGAAGGGCGACCTGATCTACGAGACGAACCCGGTCGTCAAGGATGCCTGGAAGCTCTCCGCCGACGCCGCCGAGGGCGGGCTGACGGCCAAGCTCCGCCAGTTCCAGCCGGGTTGGGACCCCGGTCTGGCCAACGGCACGTTCGCGACGGCCGTGTGCCCCGCGTGGATGCTCAGCCACATCAGTGAGAAGGCCGGCGACGCCAACAAGGGCAAGTGGGACGTCGCCCGGGCCCCCAAGGGCGCCAACTGGGGCGGTTCCTTCCTCGGTGTGATCGAGCAGAGCCCAGTGAAGGAGGAGGCCAAGAAGCTGGTGGCGTGGCTGACGGCGCCGGAGCAGCAGGCCCACATCTTCAAGGAGATAGGCAACATCCCCTCCTCCAAGGAGGCCCTGGAGAACCCCGACGTGAAGAACGCCAAGTCGGAGTACTTCAGCGACGCGCCGATCGGCGAGATCTTCGGCGCCGCCGCGCAGGAGATCCCGGACAAGCAGGTCCTCGGCCGCAAGGACGGCACGATCAAGGACACCTTCTCCCAGGGCCTGGCCCTGATCGAGCAGGGCACCAAGCGTGACGAGGCGTGGGAGACCACCACGGAGCGCATCGAGAAGGCCGTCGGCTGACCCGATGCCCCGCAGCCTCCCGGGCCCGCGCGCTCGCCGCGGGCCCGGGAACCGGCTGACCCACCCCCCTCTCAGGAAGGAAGTCCGGTGGCCACCTCCACCACCAAGGCCCTGGCCGGCGAGGAGCCGCCGGCCCCGCCCGGCACCACGGGCGACGGCTCATCCACCCGGCGGCGCGGCTCCCTGCTGCACCGGCTGGACGTCAAGGGCGCGCCGTACGCGTTCGTCGCGCCGTTCTTCGTGGTCTTCGCGGCGTTCAGCTTCTACCCGCTCGTCTACACCTCGTGGATCTCCCTGCACCACGTGGAGCTGGCCACGCTCGACGTGCGGGAGTGGGTGGGCCTCGACAACTACACCGAGTTGTGGCAGGACGAGCGCTTCTGGAACGCGCTGACGAACACGATCACCATCGGTGTCATCTCGACCGTGCCGCAGCTGCTGATGGCGCTCGGTCTGGCGCACCTGCTCAACTACCGGATGCGCGCCTCGCTGTTCTTCCGGGTCGCGTCCCTCGTCCCGTACGCCACGTCGGTCGCCGCCGCCGCGCTCGTCTTCACCATGATCTACGAGCGTGATTTCGGCATGATCAACTGGGCGCTCGGCTCGGTGGGCATCGACCCGCTGGACTGGGAGGCCGAGAAGTGGCCCTCGCAGTTCGCGATCTCCACCATCGTCATCTGGCGCTGGACCGGGTACAACGCGCTGCTCTATCTGGCCGCGATGCAGGCCATCCCCGCCGAACGCTACGAGGCGGCGTCCATCGACGGCGCCTCCCGCTGGAAGCAGTTCACGAACGTCACCGTGCCCGGGATCCGTTCCACGATCGTCTTCACGATCGTGTTGTCCACGATCGGCGCGACCCAGCTCTTCGGTGAGCCGCTGATCTTCGGCCAGGGCCCCAACGGTGTGACCGGCGGTGCCGACAACCAGTACCAGACGCTGGGTCTGCTGCTGTACGAGGAGGGCTGGAAGAACTACCAGATGGGCCGCTCGGCGACCGTCGCCTGGGCGATGTTCCTGCTGCTCGTCCTCGCCTTCGCCGTGCAGCGTCTGATCAAGCGCCTGCGGGCCCGTTCGTCCTGACCTGGAGCCGACATGACCACTCAAAGCCTCCCGGTCCGGACGGACGCCCCGGCCCGGACCCCCGTACCGCCGACCGGCCGCGGCGTCCGCCGACGGCTGCTGCGCATGCGCGCCGGCCGACAGCACCACGCGGGACCGCTCGCCTACGTCCTGCTCGCCGTCATGGCGATCCTGTCGATCTTCCCGCTGTACTGGACGATGGTGGCGGCGTCGACGGACAACACCCGGGTCAGCCAGACCCCGCCGCCGTTCCTGCCCGGACCCAACCTGTTCAGCAACCTCGCCCGCGCGTGGGACGAGGCGGCCATGGGCAAGGCCATGATCAACAGCCTGATCGTGGCCGGGGTGATCGCCCTGTCCACGGTGTTGTTCGCGACGCTGGCCGGATTCGCCTTCGCCAAGCTGCGGTTCAAGGGCCGCAACATCCTGCTGATGCTGGTGATCGGCACGATGATGGTGCCGCCGCAGCTCGGTGTCGTCCCGCTGTTCATGATGATGTCCGAGCTGGGCTGGTCGCAGCAGCTGCCCGCCGTCATCTTCCCCACCCTGGTCAGCGCGGTCGGCGTGTTCTTCATGCGCCAGTACCTGTCGGAGGCGCTGCCGGACGAGCTGGTCGAGGCCGGACGTGTCGACGGGGCGCACTCGCTGCGCATCTTCTGGAGCATCGTGCTCCCGGTGGCGCGGCCCGCCATGGCCGTCCTGTTCATGATCACGTTCGTGCACGCGTGGAACGACTTCTTCTGGCCGTTCGTGGTGCTCGACATGACCAACCCGACGGTTCCGGTCGCTCTCACCCAGCTCAGCGCGGGCTATGTCCGCGACCAGTCGCTGATCATGGCGGGCGCGCTGCTCGGCACGCTCCCGCTGCTGGCGATGTTCATCGTCTTCGGACGGCAGATCGTCAGCGGCATCATGGCCGGCGCCGTCAAGGGCTGACCCCCGCGCACCGGCCCGGCCGCACCCCGCCGGGCCTGCTCATCCGTGTCGGCCCTTCGCCCCACGCGAACGGCCCCACTTCTGAAAGGACTTACGTGGTCACCGCTGCACAGCAGAGCGAGTCCGGCATCGACGGCACCCGCACCTTCCCCGCGGGCTTCCTCTGGGGCTCCGCGACCGCCTCGTACCAGATCGAGGGGGCGGCCGCCGAGGACGGGCGTACGCCGTCGATCTGGGACACCTACGCCAGGACACCGGGACGGGTCCGCAACGGCGACACCGGTGACATCGCCACCGACCACTACCACCGCTGGCGCGAGGACGTCGCGCTCATGGCCGAACTCGGCCTGGGCGCCTACCGGTTCTCCCTGGCCTGGCCCCGCATCCAGCCCACCGGGCGCGGTCCCGCCGTGCAGAAGGGTCTGGACTTCTACCGGCGTCTGGTCGACGAGCTGCTCGAGAAGGGCATCCAGCCCGTCGCCACCCTCTACCACTGGGACCTGCCGCAGGAGCTGGAGGACGCCGGCGGCTGGCCGCAGCGCGCCACCGCCGAGCGGTTCGCCGAGTACGCGGCCCTCGCCGCCGACGCCCTCGGTGACCGGGTGAAGACCTGGACCACCCTCAACGAGCCCTGGTGCAGCGCCTTCCTGGGCTACGGCTCCGGGGTGCACGCCCCCGGCCGCACCGACCCGGTGGCCGCGCTGCGCGCCGCGCACCACCTCAACCTGGCCCACGGCCTGGCCGTCCAGGCGGTGCGCGACCGGACGCCGTCCGGCACGCAGTGCTCCGTCACGCTGAACATCCACCACGTCCGCCCGCTGACCACGCGGGAGGCCGACGTGGACGCGGCGCGCCGCATCGACGCCCTCGCCAACCGGGTCTTCACCGGCCCGATGCTCCAGGGCGCCTATCCGGAGGACCTGTTCAAGGACACGGCGAGCCTGACCGACTGGTCCTTCGTGGCCGACGGGGACCTGGAGCGGATCCACCAGCCGCTGGACTTCCTCGGCGTCAACTACTACACGCCCACGCTGGTCTCCGAGACGGACGGCAGCGGCACCCACAACTCCGACGGGCACGGCAACAGCCCGCACAGCCCGTGGCCGGCCGCCGACAAGGTCTCCTTCCACCAGCCGCCCGGCCCCACCACCGCCATGGGCTGGGCCGTCGACGCCACCGGGCTGTACGACCTGTTGCGCCGGCTGTCGGACGACTTCCCGCGCACGCCCCTGGTCATCACCGAGAACGGCGCGGCGTTCGACGACTACGCCGACCCGGAGGGGCGGGTCAACGACCCGGCCAGGATCGCGTACGTCCGCGACCACCTGGCCGCCGTCCACCGGGCCATCGCCGACGGCTCCGACGTCCGGGGCTACTTCCTGTGGTCCCTGCTGGACAACTTCGAGTGGGCGCACGGCTACAGCAAGCGTTTCGGAGCGGTCTACGTGGACTACCCGACCAGCACGCGGATCCCGAAGGCCAGCGCCCGCTGGTACGCCGAGGTGGCCCGGACGGGTGTCCTGCCCGGCGCCTGACGGGAATCCGCGGCGGGGAACCTCCCCGCCGCCCGCCGGGTCCGCCCCCGCGCCTAGGAGGGGACGGGGGCGGACCCGGCTCCGGGCGGTCCGCGCGTGTGCGCGGCCCCTCCCTCCCGCGTACGGCCAACAGCACGCTGCGCGGGTGAACTGCGGCTCCCGCCGACCGGAGCCGTCGCGCCGGTGGTGCGTCAGCTCTTGCGCGGCGGGGCCGTGCTCTGACGCACCACCAAGTGGGTGGCCAGTTCGATGCGCTGGGCCGCGGCGCCGGGGACGTCGGGGCGGAGCAGCATGCGGGCGGCCTCCTCGGCCATGGTCCGCAGCGGCTGGTGGACGGTGGTGAGCGGCGGGCTCGACCACTGCGCGAGCGGCACGTCGTCGTAGCCGACCACCGACAGGTCCTCGGGGACGCGCAGTCCCCTGACGCGGGCCGCCTCCAGGACGCCGAGCGCCTGGAGGTCGCTGCCCGCGAAGACGGCCGTGGGGCGCTCGGGTCCCTCCAGCAGGTCCATGGCGTGCTCGTAGCCGCCCTGCACATGGAAGTCGCCGAAGCGCATCAGCCGCGGGTCGCACTCCAGGCCCGCCATCGACATCGCCGAGCGGTAGCCGTCCAGCCGGGCCAGCGAGCACAGCATGTCCTCGGGTCCGGTGACGATCGCGATGCGCTCGTGCCCGAGGTCCGTCAGGTGGCGGGTGGCGGCCAGGCCGCCCGACCAGTTCGCGGAGCCGACCGAGGGCACGTCCGGGTCCGGGTCGCCGGCCGGGTCGACGATGACGATCGGGATGGCCGCCGCCCTGAGGCGTCGTTTGACGTCCTCCCGCAGGGTCGAGAAGACCAGCACCACGCCGATCGGCCGGCGTTGCAGCACACCGGGCAGCCAGTCGGGGCCGGGGGTGTGCCGGGTGCCGCTCTCCGTGAGCGCCACGGTCGCCCGGTTGTCCCGCGCGACGTTCTCCACCCCCCTGATCAGCTCCATCGCCCAGACGCTCTCCAGTTCGTGGAAGACGAGCTCGATGAGCGGGGAGCGCGACGCCGCCTGGGCCCGCCGGCGGTAGCCGTGGACCTCCAGCAGATGCTCCACCTTGGCGCGGGTCGTGCGGGAGACGTCCGAGCGTCCGTTGAGCACCTTCGAAACTGTCGGCATGGAGACACCGGCTTCTTTCGCTACCGCCGCCAACGTGACTCTGCCGCTCACCTCTTCGTCTTCGTGCATGAACGCAGGATAGGTCACGGCCGATCGGTAACGGTTCGGTCGAGTACCGACTCGACCGTTGACCGGATGTGGGCTCTGACCTACTGTCCCACCGCATGGACTTTCGGCGATGAAGCCGAAACTTTCGAAAGGCGAACGATGAAGACACGTGCGCACTTGCCCAGACTGGTCGCCTGCGGTGCGACGCTCACCCTCGCGCTGACCCTCTCGGCCTGCGGCGACGGCGACGGGGGCTCGGGGTCCGACGGCAAGATCCATGTCCTGGTCTACGGGGACGCCACCAACAAGGTCGAGAAGCAGCTCGTCGAGAAGTTCAACAAGACGTCCGACGTCAAGGTCGTCCTCGACACCATCCCCGGTGCGGACTACCAGAAGAAGCTGCAGACGATCATCAACACCCCGCAGGCCCCGGACGTCTTCTTCAACTGGGGCGGCGGCAGCATCAAGCCGTTCGTCAAGGCCGGTCTCCTGCTGCCGCTCGACGACTTCATCAAGAAGAACCCGGAGCTGGAGAACAAGTTCCTGCCGTCCGTGTTCAACAACGCGGTGGTCGACGGCAAGCCGTACGGCGTCCCGATGCGCGGCACCCAGCCCGTCCTGCTCTTCCACAACAAGAAGGTCCTCGACGAAGCGGGCGTGCAGCCGCCGAAGACCTGGGACGAACTCCTCGACGCCGTCGGCGAGCTGAAGGACAAGGGCGTCACCCCGATCGCGCTCGGCGGCGGCGACGTCTGGCCGACCCAGATGTGGTTCCAGTACCTCTACGACCGCGTGGCCGGCCCCGAGCTGTTCGCGAAGGCCGTCGGCGGTGACAAGAGCGCCTGGGAGAGCCCGGACAGCAAGAAGGCGCTGAACATGATCAGGGAACTGGTCGACGCCGGGGCCTTCGGCAAGAACTACGACTCCGTGAAGTACACCAACGCCGGCTCCGTCCAGCTCGTCGCCTCCGGCAAGGCCGGCTTCGAGCTGATGGGCTCCTGGTACTACTCCCAGCAGCTCACCGACCACCCGGAGTTCGCCGAGAAGAGCCTCGGCTACACCGCCTTCCCGACCGTCGCCGGCGGCAAGGGCGACCCGAAGAACGTGGCCGGCAACACCAACAACTACTACTCGGTCATGAAGAAGACCAAGCACCCCGAGGCCGTCGCCGAGTTCCTGAAGCTCATGTACTCCGACGACTTCGTCAAGGCGCAGTTGGACCTCGGCAACCTGCCGACCACCACCAACACCAAGGACTTCCTCGACCAGGCCGCCGACCCGAAGTACTCCCGCTTCCAGTACGACCTGGTCGCCGACGCCCCCTCGTTCCAGCTCTCCTGGGACCAGGCGTACCCGCAGAAGGCCAGCTCGGACATGTACAAGGCCATCCAGCAGTTCTTCAACGGACAGCTCGACACGGACGGCTTCATCAAGGCCATGCAGGCCCTCCCGACCGACTGACGAACGGCTCATGACCACACAGATCACGAGCGCCCGGCCCGCCGCCGGACCCCGCAAGGGGCCCCGGCGGCGGCCGCCCGCCTCGTCCGCGACGAAGGTGGGCCGCCCGAGCTTCGCCTGGGCGCTGCCCGCCGCAGTGTTCTTCGCCCTCTTCGCGATCACCCCGCTCGTCATGGTGGCGGTGCTGTCCTTCATGACCTGGGACGGCCTCGGCTCCCCCCAGTTCGTCGGCATGGACAACTGGTCGCGTCTGATGGACGACCCGGTGATGCTCGACAGCATCTGGCTGACCCTGCTCCTGACCGTGCTCGGCGTCGTCATCCAGACACCGCTGAGCGTCGTCCTCGGCGTCTGGGCCGCCGGCAACCAGCGCAACCGCGCGGTGCTCTCGGTCATCTACTTCATTCCGCTGCTGCTGTCCGCCACCGCCGTCTCCGTGCTCTGGCGGGCGCTGCTCGACCCGAACTTCGGCATCCCGGCCGAGGCCACCTGGCTGTTCGGGGACGGCAACCTGTTCGGTGAACAGGCCACCGCCATCGGGGTCCTGGCGTTCGTCGCCACGTGGCAGTTCACCCCGTTCCACACCCTGATCTACCAGGGCGCCGCCCGGGCCGTCCCGGAGGTGCTCTACCAGGCCGCGGAGATCGACGGGGCCGGCCGCTACCGGCAGTTCTTCCACATCACGCTGCCGCAGCTGCGCAACTCGATGATCACCTCGATGATCCTGATGATCGTCGGCGGACTGACCACCTTCGAGACGGTGCTGATCCTCACCCAGGGCGGCCCCGGCACCGACACCACCATCAGCGCCTACTACATGTACGACAAGGCGTTCAAGGGCTTCGACTTCGGCACCGGCTCCGCCATCGCCCTGGCCCTGGTGGTCGCGGCCACGATCATCTCGCTGATCGTCGTGCGGGTGTCCGGCTACGACAAGATGCGCAGCACCATGGAGGGTGTGTCATGAGGCGCCGCCCCAACTACCTGGCCGGCGGCGGCTCGCTCGTCTGGCTGTTCGTCGTCGGCCTGCCCCTGTACGTGATGCTCGCCGCGACGGTGCGCACCCGGCAGGACTACGCCGAGAACGGCCCGGTCTCGATACCCGACAGCTTCACCCTGGACAACTACGCCGGCGCCTTCGACTCGGGCTTCGGCCGGTACTTCCTCAACACGCTCGTCGTCACGGGCTGTGTGATCGGCATCGTGCTGCTGCTGGTCCCGCCGCTCGCCTACGCGATCGTCCGCAGCCGGGGCAGGACCACGTCGGCGATCTTCCGGCTGTTCCTGCTCGGCCTCGCCATCCCGGCCCAGGCCGTCATCGTGCCGATGTTCTACCTCATCAGCGAGGCCGGGCTGTACGACAACCTGCTGGGCGTCATCCTGCCCACGGCGGCGTTCTGCCTGCCGATGTCGGCGCTCATCCTCAGCGGCGCGATGCGGGACATCTCCCCGGAGCTGTACGAGGCCATGGCCATGGACGGCGCGAGCCCGCTGCGCATGTTCTTCCAGCTGGTGCTGCCGCTGTCCCGGGGCGGGCTGTCCACCATCGTCGTGTTCTCCGCGCTCCAGGCGTGGAACGGATTCCTGTTCCCGCTCGTCCTGACCCAGTCCGACTCCACCAAGGTCGTCACGCTGGGCCTCTACAACTTCCAGACCGAACACGGCATCGACATCCCCGGTCTGCTGGGAGCCGTGGTGCTGTCCATGGTGCCCATCCTGCTCGTCTACCTGTTCGCCCGTCGCGCCCTCGTCCGGGGCCTGATGGGTGTCGGAGGAAAGTGAACACCGACGTGGCCGTAGAGACCACCCCCGAGACCCCCCTCTGGAACGACCCCGCCCAGCCCGTCGCCGCCCGCGTCGACGCGCTGATCGGCGCCATGACCCTGCAGGAGAAGATCGCCCAGCTGTACGGCGTGTGGGTCGGCGCCTCCGACCAGGGCGGCGAAGTGGCCCCGCACCAGCACGACATGGAGGAGGCGGTCGACCTCGACGCCCTGCTCCCCGCCGGTCTGGGCCAGCTCACCCGCCCCTTCGGCACGGTGCCCGTCGACCCCGCCCTCGGCGCGCTGTCGCTGATGCGCACCCAGGCCCGGATCGCCTCGGCGAACCGCTTCGGCATCCCCGCGCTCGCCCATGAGGAGTGTCTGGCCGGCTTCGCGGCCTGGGGCGCCACCGCCTACCCCGTCCCGCTGTCCTGGGGCGCCACGTTCGACCCCGCGCTGATCCGCTCGATGGCCGAGGCCATCGGCCGCGACATGCGGTCGGTCGGCGTCCACCAGGGCCTGGCACCCGTCCTGGACGTGGTGCGCGACGCCCGCTGGGGCCGCGTCGAGGAGACCATCGGCGAGGACCCCTATCTCGTCGGCACCATCGGCACCGCCTATGTGAGCGGCCTGGAGTCGGCCGGCATCGTCGCCACCCTCAAGCACTTCGTCGGTTACTCCGCCTCCCGCGGCGGACGCAACCTCGCCCCCACCTCCGTGGGCCCCCGTGAACGCGCCGACGTGCTGCTGCCGCCGTTCGAGATGGCGATCCGCGAGGGCGGCGCCCGTTCGGTGATGCACGCCTACACCGACACCGACGGTGTGCCCTCCGCCGCGGACGAGGCGCTTCTCACCGGACTGCTCCGCGACACCTGGGACTTCGACGGCACCGTCGTCGCGGACTACTTCGGCATCGCCTTCCTGAAGACGCTGCACGGTGTCGCCGGCGACTTCGGGGACGCCGCCGGCACCGCCCTGAAGGCCGGCGTCGACGTCGAACTGCCCACCGTCAAAACGTTCGGGGCGCCCCTCCTCGAAGCCGTCACCGAGGGCCGCGTACCCGAGGAGGCCGTCGACCGCGCCCTGCGCCGCGTCCTCACCCAGAAGGCCCACCTCGGCCTGCTCGACCCGGACTGGAGCCCCGTGCCGCCCGCGCTCGACGGCGCCGACCTGGACGACACCGAGGCGCTGCGCGGCAGGGTCGACCTGGACCGCACCGCGAACCGGGAGCTGGCCCGGCGGATCGCCGAGCAGGCGGTCGTCCTGCTCGGCAACGACGGCACCCTGCCCCTCACCCGCCCCCGCCGTATCGCCCTCGTCGGCCCCAACGCGACCGAGGCCACCGCGGTCCTCGGCTGCTATTCGTTCCCGCTGCACGTCGGCGTGCAGCACCCGCAGGTCCCCGTCGGACTCGAACTGCCCACCCTGCGGGAGACCTTGACGGCCGAGTTCCCGAACGCGGAGATCACCGCCGTCCGCGGCACCGGCGTCGACGACGGGGACCTCTCCGGCATCGGCGCGGCGGCCGACGCGGCCCGCGACGCCGACGTCGTCGTCGCCGTCCTCGGCGACCGCGCCGGCCTGTTCGGGCGCGGGACGAGCGGTGAGGGCTGCGACGCCGAGTCGCTGGCGCTGCCCGGCGCCCAGCAGCGGCTGCTCGACGCGCTGCTCGACTCCGGCACACCGGTCGTCACCGTCCTGCTGGCCGGGCGGCCGTACGCCCTCGGCCGGGCCGTCGCCGAGTCCGCGGCGATCGTCCAGTCGTTCTTTCCGGGCGAGGAGGGCACCCATGCGATCGCCGGGGTGCTCAGCGGCCGCGTCAACCCCTCCGGGCGGCTCCCGGTCAGCGTGCCGCGCGGCCCGGGCGCGCAGCCGTCCACCTACCTCGGCGCACGGCTCGCCCAGGCCAGCGAGGTCTCCAACATCGACCCGACCCCGGCGTTCGGCTTCGGCCACGGCCTGTCGTACACCACGTTCGCGTGGGGCGATCTCACGGTCGGCACCGGACAGGCGCCCACGGACGGCGAGTTCACCCTGGCCCTGACGGTCCGCAACACCGGTGACCGCGCGGGCACCGAGGTGGTCCAGCTCTACCTGCACGACCCGGTCGCCTCCGTCGTCCAGCCCGTCCAGCGCCTCGTCGGCTACACCCGCGTGCCGCTGGAGGCGGGCGAGGCGCGCCGCGTCCAGGTCACCGTCCCGGCGGACGTCGCCTCCTTCACCGGGCGCGACGGACACCGCGTCGTGGAGCCCGGCGAGCTGGAGCTCCGCCTGGCCGCGTCCAGCAACGACACCCGGCTGACGGCGACGGTCGCCCTGACCGGCCCCGCACGCCGGGTGGACCACACCCGGCGCTTCCACGCGGTCCTCACCCAGGACCCCGCGGAACAGGTCTGAGCCTCACCCAGAGCGCACAGCGAAGGGCCCGGCCGGAGCCGGGCCCTTCGCTGTATGGGTGGTGCGCTAGGTCACCATCGGTACCAGCGGCCGCGTCCACCACCTGATGTGCTGGAGCGCATGACGAAGCCCAGCAGCCACAGGACCAGCACGATGATCGCGATCCACCACAGGGCCTTCACGGCGAAGCCCGCACCGAACAGGACGAGGGCCAGAAGCAGGACAAGAAGCAGGGGAACCATAGTTATCAACCTCCTGACCGTCGATTGCCCTGGGATCCTCAATCCACACACCGAGGATGCCTTGTTTATGCAGGAAAAGCTGGGGCACACGGTGACGTTGCTCAACGGCGGGCAATGAGTGGCGCCCCGTACCAAAGTTTATGAGGGCAGTACCGCCCTCGCACCCGGAGAGCGCCATGCTGATGGCCGCCGGGCTCGTGGACCGGGTCCAGGTGACACCGCTCTCCGCGATCACGGGCAAGACCGGGCTGGACCCCGGCTCCCAGGGCACGGCCGGCTTCGATGTCGAACTGATCGACCACCGCACGCTCGACGGCCACATCCAGGAACTCACCTGCCGGCCGGCCCCGCATCCCTGATCCCACCCGCACCTCGACGTGCCCCGGACCCCGGAGGGTTCGGGGCACTTCCGCGTTCCGGATACGGGAGCAGCCCCGCCTGATGCCCAGTCAGTTCGCCGCTCCTGTGCGCGGTGTCACAGACATCACCCGGCATCCAAGTTGCCCACATCACAGCGGAAATGCCCGAATAGGCCCAAGCTCGACCAGGACACAGAGGTCCGAACTGGGCCTTGTCGGCGTCGATTTGGATACGCCCACCTGAGTGACCCACACCACAGCGCTGGTGAAGGACGCCCCGCGCCCACCGCAGACACGTACGCCCCCGCTCCCCTCAGAGAGGTGCCATCATGCCCGCGTTCCTGTGCCCCCCGGCCGTGATCCACGGCGAACACACCGTGAAGACCAGCGAGATCGTGGCCGAGGTCCACGACCGGCATCCCGACGCGGCCTGGGCCCCGCGCGCCGAGAGCATCGCCGCCGGCACGGGGATCGAGGCCCGCGGCTGGATGCTTCCGCTCCAGTCCGCCGTAGCCCCCGGCCGGGGAAACGGTCTCCCGGCCGCCGGTGCCGGCGCGGCACGTGCCGCACTGGCCCGCGACGGGTTCACCGAGCAGGACGCGGACCGGGTGATCGCCGCCCTCGAGGCCATACCCGCGCCGCAGACCGTCCAGGAGCGCACCGCGCCCGCCTGGGAGGCCGTGCAGGCCTACGGCGAGCGCGCGGCGCGCGGCGCCCTCCAGATCGCCGGGCTCGACGCCTCCGACGTCGACTGCGTGATCACCAGCAACTCCACCACCCCGGCCCTGCCGGGTCTCGACGTCTCCCTCGCCAACCGGCTCCCGCTGCGCCAGGACGTGCTGCTGCTCCCCGCCACCCAGTGGGCCTGCATCGCCGGGACCCGCTCGCTGGCCCTGGCCGCGGACCTCGTGGCCGCCGACCCCGACCGGGTGGTCCTCGTCGTGATCTCGGAGGCGCTGAGCACCACCTACCAGCCCGCGGACGACACCCTGGAGTCGCTGATCGTCCGGCTGCTGTTCGCGGACACCGCGGTCGCCGCCGTCGTCACCGGCCGCCCGAGGCCCGAGTCGGTCCTGCGGCTGGACTCCGCCTGGAACCACACCCTGCCCGGCACCCAGGACCTGCACCGGCTGGACACCCGCGCGGACGGCACCCACTTCGTGATGGACCGGCGCGGCCCGCGCGCCGTTCAGGAGACGGTGACCGCCATGTGGCAGTGGCTCCAGGAGCGGTACGGCGAGCACCCCGAGGCCTGGCACCCCGACGTGCTGCTCGCACACCCCGGCGGGACGCGGGTGCTGGAGTACATGGAGCAGACGATGCCCGAGGCGTGGCCGTCGGGGCTGCTGAAGTACAGCCGGGACAGCTACACGTCCGGCAACCGCGGAGGCGCCGCCGTGTTCGACATCATGCGCCGGGCGCACGACGCCGGGCAGGCGGCGGGCAGCCACGCGGTCCTGTACGCGGCGGCGCCCGGTCTCACGGCCACCGCGCTGGAAGGCGAATGGCTCTAGACCCTCCCCGCCTCACCGCCCGACCGACGCCCAGACCACCTTGCCGTCGTCCGTCCAGCGCACGCCCCACCGGGTGGTGAGCCCGTGCACGACGTGCAGGCCGCGGCCGCCGTCCCCGAGGAGGTCCATGCGGCCCAGCCGCGGCCTGCCGTTGCCGGTGTCCCCCACCTCGCACAGCAACTGCCCGTGACCGGTCCTGATCAGCCGTACCGTGAGGGGCCCGCGGGCGAAGCGGACCGCGTTGGCGACCAGTTCGCCGACCACCAGCAGCACGCTGTCCCGGGTGTCCTGCCGGGTACCCCACCGCTCCAGCAGCCCGGTGACCAGCGCCCGCGCCCGGGCCGGCGCGTCGCCCCGGGCGGGCAGCCGCCAGGTCGCCGTGTCCTCCTTGCGGTAGCCGATCATGCGGGCGAGCAACAGGGTGACGTCGTCGCGCCGGTGCGAGGGCGCCAGCGAGGCGACGACCCGCCGCGCCGCCTGCTCCAGGCCGTCCCAGGGGTGCACGGCGGACACCGCGTCGGACAGCCGGCCGATGCCCTCGTCGATCGACGTCGCGGGGTCCTCCACCAGTCCGTCGGTGTAGAGCGCGAGCATCGAGCCGGGGGGCGCGGCGAACGAGTACACGTCGAACGGCTCGCGCAGCGCGAACTCGGCGCCCAGCCCGGGGTGCGGGCGTACCGCGACCGGTCCCGCGGTCCCGTCCGGGGGCACCAGGACCGGGGGCAGGTGCCCGGCGCTGGCCAGCTCCACCCGGTGACTGACGGGGTCGTACACGGCGATGCAGCAGGTCGAGCCCAGGGCGCTGTAGCCGGCCGCGAGGCCGGACTCCGCGTCGTCCAGCAGCGACACCGTCTCGTCCAGGTGCTCCAGCACCTCGCCGGGCGCGAGCCCCGCGGACAGCAGCGCGCGGGCCTCCATGCTGAGCTGGCCCATGGTCGCCGCCGCTCCCAGGCCGTGCCCGACGACGTCCCCGACGACCATCGCGGTGCGGCCGTCGGGCAGCGGGAAGCTGTTGACCCAGTCCCCGCCGACGCCGGCGCTGTCCGGGGTGGCGGGCTGGTAGACGCTGGCGGTCTCGATGGTGTCGCCCGCGGACCGGGGCAGCAGGCGGCGCTGCAGGGCCAGGACCTGGGTGTGCTCGCGCTGGTGCTGACGGGCCAGGTCGACGTGGTGGGCGGTGCGGGCCACCAGTTCCTGCAGGTCGAACAGCTCGCTGTCCTCGAAGGGCCGGTCCGCGCGCCGCCAGACCTCCGCGACGCCCAGGACGACGGGCGGCTCGTCGTCCAGTACCAGGGGTACGCACGCCACACAGGCCGCCTGGTCGCCGGGGACGAGGGTCCGGGCGAGGCGCGGACTGCCGAGCACCCGCTCGATGGCCGCCCGGTCGGGCAGGACGACGGCCTGCGCGGGGTCGTCCCGCCGGATCGCGTGGGCCAGCAGGCGGCTCGCGTCGCCGGGAAGGTCGTCGCCGGGCGTGACGTAGCCGTCGGGCCATGCCCGGTCCGGGACGAGGGCGGCGCGGCGCAGCCGGATGCGTCCCTGCGGGTGGCCGGTGACCACCTCGCCGGTCCATACGGCGAAGTCGAGGTCGATGGCGGCCACGTCGCCCCAGGCCAGCAGCGACTCCGCCAGCGACTGCGCGGTCTCGCCGATGTCCAGCGAGGTGCCGATCGCGGTCTCGGCGGCGTACAGGTGCAACCGCCTCGCCATGGCGATCAGGGAGACCGTCAGGCCCTCCTGGGGCGGGGCGGCGGCCAGGATGCTCATGGAGACGACCAGTTCCGAGCCGTCGCGGCGGCGCAGCCGCTGCACCCGGGCGACATGCGGCTCCCCGGTGTCGAGGACCTGCCGCAGCCTGCGGGTCACCGTGGGGACGTCCCAGGGCGGCAGGAGATCGACGAAGGAGCTCCCGGGGGCCGCGTCGATCCCCTCGAAGACGGGGGCTTCCAGGTTGGAGTCGGTGATCCTCAGGTCCCGGTCCAGGTTGACGGCGCCGAGTATCTGCTCCGGCCGGCCCGCCCCCCGCCGGGGCCGCTCGCGCTGCCCGTTCTCGCCGCGCGGCGCTCCGGACCCGGGCTCCTCCTCGTCCCCGCGCGGGATGTACTCCCCCAGCGCACCGCTGACCATGTCGTACGGTGACGCAGACGACGGGGGAGGCGTGGAGTCCATGCGGTTCTCTCAGCTCGCTCGCCGGCCACGGCACCGCGCCGGGGCCGTACCGGAACCAGGGTGACGGGATCCCGAGATCTCTGGCCGCACATCTCATTCAATAACACGCGGCTGCGCTTCGCCCACGGCAGCGGGCCGGACAGTGGCCACACAGAGTGACGGACGTCCGAGCCCGCGGGGAGACCGCCCAGGTCCGGGGCCTCCGTATCCTCGTCCCCGTGTCACTCCCCCGTCTGCACCGTGTCGCCGTCCTCGTCAGCGAGGGCGCCAAACCGCTCGACGTCGGCATCCCCGCCCAGGTCTTCACGACCCGGGCGAGCATGCCGTACGAGGTACGGGTGTGCGGGGCGACACCCGGTCCCGTGACCGGCGGGGACGGCCTGTCCTACGCGGTCGCCCACGGCCTCGACGCGCTCGCCTGGGCGGACATCGTCTTCGTGCCCGGGTACCGCCATCCGGACCGCGACGACCCGCCGCGGCCGGTCGTCGACGCCCTCATCGAGGCGCACGCCCGGGGCGCGCGGCTCGCCGCCATCTCGACCGGCGCCTTCACGCTCGCCGCCACCGGCCTGCTCGACGGCCGCCGCGCCACCACGCACTGGCACTACACCCGGGCCCTCGCCGCCCGGCATCCGCAGATCCAGGTCGACGAGAACGTCCTGTTCGTCGACGAGGGCAGCGTACTGACCTCGGCCGGTGCCGCCTCCGGTATCGACCTGTGCCTGCACATCCTGCGCGGCGACCTCGGGGTGGCCGCCTCCAACCACGCGGCCCGCCGGCTGGTCGCCGCCCCGTACCGCAGCGGCGGGCAGGCCCAGTACGTCCCGCGCAGTGTGCCCGAGCCGCTCGGCGAGCGGTTCGGCGCCACCCGGGAGTGGGCGCTGCACCGGCTCGGCGAGCCGTTGACCCTCGACGTCCTGGCACGGCAGGCAGGGGTGTCGGCACGCACGTTCTCGCGGCGTTTCGTGGAGGAGACGGGCTACACGCCCATGCAGTGGGTGATGCGGGCCCGTATCGATCTCGCCCGTGAGCTGCTGGAACGTTCGCAGCGCGGGGTCGAGCAGATCGCCGCCGACGTCGGACTGGGCACCGGCGCGAACCTGCGCCTGCACTTCCAGCGCATCCTCGGCACGACGCCGAGCGACTACCGCCGCACGTTCACGCGGGGCGAGTGAAACGTCACCGCCCCCACTGGCGGGATCCTTGCGAACCGTGGCGGTCCCGCCACTGTCCGGCGGGGGCGGCGCGCGCGAGCCTGTTGGTGGCAACAGGAAGGGACACCATTCATGACTCGCATCGCCATCAACGGTTTCGGCCGCATCGGACGCAACGTGCTGCGCGCCCTGCTGGAGCGCGACAGCGCCCTCGAGATCGTCGCCGTCAACGACCTGACGGAGCCCGCGACGCTCGCCCGGCTGCTGGCGTTCGACAGCACGGCCGGCCGGCTCGGGCGTCCGGTGACGGTCGACGGGGACACCCTCGTGGTCGACGGGCGGCGGATCAAGGTCCTGGCCGAGCGTGAGCCGGCGCAGCTGCCGTGGGCCGAGCTGGGCGTGGACATCGTGCTGGAGGCCACCGGCCGGTTCACCTCGGCGAAGGCCGCCCGCGCGCACCTGGACGCCGGGGCCCGCAAGGTGCTGGTGAGCGCGCCGTCGGACGGCGCCGACGTCACCCTCGCCTACGGCGTCAACTCCGACTCCTACGACCCGGACCTGCACACCATCGTCTCGAACGCCTCGTGCACCACGAACGCGCTCGCGCCGCTGGCCAAGGTGCTGCACGAGCTCGCCGGGATCGAGCACGGCTTCATGACGACGGTGCACGCCTACACCCAGGAGCAGAACCTCCAGGACGGTCCGCACCGCGACGCCCGGCGCGCCCGCGCCGCCGGCGTCAACATCGTCCCGACGACGACCGGCGCCGCCAAGGCGATCGGCCTGGTCCTGCCGGACCTCGACGGCAAGCTGTCCGGCGACTCGATCCGGGTGCCGGTGCCGGTGGGTTCGATCGTCGAGCTGAACACGACGGTCGCGCGGGACGTGACCCGTGAGGACGTGCTCGCCGCCTACCGCGCCGCGGCCGAGGGCCCGCTCGCCGGTGTCCTGGAGTACTCCGAGGACCCGCTGGTGTCCTCCGACATCACGGGCAACCCCGCCTCCTCGATCTTCGACTCGGCCCTGACCCGCGTCGACGGCCGCCACATCAAGGTGGTCGCCTGGTACGACAACGAGTGGGGCTTCTCCCACCGGGTGATCGACACGCTGGAGCTGCTGGCCGCTCGCTGAGCGATGACAGGTGGGGAGCGCCGGGCGGACGAGAACCGCCCGGCGCTTCACGCGTCGGGGGCGGTGTGCTCGACGAGTTCGATCTGATCGCGCACCGGGTCCCGTGGATGTGGGGCGCGCCGACCAGATGCGTCGGGGCCCCCCGGGATGTTGCCGGAGCGCTCGGCCGTCAGAAACCGGAGCGCGTCCGGACGGGTGAAAGCCCGGCTCGGGCGGCGTTTCGAGGTGCGGCATGCCCCTCGGCGGCGCACCGTCGAGCGGGTGGCGGCTCGGTCCGTGGCCGGAACCGGTCGCCCGCAGGTGCTCACAGGCGAGCGACGGCCCCCGCCCCCCGAAGTGCCGGAATAGGCCTCCGGGAAGGCAGGTTGGTGCCGTGGTCAGGACTTTATTGTGACGGAAGGCATGTCATGAAGATCGGCATCATCGGCGCCGGCAACATCGGCGGCAACCTCACACGTCGCCTCACCGCGCTCGGGCACGACGTCTCGGTCGCCAACTCCCGTGGCCCCGAGACCTTGACGGACCTCGCCGACGAGACCGGGGCCACTCCGGTGCCCGCGGCGGAGGCGGCTCGGGACGCCGACATCGTCGTCGTCACCGTCCCGCTCAAGGCGGTCCCGCAGCTGCCCTCCGGTCTGCTGGACGGGGCGGCCGACGGCGTGGCGGTCATCGACACCGGCAACTACTACCCGCAGCGTGACGGGCGGATCGCCGGGATCGAGGACGAGGGTCTGACGGAGAGCCGCTGGACGGAG
This sequence comes from Streptomyces sp. NPDC056628, assembly GCF_042792555.1. NCBI lineage: Bacteria > Bacillati > Actinomycetota > Actinomycetes > Kitasatosporales > Streptomycetaceae > Streptomyces > Streptomyces sp. NPDC056628. The sequence goes on from NZ_JBHTWG010000044.1 coordinate 20,681, forward strand.
CGTCACCTCGGGCACCCGGTGATCAAGGCGTTCAACGGCATCTACGCCCAGGACGTCCTCGACGGCGCCCGGCCCGAGGGCGCCCCCGACCGGAGGGCGCTGCCGGTGGCGGGCGACGACGAGGCGGCCAAGCGCAAGGTGCTGGCGCTGGTCGAGGAGCTGGGCTTCGACGCCATCGACGCCGGCGGTCTGGACGACTCCTGGCGCCAGCAGCCCGGCACCCCCGTCTACGGCCTGCGGGGCGGGGTCAAGGAGATCCAGGAAGCGCTGGCGGCGGCCTCGCCGGAGCGGCAGCCGGAGTTCCGCGGCTGAGGCTCCGGCGCTCCCCTCACGCGCCGAGCGTCTGCCGCAGCGCCGCCAGGCCGTCGCGGTAGATGCCCTGGAACAGGGCGGCCGCCTCCTCCTCGCTCACCCCGGCCGGGGTGAAGGTCCCGGACCACTCGACGCGTGATCCGTTGCCGTCCACGTCGTGCACGGTGAGGGTGGAGCGGTATCCGGTCACGGGGAAGGGCGCGTCCACGATCGAGTAGGTGTAGCTGCGCGCGTCGTCGTCGAACCGCACCAGGCGTTCGACGATGACGCCGCCCTCCTCGTTCCGCAGGACGCGGACGCGGCCGCCCTCCTTGAGCTCGCAGACGGGGATGTACGGCAGCCAGTCCGGCAGGGCGCCGAAGCCGCCGATCAGCTGCCAGACGGTGGCGCCCGGCACGGGGAGGTCGATGGTCGCGGTCGTGCTCGTGGTCATGGTCGTACTCCGGTCGTCGAAACGGATGCCAGGGGTCAGGCACCCGGCACGGGAGCGGTCTCGGCGATCAGGCCCTCCGCGCGCAGCGCGGTCCAGAACGCGGCCGGGATGTCCGCGTCGAGGGCGTGAGACCCGTTCCCGCCATGTTCTCGCGCAGAAGCGCCACCGACGAGGTGCCGGCGATCAGCAGGATGTCCGGCGACCGCCGCAGCAGCCGGGCGAGGACGACGGACATCGGGGTCGCGTCCAGCCGGGCGGCCACGGCCGTGAGCGCGGAGGCCTGCGGCGGGCTGAAGCCACCGAGGGGGAGGAACGGCACGCGGACGATGCCCTCGTGGGCGAGTTCGCCGATCAGCTCGTCGCCGTGGCGGTGGGCAGGTCGTGCGTGTTCTGCCCACCGCGCGACGTACGACGCGGACACCGCCTGACGCTCACAGCCGTTCCGCCCGCACGTCGGCCGTGAGGTCCGCTGCGACCGAGCGGGCCCAGTCCTCGATCCTGTCGAAGTCGCGGAAGTCGCCTCCCTTCCCGCTGCTCAGGATCATCCGGGCGACGCGGCCCCGGGCACCCTCCTGCAGGCAGCCTCCGAAGGTGATGTGCCCCTGGGCGTCCAGCCGGGCCATGGCCCGTAGCACCCCCGGCACCGGCGGGATGTCGCGCTCGGAGGCCGACGGGTCCAGCGGGCCGCTGCTGAACAGCCACACCGGACGGGCGGCCAGGTCCTCGCGGTGCCGCCGGACGAACCGGCGGGCGTCCTTGTGCCAGCGTCCGGCGTACAGCCCGCCGCCGACCACGACGGCGTCGTAGCCCCGCACACTCCCGACGGTGCGGGCTGGCAGCGCCTCGGCGGTGAGGCCCTCCTTGCCCAGCACCTCGGCGACGGTCTCGGCGATCCGCGCCGTCGACCCGTTCGTCGTCCCGTAGGCGACGAGCACTTTGGCGATCATGGCACTCGGCCCTCCTTCGTCCTCTCGGGTCACGGCCGGCGCCACCCGTGGTCGGCGACGCCGTACGGTGACGGTTCCTCGGGGCGGGTGTGCGCGTCGTCCAGCCGGTAGGACAGCTTGTTCACGACGCCCACCACGCCATCGATCTGACGGGTCATCGACAATGCGATCTCCGTCTCGCTCCTGCGCTCCATATGGCCGGCCAGCATGACCACGCCCTCCACGACGGCGACCGTGATGCTGCCCGGCGGCAGCCACAGGGCACGCACCAGCACCTCGTCGACGACCTCGGCGCGGATGTCCGCGTCCGGCCGCAGGAAGACCTGGAGCAGGTCCCGGCGGGTGACGATGCCGACGAGGCGGTCCTCCTCGTCCAGGACGGGCAGCCGTTCCACACGGTGCCGTGCCATGGTCCTGGCCGCCTCGACGATGGTGTCCTCGGCGTACACGGTGACCGGGGGTTCGGTCATCAGCTGCCCGGCGGTGCGGGCCCCGGCCTTCGCGGCGCGCCGGCGTCCGGCGCGGGTCAGCCGGTCGAGGCCGAACCGGCTCCCGGTGCCGGGCGGGCCCGGCGTGGCGGCCTGGCGGGCCATCAGGTCGGTCTCGGAGAGGACGCCGAGGACCATCTCGTCGTCGTCCACGACCGGGAGGCCGCTGATGCGGTGTCCGCCGAGCAGCCGGGCCACCTCCTTGAACGGGGTGCCGTACTCGGCGCGGACGACGTCCGTCGTCATGACCGAGCCGACCTTGTCGTGCTTCATGGGGGGCCTCCTCAGCGGAGTCGGCGCAGATACGGATCGTGGGGCCCGTGGGGCACCAGGCGCACCCGTGCGTCGAGCACGGTGACGCCGCCCGGTGTCGCGAGCACGGGGTTGAGATCGGTCTCGGCCAGCTGCGGCAGGTCGGCCGCCATCCGGGACAGGCGCAGCAGCAGTTGTTCGAGCGCGGGGAGGTCGACGGGCCGGGCGCCGTCCGCCCCGAGGAGGAGCGGCGCGCAGCGGGGCGACGTGATCAGGTCGTGCACGTCGTGGTCGGTGAGCGGGGCGAGGCGGGCCGCGTGGTCGGCGAGGACGTCGGTGGCGGTGCCGCCGAGCCCGAACAGGACGAGCGGGCCGAAGACCTCGTCCCGCACGACCCCGGCGAAGAGTTCGGTGCCGCGGTCGGCGAGCGGCTGGACGAGGACGCCCTCCAGCAGCCCGGCGAAGCGAGTCTCCAGGTCGCGGAAGGCGGCCCGGACCTGGGAGTCGCCGCGCAGGTCGAGATGGACGGCGTGTGCGGCGCTCTTGTGCACCAGGCCGGGCCAATACCCCTTCATCACGACGCGCCCGTCGAAGCCGCGCAGCCGCTCGGCGGCGAGCACGGCGTCGTCCTCGGTCTCGGCCCAGGCCCAGGGCGCCTGCGGTATGCCGTAGCAGCCGAGGAGTTCGGCGCACTCGCGCGGGTGCAGCAGGCCGCCGTCCGGGTGGCGGGTGAGGAAGGCGTCGGCGACGGTACGGGCCCGGCCGGTCTCGACGCCGTCGAGGTCGGGGACCGTGCCGACGGGGCGGGCGAGCCAGGCGGCGCGACGGGCGGCGTGGGCCAGGGCGCGGGCGGCCGCCTGGGGTTCGGCGTAGGACGGGACGGTGGCGCCGTCGGCGGCGGGCAGCAGTTCGACGGGCAGGGCCTGTTCGAGGCGGACGGCGACGACGGGCTTGGACCGCCGTCCGGACCGGGTGAGGGCCCGCACGGGGTCGTCCCCGGTGGCGGCGGCGAGCGCCGTGGGGACGAGGGCGACGACGACCGCGTCCACGGCACGGTGGCGCACCAGCCGGTCCACGCAGGTGGTGAGCTGGTCCTCGGTGACGGCGGCGCCGGTGTCGACGGGGTTGCCGGCGACGGCCCCGGCGGGCAGGGCGGCGAGAAGGCCGGCCGCCAGGTCCGGGGTGGGTTCGGGGAGCTGGAGTCCGGATTCCGCGCAGGCGTCGGCGGTGAGGACGCCGGCGCCGCCCGCGTTGGTGACGATCGCGACGCGCGGTCCGGCCGGCAGGGGCTGGGAGTGCAGCAGGGCGGCGGCTTCGAGGAGTTCGCCGCAGGAGTGGGTCGCCGTGACGCCGGCCTGCGTGAACAGGGCGGCCCGCGTCATGGTGCGGGTGGCGGCGGCCGCGGTGTGGGAGGCGGCGGCGCGCCGGCCGGCCTCGGTGCGGCCGGCGTCGACGGTCAGGACCGGCATCCGGCGGGTCACGCGCCGGGCGGTGCGGGAGAAGGCGCGGGGGCTGCCGAAGGACTCCAGGTGCAGCAGGGCGAGGTCGGTGCGGCCGTCGCTCTCCCACCACTGGAGCATGTCGTTGCCGCTGACGTCGTACTTGTCGCCCAGGGAGGCGAAGGAGGAGACGCCGATGCCGAGCCGGGACAGCCCGTCGAGCAGGGCGATGCCCACCCCGCCGGACTGCACGGCGACACCGGCCGTGCCGGGGCTCGGGGGGCGCGCGGCGCACGTGGCGTACAGACGCTGTCCGGGGTCGGTGTTCGCGAGGCCGAGGCAGTTGGGGCCGACCAGCCGCATCCCGTGGGACCGGCAGGTGTCCAGCAGGTCGCGGCCCTGCCCGGCGTCCAGCCCGCCCGTGACGACGACGAGCGCCCGTACGCCTGCCTTGCCGCACTCCTCGGCGGCCGCGGGGACCTCGGCGGCGGGGACGGCGAGCACCGCGAGGTCGGGTGTCGCGGGCAGCGCGTCGACGGTGGGGTGGCAGGGGACGCCGAGGATCGAGCGGACGGCGGGGTGCACGGCGAACAGGCGGCCCGCGCGGCCGCCGGAGCGCAGCTGGTGCAGGATCGCCCGGCCGGCCGAGCCCGGCCTGCGCCCGGCGCCGATCACGGCGACGGTCCGAGGACGCAGCAGGGGGTCGAGGCTGACGACGTCGGCGGTGCGGGCGCGTTCCTCCACGGCGGTCAGGTAGGTGTCGCTCTGGTCGAGGGCGATGGTGCAGCGCACTTCGGGGCCGTCGAAGTGGCGGGCGGTGCGCAGGCCGAGGCGGGCGAAGAGCCGCAGCACCTCGTGGTTCTCGCTGAGCGCCTCGGCGGTGAACGTGGTGATGCCGGCGGCGCGGGCGGCGGAGACGAGGTGTTCGACGAGGAGGGTGCCGATGCCCCGGTGGTGCAGGTGGTCGGCGACCGCGAGGGAGACCTCGGCGGTGTCCGCGTCCGGGGCATCCGGCGCGTCGTACTCGGCGAGGCCGACGAGCTGTCCCCCGGTCTCGGCCAGCAGGGCCAGGTGTCCGGGGCGGGGTGCGCCGCAGGCCCGGTCGGCGGCGGTCCCGGCGGAGCCCGGGGCGGCGGTGAAGAACCTCAGGCGCAGGTTCTCCGGGGACATGGCGTCGTACAGGGCGCGGATCCGTTCGTGGTCGGCCGGCCGTACCGGGCGGACGCACACGGTGGTGCCGTCCGCCAGGAGGGCGTGGGTGGCGGACCGGCCGAGTGTGTCGTCCTTCATCGCTCCCCCTGCTGTTCGAGTTCGCCGCGTCCCGGGTCGGGGAGCGGCCGGCGGGTTCCGGTCCGTGTCCGTCCGTCAGTGGTGCGGGACCACGGCGACCGGTGCCACGGCGTGGTGGAGGACGGCGTGGGTCACCGGGCCGATGTGCGCGCCGAACGGGCGGCGGCGGATGCGGCGGCCGACGACCACGAGGGACGCCTCACGGGAGACGTCAACGAGCCGTGCTCCGGGGCTGCCGGCGGGGACTTCCTCGATCACCTCGACGTCGGGGAACTTCTGACGCCAGGGTTCGAGGACATCGGCGAGCAGGACGGCCTGCTGCCGGACGACCTCGTCGTGCAGCTCGATGTCGACGGACAGGCCGTAGACGTAGTACGGCGGGAGGTTCCAGCCGTGGAGGACGCGCAGGCGGGTCCCGCGGCGGGCGGCCTCCTCGAACGCGAACTGGATCAGCGTCCCGTCGGGGCTCGCCGCGTCGAGCCCGAGGACGACGGGCCGGTAGACGGTCTCCGTCGACGGCAGGCCCTCCGCGTCCGGCTCGTGCTCGTCGGCGGTGTGTTCACCGGCCCGGACGAGGACGACGGGATGTTCCGCGCGGGCGACCACCGCGAGTCCGACGGAACCGACCATGAACCCGCCGAGCCCGCTCAGCCCGCGCGAGCCGAGCACCAGCAGTTCGGCGTTCTCCGCCGCGTCCAGCAGGGTGCCGGCGGCGTCGCCCGTGCGTTGCTCGACGGCCAGCTCCATACCGGGGTGGCGCAGCCGGATCGCGTCGGCGGCCTCGCGCGGAACCCGCTCGGTCCAGTGCTGCTGCGTCTCGGCACCGAGGAGCGGGGCCTGGGCCATGGGCTCGGGGACGGGCTCCCAGACATGGACGATCTTCAACGGCAGTCCGCGCAGCCGCGCCTCGCGGGCCGCCCACTCGGTCGCGGACCGGCTCTCGGGCGAACCGTCCAGACCTGCGACAACGGTGCGGACCATGATGCTGCCTCCTGATCGGATCTCTGATCCCAGCGTCGGCCGTGCGGGGCCGCGGGGGCAGGGGCCGCTGGTCCCCCGGCCGGGGCCGACCGGCCCAACGGCCCCCTCCGCTCAGCGCAGCCAGCGGTGACGGCCGACGAACGGCAGCCGGGCCCAGGCGTCGCCGAGCCCCCAGACGGCGCCGGACCCCGCGGCGGCGAGCGCGATCAGGACCACGGCGTACACCACGTGGTAGTCGGCGAAGGGATTGGTCGACATGCTCGGCGACCCGTCGGACAGGTGCCGGGCGGGAGGCCACTCGGCCATCCACATCAGGGCCATCATCACGGCGCCCGCGACGGCGGCGGGCCGCAGTGCGACGCCCAGGACGAGGGCCGTACCGACGCCGAGGAGCCCGAGCATGAACAGCCAGTCCGCCCAGGCGTCACCGGCCCAGGAGTGGAAGGCCGACTCCAGCGGGCCGACGGCGACCGAACCGAGGAAGCCGCGTGTCGGCGAGCCCCCGTCGGTCCAGCCCTTGCCGGACGGGGTGGCGTAGCCGAGGCCGAAGGTCTTGTCGAGGAAGGCCCACAGGAAGACGAAGCCGGTCAGCAGCCGCAGTCCGGCGAGGACGTACGCGCTCGCGGCCGTGGTGCCGGCCGCCTCCTCGGCGGTGGCGGCCACGCGTGCGGCCGGGAAGCGGAAACCGAGGTGCCGGTGTGACGGATCGTGCACTGCCATGATCTTCATCCCCCTCGGGACGGATGCGCCGTTGACGTCCTCCACTGTCGCGGTGGAGACATGACGTGGCGCGGTGCCGAAGGGGGCATCCGAGGGACTGAACGGCCCTATCGGGTCGGCCCGTTGGGCCTGCCGAGGGTGGACATGCCGCGCCCAAAAGCTGACATGACGGAGCGTCAGGCACAGCACGCGGCTCGCAGGGGGTGTCTCGGACCGCCTCGGGAATGACGGCGACGGGGCAGCGTGAAAGGTGCGGCAGGGCGTGGGGCGGTGCGGCCCAGCTGCGGGCCGGGGTGGCCGTGTCCGCGCACGGCGTCCACGACGATCAGGTCGGCGTCCGCCGACTCCTCCGTGAGGACGCGGTGGGGCGGACCCTGGACGGCGCGGCGGTGGACCTCCACGCCGGGGTTCTCCCGGAGGGCCTCGCGCAGTGCGTCGTCCGGGTCGGCCGCCGCCGACTCGGCACCGTCGCGGCCGGGCTCCTCCCGGCGCCCCGCGCCCCCGTGGGCGGGCGTCCGCCAGGCCCGTACGGCGGTCGGCTGCTCACAGGGACCTCTGCCTTCACCGCCGCACCGCGCGGGCGCCCCCGCGACCGAGCGCCGGAGACGGACGTGGGAGCGCGACGCCGCCGGGGCGGGGCCGGTGCCTCAGCGGGCGCCGGCGTCCTGCCGGTCGGCGGGGGTGATACGGCGGCCTGTGAGCCGTGCGGGCCGGAGCATGACCCACAACGCGCGTTCCCCGCCCACCCAGGGCGCGGAGTGGGCGCGCTCGGTGAGCCGGCGGGCGGTGTCCGGGTCCGTGACCGCGCTCGCGGGTCCCACCGCCAGCACGCTCCAGCCCTGGCTCATGGTCTCGTCCACGTGGTCCACCTCGAAGGCGACCTCCTTCCCGACGGCCGCGGCCGCGACGGAGGCCGGTTCCGTCCGGAAGGCGATCATGTCGTCGACGATCTCGTAGTTGACCGGGACGATCGCCGGGCGGCCGTCGGACTCCGTCGCCCCGACACGCCCCACTCCGTGCGTGGACAGCAGGGTGCGGCACTCGTCCGGGTCCAGCTCGCGCACCCCGGGATGGAGCAGGGCGTGGCCCTGGCCGGGCGGCAGGTCCATGCCTCCGCCGCGCAGTGCGGTCGCCGTGGTGCCGAGGACGTCGGCGAGGCGGGTGAGAGTGGCCGCGGTCGGGTCGGCCGGGTGTTCCTCCAGGTAGGCCAGGTAGTCCGGGGACATACGGGCCCGTGCGGCCGTCTCCTCACGGCTGAGCCCGTGCCGGCGGCGCTCGGCGACCAGACGCCGGCCCATGTCGCCGGGGTTGGGGGTCCTCTCCCGTGGCGCGGCAGCGGGCTCGCTCACGGTGGGCTCCGGGCCGGCGGGGGCGTCCGACGCTTCGGGGTAGGGGTGGTGGACGTGCGCGTCGGGGCCGGGGAAGACGAGGGTCACCTCGTCCGTGTCCGACCAGCGCACGTCGTACGGGGGCGTCCCGTCCTCGTGGTGCAGTCCGACGATCTCGCCGTCGCGCCGCGCGGCGCCGGTGGACGGGCTCTCGATGACGAGTTGATCTCCGACGTGCGCTCGCATGGCCGTCGCCCTTCCTCGCGGTGGTGCGCGATGGTGCTGTATCCAACGTCGCACGCACGGCCGGAGCCCGCATGGGTCGACCGGCCCTATAGGGAGCATCCCATCGATCAGGCCGGACTCCCGGTCGGGCGGGGCTCGGCACCTCATCTCGTCCGGTGCCACCGGCTCCCACCGTGCGGTCCGGGCGACATGGGCGAGCAGACCGCGCGGCTTCTCGGCCTCCTCGTCGCGAGGTCGGCCGGGAGGCGCGCGCGACGGCGGGGCTGCGCCGCACCTCGACGAGGCGGGCCCGGCCGGCGTCTGCGTACAGGCTGCGAACTGGACGCCGGTGGACGCGCGGGGCGGGCCGAGGCGAAGTCGTGCACTCACAGGGCAGTGCGGCCCGCAGACGCCGCGGTCGAGCCCGTGCCGGTCAGCCTGCGGACTTCAACTCCGCTACGTGCCAGTCCCGTTGACATCAGCGGTACATCATTGGTCACAGGATCATCACAAGTTACCGGACGGTAGTCTATCAAGATCAAGAACGTGCTGATATTGATCGAAAGCTGCCGCCACAGGCGGCAGCTCTGCAATGAGAGGACCTTGCCATGGTTATCGGCCGCGTCTTGACCACCGCTGCCGTGTCCGTGTCGCTGGCACTTGGAGGCGGCGCCGCCGCCTTCGCCGGCACCGGGGGAACTACCAGCACCACGTTGAGCAACGGCACCCTGTACTTCGAGGCCCAGAACGGCTCAGTCGTCTCTGGCAACTCGAGCGTCTTCTACGGTGCTACGAAGTACAAGAAAACCGGTGGCAGTAAGGTGACCGCCACTTTGAAGATGTCCACGGAACAGGCTGCCTTCTCAAGCCCGCAGAAGTCGGCGTCGGCAGGTCAGACGATTTCGCACTCCTTCGGAGCCAAGTCCATAGCCCGCTACGCCCCGGACTGCGATGCGGTGGGCCTGATGGTTGCGTCCACGGGTCAGTACTACACGCCGCACGTCAGCTTCTGCTGATTCGTCGTGATCTCGTCGGGGAGGGGCACGCTGAGCGGGGCCCTCCCCTGCCCGTGCTCTGTCCTGCCGTGAAAGGGTCGCTCACTTGATCGACGCGTCCATCGAAGCCATTCCTGGCCTGCTTCTCTCATTCGGAGTGCTCGCACTGATCTTGGCGCTGCCTGTGGGGCTGCTCGCTCGAGTACGGCAAAAGCCAGTCACCATACGCTTGCTGTGTGCCGTCAGCGTTGCAGGCGTCTGCGCCGTGACACTCCTGCCGACCGACGGCGGGCCCGTCGGCCAAGGAGCCATCTGCGACGTAAGCTCGCCGTTCCCTCAGTTGTTCCTCTCCTCAAGCGCGCTGCTGAATGTCGCCCTGTTTGCCCCCGCACCCTTCTTCGCCATGCTCGTCTTCCGGCGTCCCTTGACGGTCGTCGCAGTGGCGGTCCTCTCCAGCGGCCTCATCGAACTGATCCAGTCGGAAGGGACGATGGGGCGCGCATGCAGTTCCACCGACCTCGTCGCCAACGCGACGGGAGCACTGATCGGGGCGGCAGGTGGAGTTGTCTTGTTGCGGTCCCGCGGGCAGGAAGCACGATGGGGGAAGAGTGACGTCCTCTGGGGTGGAGGGCTTGCAGCGGTGGGGGCCATGGTCTTGACCGGCGTGTTCCAGACCTCCGTGGAATCGTATGTTCCACTGTCGGAACGCGACGGCGTCAAGACGCAAGCGCGTGCGCTGGAGGGTTCCGACGCCTGGATCACGGAAGCGGCCACGGATGTGTTCGGAGCGAAGACCCCCGTCCGGGAAGTCGTGAGCGAGACGCGAGACGGGCGCTATCTCGTGACGGCATCGACCGATCTCGGTGACATCTCCGGTTGGTGGCCCGAGAAGAAGCTGGTCCAAGCGGCCTTCAAGGACAATCGGGCGGAAGCGGGATCACTGAGCATGGGCCAGGCCGCAGCCGTCGGCACTCGTTTCGCCGAGCGCTGGTTCCCGGAGGAGGTCCGCGGCGCGGAACGGAAGGTCCGCATGAGCGGAGCGGGCGAGACCGCTGTCTACATGTTGAGCTATCGCAGGTACACGGCGGGAGTGATGATGCCCATGCGGCTGAGCATGACGGTGACCTCGGCCGGCCGCATCATGAACTTCAGTGCCCGTGCCGTGAAGGACCCGGACCTGCCCAAGGTCGTTGTCACTGAGGGCGAGGCCGCGCGACTGGCTCACCAGTACTCAGGGCGGACGACGCAAGGTGCGGTGCTGCTCGCGCAACACGTCACTGACCGAGGGTGGCGCCCTGTGTGGATGATCGGCATCGAGAGCAGCGATGTGTTCATCGACGCTGTCACCGGTCGTCGAATTCCGCGGACCAGTCTGGGCACCGAAGCACCGTGACGCCCGGCCAGGCCCATTGTGTTCGCGTCATGAAGCTCGGCCCGACCGACCTGATCCGCCGCCCACCGCGCAGGCGTACCGACCCGGCAACATCGCCGACCCCAACGCTGCCGTGGGCCGGACAAGCGGGTGTGGGCCGGGCGGTGGCACGCTGCGGCGCATGAGCAGCGTGCCTGAAGTGACGTGCCGTACCCGGTCGAGGCGGCTCCCCTGGTTCTTCGTCGGGCTCGGCGCGGCCGGGCTGGTCCTCGCCGTGGCCCGCGTGGCGGGTGCGGGTGTGGTCCCCGACGGGTGGGTCCTCGCAGGATGCGTGCTCGCGTCGCTCGGTGTCGCGGGAGCGTACGGTCTCGTCGTCCGGGTGCACGCCGACGCGAGCGGGCTGTCGTACCGGACGTTGCTGCACCGCCGCAGCGAGCCCTGGGCGGACGTCGCCGATGTGCGGGTGCGGGTGCGGTACGTGCGTCACGGCGAGATCTACCGCGTCCACGTCGTCACCCGCGGCGGACGCACCTGGCGTCTCCCGCTGCCGACGAGCGCGTCCGCCGAGGACCGGCCCGCCTTCGACGCGACCGTGGAGGCGCTGCGCGCGCTGCACCGGCAGCACGGCACACCGGAGTCGGACCATCTCGCCGTGATCTCCAAGGGCACGGCCGGGCGCGGCATCGGGCTCCCTGGCTTCCTGTGCGTCCTGTTCCTCGCGGGTGCCGCGTCGGCCGCGTGGTTCGTCCCGGTGGTGGCGGCGGAGAAGTCGGCGTGGACGTCGGCCGTCCCGTGCGCCGCGGAGACCGCGGGGCGCGACGAGGACTGCCTCACGACCCTGCCGGCCGTGGTCACGCGCACCGAGGTGGCTCAGGGGAAGGGCCGGAGCTGGGTGTACTTCGCCGACGCGCGGCCGGTGGACCGGGTCCCGGTGTCGAAGGAGGGGGCCGGCGGCTTCCGGGCGGGTGACCGCGTCGAACTGACCGTCTGGCGTGGGCAGGTGCGGGAAGTCGTAGGTGAACACCACGTGTGGCGCGAGCACTTCCCCGCCGCCGGAGAGGTCTCCGTGATGGCCGCGCTCTGCGCGCTCGCCGCCGGCTACCCGGGCGCTCTCGTCGTGCTGCGCCTGCGCGCGCGCCGTCGGCCCGCCGACGAAGTCCTGCCGTCGCCGCTCCCGTTCGCCGGTGCCCTCGTCGGTACGGCCGTGTGGTCGCTACCGTACTGCTACGCGCATCCGGCCCTGGTGCCGGGCTCTGCGGGAGGCGTCGCGTGGGCGGGCATCGGATCGGCGGCCACGCTCGCCCTGTTCGTCCGGGCCTGGCGCGCGACGCGCCTCCACGCACCCGGGTCGGATCTCGCGGCGCCGGGGGACGCAGTTGACGAGGACGTCTTCCTGCCCGCCCGGTTCCTGGAGTCCACCGAGTACAACCCGCACGGCTTCGGCACCCACATCGTCCTCGGGGACGGGGCGCCCGCCGTGCTCCCCCACTCGGGTCCGGGCCGGTTCGCGGCGCGGCCGATCCCGGTGGAGCGGCTTGCCCTCAGGACCGTGCGGCGGCCGCGCGGCGGCGACGGCGACACCGTGCCGAGCAACTGGGACATCGCCGAACTGGACGACGAGGGCCGGCTGGTCCGGCTCGCGGCCGCTCCGGCCGACCTGACCCGCATCCTGCGCGCGTTCACCGCCGACGTCGACGCACCCGCGGTCGCCGCCGGTTCGGAGGGGTGAGCCGGCGAGGACTCTTGGGGACACCTCGGACGAACCCCTCCCGGACGCCCCGGAGCACCTCTGCACATTGGACTGGACCAAACCCGGTCCGATGTCTTGACAGGGGTTTTCCGTGGCTCCTTAAATTCACGGTGTGAAGTAACCCTGTTTTCCCCCACCCTCGTTCAGCGGTCGACGACTTCACAGCCCCCACTTCCTGGCTGTCATGAGCATGCTCGCGCCTGAGCGCGCTCGCCTGCCCTCCCGACGCGGTCGTGGACGAGCCGTGAGGCGCTCCGACCGCCGACGACAGAACAGGACACCGAATGGCCTCTCCTTCCCCCCTCCCCAGGCCCGCGAGGCGCGGCGCGGTCGGCACGGCCCTCGCCGCCCTCCTGCTCGCCCCGCTCACCTCCCTCCCCGCGCACGCCGCCGCCCAGGCCACCGGGCAGATCACCGGCCTCGGCGGCAAGTGTCTGGACGTGGCCGGAGCGGCCACCGCCAACGGCACCGCCGTACAGCTCTACGACTGCAACGGCACCGCCGCCCAGCAGTGGAACGTCGGTTCCGACGGCACCATCCGCGCGCTCGGCAAGTGCCTGGACGTCGCGTCCGCCGGCACGGCCGACGGCACCCGGGTCCAGCTGTGGGACTGCAACGGCAGCGCCGCCCAGCGCTGGAACGTGACCACCGCCCGCGACATCGTCAATCCGCAGGCGAACAAGTGCCTCGACGCGAAAGGCGCGAGCTCCGCCAACGGGACCCCGGTGCAGATCTGGAGCTGCACCGGCGCCGCACAGCAGAAGTGGACCGCTCCCGGAGCCGACACCCCGGCACCCGGGCCGGGCACGATGGCCGTCGCCCCGTACCTCTACAACGGCTGGGGCGACCCGCCGAACCCCACCACCGTGATGAACGCGACCGGCGTCAAGTGGTTCACCCTCGCGTTCGTCCTCAGCAACGGCTACTGCAACCCGCAGTGGGACGGCGGCCGTCCGCTGACGGGCGGCGTCGACCAGCAGACGATCAACGCGGTGCGCGGCGCCGGCGGCGACGTCATCCCGTCCTTCGGCGGCTGGAGCGGCAACAAGTTGGAGAGCTCCTGCGCCAGCGCGGGCGAACTCGCCGCCGCCTACCAGAAGGTCATCGACGCCTACCGGCTCAAGGCCATCGACATCGACATCGAGGCGGCCGCCTACGACAGCCCGACCGTGCAGCAGCGCACGGTCGACGCCCTGAAGACCGTCAAGGCGAACAACCCCGGCATCAAGGTGTACGTCACCTTCGGCACCGGCCAGAACGGGCCCGACGGCAGCCTGATCGGCAAGGCCGCCGCGTCCGGGCTGACCGTGGACAGCTGGACCATCATGCCGTTCAACTTCGGCGGCGCCGGCCAAAACATGGGGCAGCTCACCGTCCGCGCGGCCGAGGGCCTCAAGACAGCTGTGAAGAACGCGTACGGCTACAGCGACGACCAGGCGTACCGGCACACCGGCATCTCCTCCATGAACGGCATCACGGACAACGACGAGACGGTGACCGTCGCCGACTTCCGGACGATCCTCGCCTACGCACAGCAACGGCACCTGGCGCGGCTGACGTTCTGGTCCGTCAACCGGGACCGGCCGTGCACCGGCGGCGGCGCGGACAGCTGCTCCGGGGTGGCCCAGCAGCCCTGGGAGTTCACCCGCGTCCTCGCCCAGTACACCGGCTGACCGTGCGGCCCACCCCTCCTCTCCCCCACTCCCCGACTCGCGCCGCCCCGGCGGCAGGAGGAGCAGACATGCCCCGACCCACCCGGCCGGCCCGGCCCCGACGTCGCCGTACCGTCCCCTGGCGGCACCTCGCCGCCCGCCTGCTGGCCCTGCCGGCCCTCGTCTGGGGGCTCACCGCCCCGGCGGGCGCCGCGTCCGCCGCCCCGCAGGCGGCCCCCTTCAAGGTCATCGCCTTCTACAACGGCACCTGGGACGCCGCGCACATCGACTTCGTCAAGGAGGCCAACCAGTGGTTCCCGCAGGCGGGGGCCGAGAACGGCTTCACCTACCGGGCGACCACCGACTGGAACCTGCTCGCGAACGGCGGGGTGAACGAGTACCAGGTCGTCCTGTTCCTCGACGACGCGCCGCAGACGGCGGCCCAGCGCTCCGGGTTCGAACGGTACGTGCGCGGCGGCGGGGGCTGGATGGGCTTCCACGTCTCGGCGTTCACCACGGACGCGGGCTCCTGGCCGTGGTTCTACAACTCCTTCCTCGGCAGCGGGAACTTCAGGTCGAACACCTGGGGACCCACCACGGCGGTGCTGCGCACCGAGGACCGCACGCATCCCGCGACCACCGGTCTGCCCGCCACGTTCACCTCGGCCGTCAGTGAGTGGTACAGCTGGTCCAACGATCTGCGCGCCAACCCGGACATCAAGATCCTGGCCTCCGTCGACCCCAGCAGCTTCCCGCTGGGCACCGACCCGAACCAGTCCTGGTACAGCGGCTACTACCCGATCCTGTGGACCAACACCCAGTACCGGATGCTGTACGCGAACTTCGGGCACAACGCGATGAACTACGACACCGACACCCGCCTGTCGTCGACGTTCGCCAGCGCCACCCAGAACCGCTTCCTCCTCGACGGCCTGAAGTGGCTCGCCCGGGCCGCCGACGGCCCGGCGCCCACCGATCCCATCTCGCCGACGGCGTGGTACAGCCTGAGCGACAAGGCCTCCGGGACGTGCGTCGACGCCCGGGCGGCCGCCACGGCCAACGGCACGCCCGTCCAGCAGTACACCTGCAACGGGACCCTCGCCCAGCAGTTCCAGTTCCGGCCCACCGACGGCGGACACGCGCGCATCGCGATCCGCGGCAACCCGAACCAGGTCGTCGACGTCACCGGCGTCTCCACCGCCGACAACGCGCCTGTCCAGCTGTGGGCGTACGGCGGAGGCGGCAACCAGCAGTGGCTGCCGGTACGCGAAGGGGACGGCGCCTACCACTTCACCGCCCGGCACAGCGGCAAGTGCCTGAGCACGTCCGGCGGAGCGGCGAACGGTGTGCAGCTGGTGCAGCGGCCGTGCGACGGTTCGGCCGCCCAGAGCTTCCGGCTCACCGCCCAGCCCTGACCGCCGGCCGCGACGGCCGTCCGGGTGAGCGTCGCCGGGCCGCACGGGACCGGGGCAAGCCGTCCCCGTACCCGGGCGGTCCGGCGGCGATAATCGGCCGGTGAGCGGCTACGAGTCCAGTGATGCCAGCGAGACGATGTCCAGCCAGACCCCGGCGCGCTGGCGGACGTTCGTGCAGACCGAGACGGGCAGCGCCGCCCTGCTGCTCGCGGCCGTCGTGGTGGCCCTGCTGTGGGCCAACGTGGACGCGCACTCCTACGAGGCGGTGTGGGGGGCGACCTTCACCATCGGATTCGACACCTACCACCTCGCGCTCCCCCTGCACGAGTGGATCAACGCCGGGCTGATGAGCCTGTTCTTCTTCGTCGTCGGCCTGGAGGCGCGCCGCGAGTTCGACATGGGCGACCTGCGGGACCGGCGCTGGGTGCTGCTCTGCGTGGTGGCCGGGCTCGGCAGCATGGTCGTGCCCGCGGCGATCTACGTAGCGATCAACGCCGGCCATGACACGGTGCACGGCTGGGGCACGGCGATGTCGACGGACACGGCCTTCGCCCTGGGCATCCTCGCGGTGTTCGGCCGCCGGCTGCCGGCCGCACTGCGCGCCTTCATGCTGTCGATCTCCGTGGTGGACGATCTGGTCGCCCTGGTGGTGATCGCCGTCTTCTACAGCAAGGGCATCCACGTGCCCGCGCTGCTGGTGGCGTTCGGCGGTCTGCTGGCCATCGAGGTGCTGCGCCTGGCGGGCATCCGCAAAGGCAGCTACTGCGCCCTGCTGTCCCTGCTCGTCTGGATCGCCCTGTACGAGGCGGGCGTCGATCCCGTGGTCACCGGGCTGGCCGTGGGAGCCCTGGTGGTCGCCTACCCGGCGCCGCGCAGCGACCTGGAGCGGGCGAGCCGGCTGTTCCGTTCCTTCCGCGAGCAGCCCACGCCGGAGCTGCAGCGCGACGCCGTGAAGGGGCTCGCCGCCGCGATCTCCCCCAACGAGCGGCTGGAACAGAAGTTCCTGCCCTGGGTGAGCTACGGCATCGTGCCGCTGTTCGCCCTGGCCAACGCGGGCATCGAACTCAGTGGCGCCAAGCTCGCCGACGCGTTCACCTCGCCGGTCACCCTGGGCATCGTGGTGGGCTGCGCGGCGGGCAAACTGATCGGGATCGTCGGCTCCATGGCGGGCGCGCGGCTGCTGACGGCCGGACGTCTGCGCCCCAACGTGGGCTGGGGTTCGGTCACCGTGGGCGGGGCCGTCGCCGGGGCCGCCTTCACCGTCTCCCTGCTGATCGCGGCCATCGCGTTCGAGGGCGAGGAGCTGGAGCAGGCCCGGATCGGCATCCTCACCTCCCTGCTGGTGGCCTTCGCGCTGACCTGGCTGGTCGCCGGGGCGATCGCACTGCTGCCGGAGGACCTCCGGGCGCGTGCGCTGCTGGGCACGTCCGAGACGCAGGTGGATCTGGCGGTGCCCGTCGACCCCCAGCACGACCGGGTGCGCGGGCCTGCGGACGCGGCCGTGACCGTGGTGGAGTACGGCGACTACGAGTGCCCCTACTGCGGTCAGGCCGAGCAGGTGGTGCGCGAGCTGCTGGGCGCCGACTCCGACGTCCGCTACGTGTGGCGGCATCTGCCGCTGCCGGACGTGCACCCCGACGCCGAGCTGGCGGCGGAGGCCGCGGAGGCAGCCGCGCGGCAGGGCAAGTTCTGGGAGATGCACGATCTGCTGCTGACGCATCAGGACGCGCTCACCGGACGGGACCTGCTGAACTACGCGCGGGAGCTGGGTCTGGACGTGGCGCACTTCCGCGACGACATCGAACGGGAACGGGGGGCGCGGCGGATCGCGGAGGACGTGGACTCGGCGGACCTGAGCGGAGTGTCGGGCACCCCGACCTTCTTCATCAACGGCCTGCGCCACCAGGGCGCCTACGACATCGAGGCGCTGACCCGGGCGGTCGAACAGGCGCGGCAGCGCACCCTGGCCACGCGGACCGGTGGCCGCGAACCGCGGGGCTGAACCCCGTCCCCCTCGGCTACAACTCTCACAGCCTCTCGCGGGTCCAACCCCCCGCACAGGCCACACAGGTGCGAGTCCAGGGGAAGACACCATGACGCACAGGAACCCGGCGGCCGTC
Organism: Streptomyces sp. NPDC056628; assembly: GCF_042792555.1. Lineage (NCBI taxonomy): Bacteria > Bacillati > Actinomycetota > Actinomycetes > Kitasatosporales > Streptomycetaceae > Streptomyces > Streptomyces sp. NPDC056628. The sequence goes on from NZ_JBHTWG010000044.1 coordinate 38,400, forward strand.
GCCGCCGCCTCCTTCCTGCTCCTGACGGGCGCGGTGATCACCGCGGCGCCGGGCGCACACGCGGGCACGCCCGGCGGGACGCGCGCCGTCGACCGCGGCAGCGACTTCGACGGCGACGGGTACGCCGACGTCCTCATCGGGGCGCCGACCGGGACCGACGGCGGCTGCGGGAACGCCGGCTACGTCACCGTCCAGTACGGCGGGCCGCGTGGCATCGGCACGGCCGGCGGAGCACGCGAGGCACGCACCGCGGTCTTCGGGCAGAACACACCCGGTGTGCCCGGCGGCGCCGAGTCCGGTGACGGCTTCGGCGCGGCCGTGGCCGGCAGGGACCTGAACGCCGACGGCTACGACGACGCGATCGTGACCGCACCCGGCGAGGACGTCGGCGATGTCAAGGACGCGGGCCGGGCGACCGTCCTGTTCGGCTCGCGCACCGGGCTCAGGGCGTCGGGCGGCGTCGCCTTCGGGGCGGCCACGCCCCGTGCGGACGCCGGGTTCGGGCTCGCGGTGGCCGCCGCGCGGCTGAGCGGCGCCACACCCGGCGACATGCTCGCCGTCGCCGACCGGCAGGGCGCGCACCTGTTCACCCACGCCGCCGGCGCGCTGCGCCCGGCGGGCCGCCTCGACACGGTCGGCGCGCCGGGCGACGAGAGGATCCAGCCGGCGTCGCTGACCACCGGCGACTACGACGACGACGGCTACGCCGACCTGATCGTCGCCGGCCGCAGCCTGGAGGAGGACGGCACGGGACGCTCGGCCGTCTACCGCGGCGGGGCCGGCGGCCCCACCTACGTCCGCGACCTGCCCGGCGGCCCGGCGACGGCCTCCGGGGACATCGACCACGACGGGTACGACGACCTGGTCGCGGGGCGGCCGGACCGGCTGGAGGACGAGTACGAGCCGCTCACCGGCGGCACCGTCCTCGTGTACCTGGGCGGTCCGCAGGGCTTCGCCGACGCCGACCTGTACGGCACGCCCGACCAGGTGTGGGCCCAGTACACGCCCGGGGTGCCGGGCACCGCCGAACTCGGCGACGCCTTCGGCTACGACGTGTCGCTGGGCGACGCCGACGGGGACGGCTTCGCGGACCTCGCCGTCGGGGTGCCCGGCGAGGACGTCGGCACCGTACGGGACGCGGGCACGGTCGTGGTCCTGCGCGGCTCGGCCCGCGGGCTGACCGCGACCGGTGCGGTCTCCTTCACCCAGAACACCGCGCACGTGCCCGGAACGGTGGAGAAGGGCGACCGCTTCGGCGCGCAGGTCCGGTTCGCGGACACCGACCGTGACGGCCGCGCCGGACTGCTGGCCACGGCGCCCGGCGAGAACAGCGCCGACGGGGCGGCCTGGCACGTCCCCGGGTCGGCCGCCGGGCCGGTCACGCGGGGGTCGTGGTCGTACGGTCCGCGTTCCCTGGCGGCGCCGCCCGCCGACGCGCGGTTCGGGACCGCCGTCGACGAGTGAGCGGTGGGCCCGTCACGCCGCCTTCAGCGGGTGGCCTGGGCGATGAGGAGGGCCACGTCGTCGTGGTCGGAGGGCTTGCGGAGCGAGCGCAGGAGCCGGTCGCACCGGTCCTCCGGGCTGCGGGGCGGGCCCTCCAGCAGGCGCTGCAGATGGGCCAGCCGCTCGTCGATGGGATCGTCGCGGGTCTCGACCAGCCCGTCGGTGTAGAGCACGAGCTGGTCGCCGGGCTCGAGGGCGACGGTGGTGGTCTCGAAGGAGCCCCCGCCCACCCCGAGCGGGGTGCCCGAGGGCAGGTCGAGAAGTCTCGGCGGGCCCCCGTCCGGCACCAGCACGGGCGGCAGATGCCCGGCGGACGCGATGTGCAGGAGGTGCAGATACGGGTCGTACACGGCGTACACGCAGGTGGCGAAGAAGGGGTCCAGGTCCTGGGTGATCCTGTCGAGGTGGGTGAGGATGCGGGCCGGGTCGAGGTCGAGGTCCGCCAGCGTGGACGTCGCGGTGCGCAGCCGGCCCATGGCGGTGGCGGCCGGGATGCCGCTGCCCATCACGTCGCCGACGGCGAGGGCCGTACGGTCGCCGTCGAGGGGGATGATGTCGTACCAGTCGCCGCCGACCTCGCTGAACGCCTGCGCGGGCCGGTAGCGGGCGGCGATCTCCAGGCCGGGGTGGCGCGGTGAGAGCTGCGGCAGCAGGCTGCGCTGGAGGGTCTCGGCGGCGCTGCGGATGTGCTGGTGCAGGATCGCGTTGTCGATGCTGAGCGCGGCGGCCGAGGCCAGCTCGCAGGCGAGGGTGAGGTCGTCGTCGTCGAAGGGCCGGGGGTTGCGGGCCCGGGTCAGGCCCATGACGCCGATGACCTCGTCGCGGGCGATCAGCGGAACCGCGATGTCGGTGTGCACACCGGCCTGGGCGAGCACCCGCGCGGCCTCGTCGTCGGCCGCGACCCGGATGAGGTCGGCTCCGTCCAGGTGGGCGATCAGCTGGGGTTCCCGGGTGCGGAAGCAGCGCGCGGCCGGATGGTCGGCGTGGTAGGTCGTGAGGTGGCCGGGCTGGATGATCGCCTCGGAGGCGTCGGTCGGATAGGCGGTCTTGACCGCCAGGGCGCGGAACAGCGGGAGCCCGTCGCCGGTGTCGGGGCGTCCCGACTGGAGCAGGGAGTCGACGATGTCGACGGCGATCATGTCGGCGAGGCCGGGGACGAGGACGTCGGCGAGTTCCTGCGCGGTCCGCTCGACCTCCAGGGTGGTGCCGATTCGGGCCGTGCCCTCGGCCATCATGCGCAGGCGCTGCTGCGCCCGCTCGGCCGCCCGCGCCGACTCGTAGCGGTCGGTGACGTCGACGATGACGTTGGCGATGCCCAGGACCTGCCCGGCGTGGTCCTCCAGGCGGTACAGGGAGACGGCCCAGGCGTGGTCGCTGTCCGGGTGGGCCCGGGTGCGTCCGACCACCTGGCGGTCGACCACGGGCCGGCCGGTCTCCAGGACCTCGCGCATCTGCGCCTCGGCGGCCGCGAACGGCTCGCCGGGCAGGATCTCGCGGTAGGCGCGGCCCATGTGGTCTGCCTCGAGGACGCCGTGCATCGCCGCCAGGGCGGGATTGACGGCCACGTAGCGCAGTTCGGTGTCGAGAACCGCGAGCCCGATGGGTGCCTGGGTGACGAGCTGGCTGGACAGGGCGACCTTGCGCTCCACGTGGCGCAGAGTCGCCCGGTCCGTGGCGAGTCCCAGCGCGTAGTGGTCGCCGAGGCTGTCCGTCAGCCGCATGTTGCGGAACTCCACCAGGCGGATGCCGCCGTCCTTGTGCCGGACGGGAAAGACGCCCGCCCAGTCCTCACCGCTCTCCATGACCGTGGCGAACAGCCTGAGGGCCTCGGCGCGGTGCTCCGGGTCGATGAGCAGCGGGGCCGCGAACTGTCCGACCGCCTCCGCCCTGCTGTAACCGAACAGCGCCTCGGCCTGGGGGCTCCACATGTCGATCCGGCCGTCGGCCTCGAGCAGCACCGCGGCGACGCCGAGCAGGTCCATGAGTCCGCTGGCGCCGGAGGCGGCCTCCTGCGGAAAACCCGGCTGCGCCGGACGCTGATTCGCTCGGCCCATCACACTCGCCCCTCTTCCCGTCCCACCCGCGTACCGCTGTCCGCACCCCGCCGATGACGGCGTTCCCACAGGTCGGCGACCCGTTCACGATGCGGCAAGGGACGTACGACGGCCAGGGGACGCGCCGGGACCGCCGCGCGCCGTCCGTCCTCCCGGCGGTCCGGCACGCGGTACACGACCCACATCATGATCACCCGTCGTCGCGGTCAGCGCGCCACTTCTGAGCCCATGGTCCGCCCGACGGCCGCGCGGGGGACGGTCGACCGCCCGTTTGCCTCGTCGCGCGGGTGGGGACCCGGGCCGGCATGAGCGAATCGCCACGCCGTCCACCGGGACGGAACCGCGTCGTGTCGTTGCTGGACCGCCTGGAGCGCGAGCCCGCGGCCGACAAAGTCATCGAGGTGCTGCGCTCGGGGGTGCGGGCCCTGCCCCTGGGGCGCGGCCGGGATGTGCTGCACGGCCGGTGGCTGGGGCATCCGCTGCATCCGCTGATGGTGCAGGTGCCCATCGGCAGCTGGATGTCGGCGGCGGTCCTGGACCTGCGCCCCGGCCGCTCGCGCGAGTCCCGGCTGCTGGTCGGGCTCGGGCTGGTGGCCGCGGCGCCCGCAGCTCTCGCCGGCTGGGTCGACTGGGCCGAGCTGCACCGGCAGCAGCAGCGCGTGGGGCTGGCCCACGCCCTCTCCAACATCGCCGCCGTCGGCCTGTACGCCACCTCGTTGGGCTGCCGTGTCCGGGGGCGCGAGGCGGCGGGCCGGGCCTACGGCTTCCTCGGCCTGACGGCGGTCGGGGTCGGGGGCATGCTGGGCGGCCATCTGGCCTACCGGCAGGCGTCCGGCGCCAACCACGCGGAGGAGGTGCCGCACGTCGTCACCGAGGGCTGGCACCGGGTAGGGGCCGTCGCCGACTTCCCGGCCGGGGAGCCGGTCCGGCGCAGCGTCGACGACGTGCCGGTGCTCGTCGTGCGGGAGCCCGGCGGGCAGGTCCACGCGCTGGCCGAGCGGTGCAGCCATCTCGCCGGGCCGCTGGCCGAGGGCACGGTCGCCGACGGTTGTGTGCGGTGCCCCTGGCACGGCAGTGTGTTCCGGCTCTCGGACGGCTGGAATGTGAGCGGTCCCGCCACCGCCCCGCAGCCCTCCTTCGAGACCCGGATCATCGACGGGTACGTCGAGGTGCGGCTGCGCCACCAGGACGGCGGGCGACCCGCCCGCAAGCGGATCACCCACACCGCGCGTCCCTAGGGGGTGCCAGCCGCCCTCGCCCCTCCTCTTGCGGGACCGTGTTCCCCGGTGCGGTCCACGAGTGCGGCCACCGGGCCGGCGGCCAAGTTCGCCGCGCCGGACTCCCCTGCGGGTCGAGGGCGGCGGCCGGCGTCTCCTCGGCCGCGCGTTCCTCGGCGAGCCGGCCCCTCACGACCGTTTCACCCTCTGGGCTCCACCGCGGTGAGGGCCTCCAGGGCGCTGGCCTGGGTCCGCCAGTCCGCCGGGTTGGGGGCGGTGCCGGCCCAGCGCTGGCCCAGCCGGTTGAGGGAGTCCCGGTCCCGGTCCCAGACGGAGTCGGCCTGGCGGGCGAGGTAGGCGCGGTAGGCGGCCGAGCCGGTGGCGTCGGCGAGGTCGGCCAGCTGGCGGACGAAGATCCCCTTGAACTGCTTCTGGTTGTCGTCGCAGGACGCGGGGCCGATGTCGCAGGACTCGGTCAGGACGCCGTCGCGGGTCAGGAGCGGGGAGGAGACGGCCGCGTCGGCGAGGCGCCGGGCGATGTCGAGGTACCGGCTCTCACCGGTGGTGCGCCACAGCTGGGTGAAGGCGCCGATGGCCAGCCCCTGGTTGTAGCTCCACACGGTCTGGCCGTTGTTGGCGCAGCCCGCCGTCAGACCGTCGTTGACCAGTCCGGCCGCGTTGATCAGGCCGCTGCCCAGGTACCAGTCCGCGGCCGCCGCGGACCGGCCGCCCCAGACGGTGTCGCCGGGCAGCCTCTGGTGCAGGGCGGTCGTCAGCCACAGGTACAGCCCGTTGGTGACGGCGTTCTTGTAGGTGCGCTCCCGGTCCCACCACACACCGCCGCCGCAGGTGCGCGGGTCCCAGTAGGCGTGGACATAGGAGGTGATGGTGACGGCCTCGTCCAGGTAGCGCCGCTCACGGGTGAGGTCGTACGCGGTCAGCCAGGCCACCGCCCACCAGGCGGCGTCGTCGATCGCACGGCTGATGAAGTGCCCTTCGACGGGGTCGGAGCCGCGCGCGCCGGCCGGGAAGACGCCCTTGTTCTGTTCGAAGGTGCGGGCGATCGCCCAGTCGTAGTCGTGCCGGCCGGTGCGGCGCGCGAACTCGGCCACCGTGGTGAGGGCGACCGCCGAGTTCCACCAACTGCTCCGCCACCAGCCCTCGTCGGTCCGGTACGACGCCATCAGCGCGTCCGCCGCGGCCCGCGCCCGGGTCGGGGCGGGCCGCGCCCACGCCGTGCAGCTGCCCTCCTGGTGGTCGGCCGCCCGCCCGCAGGCCCGCACCGCGCCGCCGTACAGCAGGCCGCGCGGATCACGGGTGGCGACCATGACGGTGCGCGTGGCGGACGCGCCCGCCGGTACGGCCGTACGGCCGAGGGAGGAGCCCTCGGGCCACGTCGCGCCGCCGTCCCAGGAGCGGTCCAGCCAGACCTCGTCGCCGGCGCCGCCCCGCGCGATCGTGGCCCAGGCCGTACCGCGCGCCTGGTCCACGTGCAGGTCGATGGTCCGCCCGGACAGGGTGGCCGCCGGCACCGGCCGGTCGTCGCCGGTCGCCCCGGTGGGGTCGTCGCCGTCGCAGGAGGCGCCGTCGCACACGGTCGGGTACGCCCAGTCGGTGCAGGTGACGGCCGCCGCGTCGCCGCAGGCGCGGATCCAGCCGCGCCGGTGGGCGACCGGATCGGTCAGGTTGTACATGAGGGTGCGCGTACCGGTCCAGGTCGCCGGCACGGTCGCCTTGCCGAGCAGGGGCTCCCAGGTGGCGCCGCGGTCCCAGGAGCGGTCCAGCCACACGGCGTCGCCCGTGACGGCCCGGTCGATGCTCGCCCAGGCCATGGAGTCCGGGTCGGAGACGTGCAGCCGCAGCAGGCGCCCGTTGATGACGCGGTCGGCGACCGGGAAGGTGTCCTGCCGGGCCTTCGAGGGGTCGAGGGTGTCGCAGGCCAGGGCGCACACCGGTGCCGGGGCGGCGTGCGCAGGGGCGGGCAGGGCCGCGAGGCCGGCAGCGGCGATCGCCAGGGCCACCAGCGCGCCGGTCGCACGGCGCATACGTGTCGGCATGACGTTCGGCTCCTGTTCCCCGCACCACCGGAACACCGTCATGTCCACGACAGCACCGCGCGGCCCCCTTGTCCAGAGGCCCTCGTCAGCGCGCGCCGTCTCCGCCGGGCTGCCGGACGGCCGCGGCCACCGGCGGCGCGGTGCCGCCGGACTGCTGCAGCTCCGCGAGGAGCTCGTTCCGTCCGGCCAGCAGATCCGTGAGGATGCGCCGGGCGGCCCGGAGCAGTTCGGCCACGTCACCGCCGGCGAGCGCGTAGCTGACGGTCGAGCCCTCCCGGATGGAGACCACGATGCCCGCGCGCCGCAGGACCGCCAGCTGCTGCGAGAGGCTGGACGGCTCGATCTCGATGTCCGCGAGCAGGTCACGGACCTGGACCGGTCCGTGCTGCAGCAGTTCCAGCACCCTGATGCGCGCCGGGTGCCCGAGCATGCGGAAGAACTCCGCCTTGGCTTGATAGAGGGGAACTTGCATCACGCTCTTCCTGCCGGTCCGTAGGTGCGTCTTCCCATGACGCGACGAGCCCGGGGGCCCGGTCGCGCCATGGGGGTCCCGCTCATCCTGCTGGGCCCGGGCGGCCGGCGTTCACGAAGTGCGACCCTCTCCATGTGATGACTTGAAGAAGTCTTCAACTCGTGGGCGCACGGTGGCCCGGAGCGGTCGCGGGCTCAGACCTCGAGCTGTTCCTCGAGCCGCTTGAGCTGGTGGCGGGCCATGGCGAGGTTGGAGCGGGCCTTGTCCAGGACGAGGTACAGGAACAGTCCGTTGCCGCCGCGGCCGGCGACCAGCCGGATGACGTGGTACTGGTCGTTCAGCGTGATCAGGATGTCCTCCACCGCACCCCCGAGGCCGAGGTGCTCCATGGTCCGCACCTTGGCACGGATGACGTCCGTGTTCCCCGCGGCGGCGACGGTCAGGTCCAGATCCTTTCCCCCGCCCAGGGTGCCGAGGGCCATGCCGCTGGTGTAGTCGACCACCGCCGCGCCCAGCGCCCCCTCGATCCCCGCCGTCATCTCCTTCAGCGTCACTTCCACGTTCGCCATCGGCGCCTCCCCTTGTCGGTGCTCTGGCGGGCGCCGGTTCCGGGCCCGCGATCGGCACCGTAGGACGGCCCGAGGGGGCCGGGAGGCGGCCTGCGCGGGAACGACACCGGCTGATCGGAAGATATGAGGAACGGATCGCTCGACGATCACGGCTGACAGACCGGTGCCGCCTCGCCGCAGGCCGGGTCAGCCGTCAGCCGTCAGCCGTACACGGCCACGCGGTGGAACTCCTCCCACGCGGCGTCGACCGGGTGGGGTCGCGGCACGCCCGAGGCGTCGAGCCGGCCCCTCGCGCGAGCGCGCGTCGGTAGCGTGAACAGGATCCGGGAGCGGGTTCGTGGGCGACATACTGGCCGCCGTGACGACTTACGAGACCAGGACGCGATGAGCACACCGACCCTGGTCGTCGTGAGCGGCGGCCCCGGCACAGGGAAGACCACGCTCGCCCACGAGCTCGCCACTGTCCTCGGATGCCCCGCGATCATCCGCGACGAGATCAAACAGGGCATGGTCATGTCCCACCCCGGCTACCGGAGCGGCGGCGACGATCCCCTCAACCACCCGACCCTGGACGCCTTCTTCGGGGTACTGAAGGTCCTCCTGAAGGCCGGCGTCACCTCGGTCGCCGAAGCGGCCTTCCAGGACCGGCTGTGGCGGCCGAACCTCGAGCCGCTCACCTGCCTCGCACATCTCCGCGTCATCCGCTGCACCACCGACGCCGGCATTGCTCACGACCGCATCATCCGGCGCGCCAAGGAAAACGCCCACCGGGCCGCCCACGGCGACCAGGACCTGCTCGACTCCATCGCCGCCGGAGAACACTCTCTCGACTCCTTCGTCCCGGTCTCCTTGGACGTCCCCACCCTGACCGTGGACACCTCACACGGCTACCAGCCGGCTTTGCCGGACATCGCAGCCTTCGCCCGCGCATCCGTCCACGACGGTGCGTCGTCACCCGAACGCGTGACGGAAAGCCAACCTGACGGCCATATCGCCGACGGTTAGAAAACCCGCTGGTCAGACCCCATGCAGCCGCGCGACATCGCGCCCGGGATCTGACCAACCGACAAGCTCACGCACAGAGGCCGGCGCCCCTGAGGGGCGCCGGCCAGCACGCGCTCCAGCTGGGTGCGGAGGTCGTCGGCGCGGTGGTCGGGCGGCATGCGGGCGAGCGTATGCCGCGGAGTGTACGGACGTACATTCCTGCTCAGGGGGTGCGTCCAGTGGGACGCACGGGGCGGGCGGGTCTGCCGGTGCGGGGGATATGTCGGGCGCAGCCGGGTACTCGGCGGCGGATCTCACGGCAGCCGGGTTCGCAGGCGGGCCGTGGCCGGCGGAAAGCAGAGGAACGATAGCGATGAGCCAGCCCAACCCCCTCAAGCGGGCGACGGACAAGGTAGCGGAAGCCGTCCAGGGTGGCGGCGCGGGCCCGGAGGACGGCATCCCGGGCAAGCCCGGCCCGCAGTCCCCGACGGTCGCGGAGCCGACCGAGCCGCAGGAGCCCCTGCCGCCGAAGCCCGACCAGAGCGGCCCGGACACGATGTCGCCCACCGGCCAGGCGACGGGGGCGGCGCGAGCCCGCATGGCGCAGTCCGGCGCCTATCTGACGGACGCTCAGGGCGTCCGCCGTTACGACACGGACCACTCGCTCAAGGCGGGCCCGCGCGGCCCGGTCCTGCTTCAGGACCACCATCTGCGCGAGAAGGTCATGCACTTCGACCACGAGCGCATTCCGGAGCGGGTCGTGCACGCGCGCGGCGCGGCGGCGCACGGCGTCTTCAAGAGCTACGGCACGGCGTCCTCGGTGACGAAGGCGGCGTTCCTGGCGCCGGGCGTGGAGACGCCGGTGTTCGTGCGCTTCTCCACCGTCCTGGGCTCCCGCGGCTCCGCCGACACGGTGCGGGACACACGCGGCTTCGCGACGAAGTTCTACACCGAGGAGGGCGTCTTCGACCTCGTCGGCAACAACATCCCGGTGTTCTTCATCCAGGACGCGATCAAGTTCCCGGACGTCATCCACGCCGGCAAGCCGCACCCGGACCGGGAGATCCCGCAGGCGCAGAGCGCGCACGACACCTTCTGGGACTTCGTCTCCCTGCACACCGAGGCCACCCACCACACGCTGTGGAACATGTCCGACCGGGGCATCCCGAGGTCGTACCGCACGATGGAGGGCTTCGGCGTCCACACGTTCCGGCTGGTGGCCGAGGACGGTTCCACGACGCTGGTCAAGTTCCACTGGAAGCCGAAGCTCGGTGTGCACTCGCTGGTGTGGGAGGAGGCGCAGATCGCGGGCGGCGTCGACCCGGACTTCCACCGCCGCGACCTCGCCGACGCCATCGAGGCCGGCGCCTACCCGGAGTGGGAGCTGGGCATCCAGACCTTCCCCGACACCCCCGACCAGATGTTCGAGGGCATCGACCTGCTCGACGCGACGAACCTCGTGCCCGAGGAGCTGGCCCCCGTGCAGCCGATCGGGCTGCTCACGCTCAACCGCAACCCGTCGAACTTCTTCGCCGAGACCGAGCAGGTCGCCTTCCACGTCGGCCACCTGGTCCCCGGTATCGACATCACCGACGACCCGCTGCTCGCCGGGCGCCTGTTCTCGTACCTGGACACCCAGATCACCCGGCTGGGCGGCCCAAACTTCGCGCAGATCCCGATCAACCGGCCGCACGCGCCGGTCAACGACATGCAGCGCGACGGCTTCCACCAGGACGCCGTGCACCGCGGTGTCGCCCCGTACCGGCCCAACTCCCTCGACGGGGGTTGCCCGTTCCTGGCCGGCGCGGACAACGGCGCCTACATCGAGACGCCGGTGCGGGTGCCCGAGGCGACGAAGGTCCGCGAGGCGCCCGAGTCGTTCTCCGACCACTTCAGTCAGCCGCGCCGGTTCTGGCTCAGCATGAGCGCCGTCGAGCAGGAGCACATCATCGGCGCCTACACGTTCGAGCTCGGCAAGTGCTACGAACAGGCCATCAAGGAGCGGGCGTTGCAGACGCTCGCCAACATCGACCCCGGCCTGTGCGCACGCGTCGCGGAGGGCCTGGGGCTGCCGGCGCCCGAGGCGACCGTGCCGCTCGCCGACGTCGAGCCGAGTCCGGCGCTGTCCCAGGTCGGGCAGGTCTGGCCGACCGACGGGCGCCTCGTCGGCATCGTCACCGCCGAGGGCGGCGACCTGGACGGGGTGCGGTCGGTGCGCGAGGCGGTGCTCGGCGCCGACATGGTGCCGCTGGTCGTCGCCCCGGCCGGTGGCAAGCTGGGCACGGGCGACGACGCCGTGACCGTGCAGCGGACGTTCGTGACCGCGCGGTCCATCGAGTTCGACGCGCTGCTGGTGGCGGGCGCGCCGACCGCCGGCGACGACGCCTACGGTTCCCGTGACGCCAAGGCGCTGCCCTCGGGCCCCCATGGGGGAGCCGACCCGCGCGTGGTGCAACTGCTGACCGAGGCGTTCCGGCACGGCAAGGCGATCGGCGCGTGGGCGGGCGGTGAGGCGCTCCTGGAGGCGGCCGGCATCCCCGTCGACGCGCCGGGTGTCGTGGTCGGAGCCGACGGCTCGGCCACGCTGGAGCAGGTGCGGGAACTGATGGGCGCGCACCGCGTGTGGGAGCGGTTCACCCAAGGCGCTCGCGAAGGAGCGTGAGGTGCTGGAGCGGCTGCGGGCCCTGCCGGACGGGGAGCGCAAGGCCGACGAGACGCGCCGGATGATCGAGCGGGTCCGGACCTTCATCGGTTACCGGGAGTATCCGAAGTACGGCATCGTCAGCCGCTCCTTCGTCTACCGGCAGGCCCTGCTGCGGGAGGCCGGCGCCCTGGTGCGCGCGGGTGTCCTCGCCGACCCGGAGGACGTCTACCACCTCACGTTCGACGAGTTCGAGGAGTCCGTCCGTACACGCCGTGTGGACGAGGGGGTCGTGCGGCGTCGCAAGGACGCCTTCCGGTCGTACCAGGCGCTCACCCCGCCCCGGGTGCTCACCTCGGACGGGGTGGCCCTCTCGGGGGCGTACCGGCGCGACGACGTGCCGGCCGGGGCGTTGGCCGGTCTGGCGGTGTCCGCGGGGACCGTGGAGGGCCGGGCCCGGGTGGTCCTCGACATGGCGCAGGCCGACCTGGAGGCGGGCGACATCCTGGTCACGCCGTTCACGGACCCCAGCTGGTCACCGCTGTTCGTCGGGATCGCGGGCCTGGTGACGGAGGTGGGGGGTCTGATGACCCATGGCGCGGTGATCGCCCGGGAGTACGGTCTGCCCGCCGTGGTCGGGGTGGAGCGGGCCACCGGACTGATCCACGACGGGCAGCGCGTCCGGGTGCACGGGACGGACGGCTATATCGAGCTTCTGCCCTGACCGCCCGGCCTGGCGTCGGCACCGGCGGCCCGGGTCTCGTCCGCCAGGCCGATCCGGGCGGTGATGCGCTTGCCGACCTCTTCCCGCTGGGCCGAGAAGCCCTGGGAGACGGCCACCACGATCTCCAGACCGTGCTGTCCGACCCGGCCCGCGTCGGCGGCCCGGGCGACCGGCAGCACGGGATCGGAGTCCCACACGGCGACCTCCACCACGTCGCCGTCGATGCTCAGGTCCATCCGGGCCGGGCCCGGCGCGTACTTGCGGGCGTTGGTGACCAGTTCGCTGACGACCAGCTGGGTGAGGTCCATGCCCCGCTGGGACAGACGCACCCCGTGCTCGCTCTGCGCCCGCGTCAGGAAGGCGACCGCCATGTGGCGGGCGTGCGCGATGGCCGTGCCGTCCCCGTCCAGCGCGATGCTCGCGCGCAGCGCGGACGTCCCGTCCGCGCCCCCGTGCTGACCACCCCTGGGCTCTGGATCCCTCATCACTGCCTGCGCTCCCCGCTCGTCCGCCCGCGCCTACCCATACGCGGCCGGTCCACTCCCCACGCCTGATCGCCGTCCGGCCCGCCCCCCGGCCGTGCCGTCCGATGCCGCCACCCCCGGACACATGACGACGCTCCGGGCACGAAAACCCAGCGTGCCAGTATCGCCCACCGGGCGCGGGCCCGCACCACCGACCCGCAATTGGGACCGGACCGCCCTTGCACCGGCTTCTTCCGTCCGGCTACGCGGAGCGGGGCTGGGTGGCCGGGATGCGCGGGGTGAAGAACAGCGCGAGGGCGCAGGCGAAGGCGAGGATGGCGAGGGCGGCGCGCAGACCGTCCAGCCGGGCCTCGGCATTGGCCTCGAGCGCCGCCCGGGCGACCTCCTCGTCCACGCCCGCCTCGTCGAGCGCGGACCTGAGCTGAGCGTCCGACAGGAAGGTCACGCCGCTCTGCAGTTGCACGGCGGCCCGGTCCCCGACCTCGGCCGGCACCGCGGGGTTCCGCTCGAAGCTCGTCAGGAACGACGAGGCGAGCACGCCGATCAGGATGGACCCGGCGAGCGCGGTGCCGATGGACGAGCCGAGGTTGGTGACGGCGTTCTGGATGCCGCCGACCTCCGCACTCTGCTCGTCCGGCACCGCCGACACGGTGACCGAGCCGAGCTGGGAGGCGAGCGCGCCCGTGCCCAGCCCGATGAGCAGGAACGGCACGGTCACGATCTCCGCCCCGGCGTCGGCGTCCAGCGCGGCCATCAGGACGACCGCGCCGGCGAGCAGCGCGAGGATGCCGAGGCGGACGACCCGCCGGGGTGAGACGTCGGGGAGGAGGCGGGGGATCAGGGTGGCCGCCGCCAACAGGGTCAGCGACAGCGGCAGCAGGCGCGCACCGGTCTGGAGCGCGGACAGGCCGAGGGCGATCGAGAGGTAGAGCGGGACGACGAAGAACACGCCCATCAGCACGAGGTACTGGAAGAAGAACATGACGAGCCCGCCGGTGAGCTGCCTGACCCGCAGGAGAGCCGGGTCGAGGAGCGGATCGCGGTGCCGTGCGACCAGATGCTCCTCCCAGTGCAGGAACACCCGGACCAGCAGCACGCCGGCCAGCATCAGCCAGACGACGAGCGACACGCCGAGCCAGTCGGGGGCGCCGGGCTTGGGACGGAACCAGCCCCACTCGTCCGAGCGGAGTACGCCGTAGACGAAGGTGCCGAGGCCGAGGGCGGACAGGGCCGCGCCGATGAGGTCGAGGCGTGGCCGTCCGGTGCCCAGGGGGTCGCGGATGTGCCGGGCCGTCGCCAGGATGACGGCCACCACCAGCACCTCCCCGGCGAAGACCCAGCGCCAGGACAGGTAGGTGGTGGCGAATCCGCCGATCAGGGGTCCCAGCGCGATCGCCACCGCGCCGGCCGCGGCGACGAGCCCGTAGGCGGCGGGGCGCCGCTCCGCCGGGAAGTTGCCCGCCACCAGGGCGACGATCGCGGGCAGGATGAGGGCCGCGCCGACGCCCTCCAGGAAGGACCAGCCGAGCAGCAGCACGGGCAGGTTCGGGGCCAGCGAGGTGGTGAGGGAACCGCATCCGTAGATGACGCAGCCGAGGGTGAAGGCGCGCCGGCGGCCGATGACCGCGCCGACCTTCCCGCCCGGGATCATGAGCGTGGCCATCACCAGCGTGTAGGCGGTGATCGCGCCCTGGATGCCGGTGACCGTCGTGCCGACGTCGTCGGCGACCGTCGCGATGGAGACGTTCATGACGGAGCTGTCGAGCGCCATGAGGAACTGTCCGGCGGCGAGCGTCCACAGGACGAGCCGCCCCTTCGTCGCACCCTCGGCCGTGCCGGTCCCGGACGTCATGAGCGAGACATTGCCGCCCGTCCGTGCCGTGTCCTGGCCGCCTCGCGGAGTTCAGCCGCTCGGCGCACACCCTTGGCCGTACCGGTGGGGCGACGGCGTGCGCGGCCCGTCCGCTCCCCCGTGGAGGGCGGCCCGCCGCACGCCGTCCCCGGGGCTCAGCCGTCCGCTCCGCACATCGGGTCGTCCAGGGCGGTCACCGTGTAGGGCGGGGTGCCGGGCGGTTCGTCGTTCTGGCTGTTCACGACGTAGAGCCGGCACGCGCGGCGGGCCAGCGTGGTGGGCAGGTCGAACGAGGCACCGGTGACACGGTGCACGACCGTGCCGGTGCGCAGGTCCGCGTCGAGCCGGGCGATGTACACGCCGTGCGGGGCGCCGTAGTTGAGCACCGCGTACAGGGTGCGGCCGTGCAGCACCATGCCGTCCGCGCCGAAGGACTCCTCCCCCAGGTCGAGGCGGCTCACCTCGCGGGTGGTGGTGTCGATGCGCCAGACGGCCTCCGTACCGTTGGAGGCGACCAGGAGGGTGCGCCCGGCCGGATCGGCGACGATGCCGTTGAGCAGCCAGTACCGGTCGGGGAAACCGGGGAACGCGCCGCGCACGTCGGCCCACGGCTCCAGCGGCCCGACCCGGCCGTGCTCCAGCGGGGCGCGCAGCACGACCGGATTGGCCCAGTCGGTGACGTAGACGGCGTCGCGGGTGACGACGAGGTCGTTCAGGTCGGGGGCGCCGAGGGGACCGTCGGGGGCGTCCACGGCCTGCAGGAGGCGCCCGTCGGGCGCGTGCACGGTGAGCCGGCCCCGGCCGACGGAGAAGACGCGGCCCGCGCGGTCGGTGTGGACGCCCCGGGTGCTGCCGCGGGAGGTGGCGCCCTCCGCCGGGAAGGGCCGCATCCGGGGCGAGGTCACCCGGCCCCGGTACAGGGCTCCGGTGCCGTCGGAGGAGACGTACAGGGTGCCGTCGGGACGGACGTCGATGCCCTCGGGCAGGGTGCCCGGGGTGTGGGAGACGACGTAGCGGTCGGGCAGCGGGCGGCCGGTGCCCGCGGCGGGCACGGCCGTGGTGCCGATCAGCAGGGCGGCGGCCGCGAGCGCCGGTGCGACGAGCCGGTGCGGTACGGACATCTGGGCTCCAGGGGGTCGTGACACCGGCGGGGGCGCCGGATCCGCACCGCAGGATCGCCGTCCGCGGGCCGTGCGCGCCCTTCCTTTCGGGCAGGGCCGAAACCCGGTCCGCTCCGGTAGCCTGCCCGGCGTGCTACGGATACGGTTCGGCCCGGCCGACCTCGCCCGCGTCACCGTCGCCGCGGCCCCCGACGTCCTCCTGGAGACGGCCCTGAGCATCCGTCACCTGGCCGCGCCGGGCACGGGCCCGGCGGGCCGGCGGCGTGAACTCGCCACCTGGCGGCGGACCATCGCGCCGGGGCTGGCCGCCCGCGCGGGCGTCCTCACCCGGCTCGTGCGGCCCAGCGGCGGACTGCCGGACTTCCTGTACCAGCCGGCCGCCCGGGACGTCGGCTCGGCGGCCGAGCTGGCGGCGCGGACCCCGACGCCCGCGCTGGCCGCCGGTCTCGCCGAGCTGCCCGGCGAGACCGCCTCGTCCCTGACGCGGGACCTGGCCCAGGGCACGCCCGCCGCGCGGCGCCGCCTGGCCGAGGATCTGACGCGGTATCACCGCTCGTCGGTCGCTCCGCTGTGGCCCGCCGTGCTGAACGCGGCCGCCGCCGACCGCGCGCTGCGCTCGGAGACCCTGCTGCGCGGCGGTGTCGAGGCGCTGCTCGCGACGCTGCAGCCGGGCTGGCGCTGGGAGCCGCCCGACCTGCTGGTGCCGTTCACCTCCTCGCACACCGTCGAACTGTGCGGCCGGGGGCTGCGTCTGGTGCCCTCCTACTTCGCCGCGGGCGCCCTGCTGGTGTACGACCCCGCGGCGCCGACGGTGCTCGTAAGGCCGCTGCCCGTCACCGACCTCGCGGTGCGGCCGGGCGACGTGCTGGGTGGGCTCCTGGGGCGGACTCGGGCGCAGGTGCTGGCCTCGCTGTCGACGCCTGCGGGAACCACGGCCCTGGCCGAGCGGGCGGCGGTCTCACCGGCCACGGCCAGCGAGCACGCCACGGTGCTGCGGGCGGCGGGCCTGATCACGACCGTGCGGGACGGCAGCCGGGTGCTGCACGCGCTCACTCCGCTCGGGGAAGCCCTGCTGGCGGGCGGGTGAGCCATGCCTGCCCCAGGACACGGGGAACCGATCGGCCCCGGGCCGCGTGGTGATGATCATGGCACAGGGGTGCGTCCCGGCGGCCGGCCTGAGCGACAGGACACCCCCTAGTAGGACTCCGTTAGGTCTTCCCGTCGGCCGTGTTCGGGAGCATGTTGGGTGGGGTGGACGCACATGAAGTGAACCGTGTCCGGGCGAAGTTGGCG
>NZ_JBHTWG010000045.1:0-54093 GCF_042792555.1 Streptomyces sp. NPDC056628
CCGCCCCCTCCCCGCGTTGGCGGGACCTGCCGCCAACCCCCAGACCGCGGACGACCTCCGCCTTGCGATGCACCGCGCCAGACGCCGCGGACCCCGCCCTTCGGGCGGACGACGCTACTTTCGAAACACGCCCTAGACCACGAACACCCCCGCCGCGGCGGCGGCGTGCGCGGCGCGTGCGGCGCGCTCCGCGGCGGGGACGTCCGGGGGCGTCCCGGTCGTCAGCAGCCCGTAGTAGAGGGGCGCCGACACCGCCCGCACGACCGCCCGGGCGTCGGTGCCCGCGGGGAACTCCCCGCGGGCGACGGCCTGCTCGACGCAGGGCGCCCACTCGGCGACCCGCACCTCGTAGAACCGGCGCAGCGCCCCCGCCGTGCGGTCGTCGCACGCCGCCGCCGCGACGACCGCGCGGAAGAGGGGCCCCTGCCGGGGGTCGGACAGGGTGCGCCGCACCAGCGTGGCGTTGGCCCGCAGGTCGCCCAGCGCGGACCCGGTCTCCTCGCGCGGCGAGGACTCCTCGGCCATCTCCGCGAGCAGGTCGGCGACCAGTGCGGTCACCGAGCCCCAGCGCCGGTACACGGTCGTCTTGCCGACCTCCGCCCGGCGGGCGACGTCGGCGAGGTCGAGGCCGTGGAACCCGTGTTCCGCCAGCGCGTCCCCGGCGGCCCGCAGCACGGCCGCGCGGACACGGGCGGTACGCCCTCCGGGACGGACGGTGCCGGGTTCGGCGGACATTTCGGCCTCCTTGGTGCACACGGCGGACGCGGGGCGTCCCGCGCGGCCAGCGTAACGGCACCACGGGACCGTTTGACCCTCACCGTGCGTGACATGCGTGTGCTGGCGCACGTCATCCGCCTGATACCGTCCCCGCCAACGGCCGAGGTGTCCCCTGGTCCGCCACCCCCGCTTCCGTCCAAATCCGTTTCGTCGCTGAGAGGTTGGAGCATGCCGGACGACGTCGCCGCAGCCCGGGACGCCGCCGAGGAGGAGTCGGCCTTCTCGCACCCGCCCGTCGATCCCGACGCCACCGCCTCCTACGGCGCCCACCCCGACCAGATCGTCGACTTCTACGCGCCGCGCGGCACCGACGTGCCCGCCGGACCGGCACCGCTGGTCGTCCTGCTGCACGGCGGCGCCTGGCGGGCCCCGTACGACCGGCGGCACCTCACCCCGTTCGCCGGCTTCCTCGCCCGGCGCGGCTTCGCCGTGGCGAACGTGGAGTACCGGCGGGGCGCCGAAGGCGACGGGACGGAGGCCGGGCGCTGGCCGGACACCTTCGACGACGTCGCCGCCGCGCTCGACGCGCTGCCCACGCTGGCCCGGGAGGCGCTGCCGCAGGCCGACCCGCGCCGGATGGTGCTCGCCGGGCACTCCGCCGGGGGGCACCTGGCCCTGTGGGCGGCCGCCCGGCACGTCCTGCCCGCGGACTCCGCCTGGCGCACCGACGGACCGCCGCCGCTGCGCGGAGTGGTGGCCCTCGCGCCGATCGCCGACCTCTCCGTCGCCGACAAGCTGGACGTCTGCGGCGGCGCGGTACGCCAGCTCCTCGGCGGCGGACCGGAGTACGCCGAGCGGCAGCCGTACGCCGATCCGGCGCTGCTGCTGCCCACCGGTATCGCGACGACGCTGGTCCAGGGCCGTGCCGACATGGTGGTCCCGCAGGCCGTCGCCGAGGCGTACGCGGACGCGGCGGCGAAGGCGGGCGAGGTGGCCGGGCTGACCCTGCTGGAGGACGTCGGGCACTTCCCGCTGATCGACCCGTCGGCGGACGCCTGCGCGGTCGTGGCCGAGGAGATCGCCCAGCTGGCGTGGTGAGCGGGCGGGCCGTGGCCCGCCGCTCCGGCCGTACCCCTCGCGACCTGCGGTGCTCCCCGTAGTACCTGAGATGTACGCGGCAGAACCCGCCTCCATGGGGACGACCGGGTCCCCGCACTGCCCCTACGGTGCTGTACGTGACCGAGACGACCCAGATGCCGCCCCCGTCGCCGGGGGACGCGGGCAGGCAGCGCAGCCCGGAGTACCGGCTGGCCCGCAACGCCCTGCGGGGACTGCGCGAGGACCTGTTCCACGACCCGTTCGCCTACCGCCCGCTGCCGCCCCGGCGGACCGACGGCCTGTTCCTGCGCCGGCTGCCCGCCCGGATGCGCACCGCCGCCGAACGCCTCCCGCACGCGGTGGTCGCGGGGACCGCGTTGTTCACCCTGCTGATCGGCGCCCTGTCCGGCAGCGAGCCCGGCGGCGACGGCAGGGCCCTGCTGGCCGGTCTGCTGTGCGCGCTCCCCGTCGTCACCACGCTGTCCCGGCCCGTCGGCGCGTTCTGGCTGTCCCTTGCGGTGACGCCGGTGATCGCGGTCCTCAACGGCGGCGGGTCGGAGTGGCCGTGGATGCCCGGAGCGTTCGTCTGCCACCTCACGGTGCTGGTGGTGGTGGCGCTGCGCACCCGGCCCCGCACCGCCGTCTGGATGTGGGCCGTCACCGCCGTATACGTCGTCCTCTCGGACGGCGTCGTCGGCGGGTCGTACTACTACTCCAACGGCGCCCCGATGCTGGTGACGTCCGCGTTCGCCCTGCTCGTGGTGTGTCTGCGGCACGTCCGCCAGGCCGCGCAGCAGGAGGTGACCGCCCAGCAGACGGTCACCGCGCAGGAGCGGTCCCGGCGCACCCTGCTGGAGGAGCGCACCACCATCGCCCGCGAGCTGCACGACGTGGTCGCCCACCACATGTCGGTGGTCGCCATCCAGGCCGAGGCCGCGCCCTACCGGGTGGAGAACCCGCCCGAGGAGCTGGAGCGCGCCTTCGCCACGATCCGGGAGAACGCGGTCGCCGCCCTCACCGAGCTGCGCCGCATCCTGGGTGTCGTCCGCGCCGAGGACTACGAGGCCCCGGACGCCCCGCAGCCCACCCTCGCCGACCTGGACGCCCTGCTCGCCAATGTGCGGGAGGCGGGGCTCGACGTGCACAAGACGGTGACCGGCGCGGTCCGCGAGCTGCCGCCCGGCGTGGAGCTGTCCGCGTACCGGATCGTGCAGGAGGCGCTGAGCAACAGCCTGCGGCACGCGCCCGGAGCGAGCGCCGGGGTCGAGGTCGGCTATGTCCTCGGCGGGCTCGGCCTGCGCATAGTCAACGGCCCGCCGCCCGCGTCGGCCCTGGTGAAACCCTCGCCGGGCGCCGGGCACGGCATCACCGGCATGCGGGAGCGGGTCTCCATGCTCAACGGGCGGATGACGGCCGCCGCGACGGACGACGGCGGCTACGAGGTGGCGGTGTTCCTGCCCGTCGAGGCGGCCGCGGAGGACAGCGCATGACCATCCGGGTACTGATCGCCGACGACCAGATGATGGTCCGCGAGGGCTTCTCGGTCCTGCTGAACGCGATGCCGGACATCGAGGTCGTCGGAGAGGCCGTCAACGGCCGCGAGGCGGTGGAGCGGGTTCGCGAGCTGGCCCCGGACGTCGTGCTGATGGACATCCGCATGCCCGAGCTGAACGGCATCGAGGCGACCCGCGAGATCGTCGCCGCCGACGGGGCGGCGAAGGTGCTGGTGCTGACCACCTTCGACCTCGACGAGTACGTGTACCAGGCGCTGCGGGCCGGGGCGTCCGGTTTCCTGCTGAAGGACGCCTCCGCGCGCCAGCTCGCCGACGGGGTGCGCGTGGTGGCCGCCGGGGAGGCGCTGCTCGCCCCGTCGGTCACCCGGCGGCTGATCACCGAGTTCTCCAAGCTGTCGGACGCCCCGCGCGCGATGTCGTCCGCGCACGCGGCGTACGGGGAGCTGACCGAGCGGGAGACGGAGGTGCTGGTGCTGATCGCGCAGGGCCTGTCGAACTCCGAGATCGCCGAGCGGCTCGTGGTCGCCGAGTCCACGATCAAGACCCACGTCAGCCGCATCCTGGTCAAGCTCGGGCTGCGCGACCGTACGCAGGCGGCGGTGTTCGCGTACGAGGCCCGGCTGGTCACACCGGGCTGAGGCCGGCGTCCCCCGGGGCTACGGTGACCCCATGGAACAGCGCATCACCCTGATCACGCTGGGAGTCTCCGACCTCGCCCGCGCGAAGTCCTTCTACGCGGCACTGGGCTGGCGGGGGCAGGAGGTCGAGGAGACCGTCTTCTTCCAGGCGGGCGGCCTCGGGCTGGTGCTGTGGAGCCGGGAGGAGCTGGCGCGGGACTGCGGGCTGGAGCCGGGGGAGCCCGGCGGGTTCGGCGGCATCGTCCTCGCGCACAACGTGCGCTCGCGGGCCGAGGCCGACGCCCTCCTCGCGGCCGTGCCGGACGCGGGCGGGACGGTCACCAAGCCGGCCGCCGTCAACGTCGTCGGCTTCTACTCCGGGGCCTTCACCGACCCCGACGGGCACCCCTGGGAGGTCGCGCACAACCCGTCCTTCCCGCTGGCCGACGACGGCACGGTCACGCTCCCGGACTTCGGCACGGCGTAGGGGGTTCCCCTACCAGGTGTCCCCCTGGACCCCTGGTCAGAAGGGGGGACGGCGGTCTACCGTCCGTTCATGGCAGCTCCTTCCGACCTCGGTTTCGACCCCTGGGACCCGGCGTTCCTCGCCGACCCGTACCCCGCCTACGCCGAACTGCGAGCCCGGGGCCGGGTGCACTGGTTCGAGCCCACGAACCAGTGGCTGGTGCCGCACCACGCCGACGTCTCGGCGCTGCTGCGCGACCGCCGGCTGGGCCGGACGTACCAGCACCGGTTCACCCACGAGGAGTTCGGGCGCAGCGCGCCGCCGCCGGAGCACGAGCCGTTCCACACCCTCAACGACCACGGCATGCTCGACCTGGAGCCGCCGGACCACACCCGTATCCGGCGTCTGGTGTCGAAGGCGTTCACCCCGCGCACGGTCGAGCGGCTGCGGCCGTATGTGCGCGACCTCGCGGGCGAGCTGGTGGCCGGGCTGGTCGCGCGGGGCGGCGGCGACCTGCTGAAGGAGGTCGCCGAGCCGTTGCCGGTCGCCGTGATCGCGGAGATGCTCGGCATACCGGAGGCCGACCGCGGGCCGCTGCGCCCCTGGTCGGCGGACATCTGCGGGATGTACGAGCTGAACCCGGCGCCGGAGACGGCCGCGAAGGCGGTCCGCGCCTCGGAGGAGTTCTCCGACTATCTGCGGGAGCTGATCGCGGCCCGCCGCAAGGAACCGGGCGACGACCTGATCTCCGGGCTGATCGCGGCGCACGACGAGGGCGACCGGCTCACCGAGCAGGAGATGATCTCGACGGCGGTCCTGCTGCTCAACGCCGGGCACGAGGCCACGGTGAACGCCACGATCAACGGCTGGTGGGCGCTGTTCCGCAACCCCGGCCAGCTCGCGGCCCTGCGCGCCGACCACACGCTGATCCCGTCCGCGATCGAGGAGCTGATGCGCTACGACACCCCGCTCCAGCTCTTCGAGCGCTGGGTGCTGGACGACATCGAGATCGACGGCACCACGATCCCGCGCGGCGCGGAGATCGCGATGCTCTTCGGCTCCGCCAACCACGACCCGGCCGTCTTCGCCGACCCGGAGCGCCTGGACCTGACCCGCGCGGAGAACCCGCACATCTCCTTCAGCGCGGGCGTCCACTACTGCATCGGCGCCCCGTTGGCGCGTATCGAACTGGCGGCGTCGATGACGGCCCTGCTGGAACAGGCGCCCGTCCTGCGGCCGGCCTCGGACCCCCGGCGCAAGCCGAACTTCGTGATCCGGGGCCTGGAGGGCCTGCAGGTCGAGGTGGGTTGATCTCCCGGGCTGGTGCCCACCGGGAGAGCGGGTTCGGCGACGCGGTCGCACTCCCGGAGCCCGGCGGCGTCGACAGCGACACCGCCGAGCTCAGGGACGTCGCCGACCGACCCCTCACCCCGTCAGGTCCCGCCTCCGCAACGCCGCCAGCCCCGCCGTCGTGAGGGCTGCCGCCAGGGCGAGGAGGGTGAGGACCGGCCCCCACTCCATCGTCCCGCCCGGCAGCTTGGGCAGGTGGCCGTACGGGGAGAGGTCCAGGACCGTCCGCGGTACGTCCAGGGCGGGGCCGACCCAGCCGATCAGGAGCACCGCGCCGGCGATACCCCACGCCGCCGTCGCCGCTCGTGGCAGCACCCCGTACAGCAGGACCGCCAGGGCGCCGACCAGCCAGATCGCGGGGAGCTGGACGAGGCAGCCCGCCAGGAGCGGGCCGACGCGGCGGCCGTGGCCGGCGGCCAGGCCCAGGCCCGCGAGCAGCATGAGCAGGGCCGAGCTGGCGAAGGCGATCAGCAGGTGGCCGGCGGCCCAGCGCACCCGGCCCACCGCGTTCGCCAGGACGGGCTCCGCGCGCAGGGAGGTCTCCTCGCCGTGCAGCCGAAGGACCGCACCGACGGCGAAGAGGGCGGCGACCAGCCCGAGCATCCCGGTCATCGACGCGAGGAAGGCGTCGGTGAGGCCGGACCGGCCGCCCATGCGCTCGAAGACCGCGCGGGCGCCCTCGTTGTCGCCGACCAGGTCGGCCACCCCGTCGGCCAGTCCGCCGTAGACGACCCCGGTCAGGAAGAACCCGGTGCCCCAGCCGAGGACGGAGCCCCGCTGGAGCCGCCAGGCCAGTGCCTGCGGTGTGCCGAGCCGGCCGGTGGCGGGGCCGGGACGGGCGGGCAGGAAGCTCATGCCGAGATCCCGGCGCCCGGCGAGCGTGTACGCCACCGCCGCCTGGGCGCAGACCGCCGCCGCGAACAGCCACAGCACCCACCAGCGCTCCCCGGCGAACGCGCGCAGGTGCTCCAGCCAGCCCAGCGGGGACGCCCAGGTCAGGGCCGAGGAGCCGTCGTCCGACGCCGCGTCGCCCGCCGCGCGCAGCACGAACGCGGCGCCCAGCAGCCCGGCGGTCAGCCCCCGCGCGAGCCGCGCGCTCTGCGTGAACTGGGCGACGATCGCCGCCAGGGTCGCGAAGACCATGCCGGTCCCGGCGAGCCCAACGCCGAACGCGAGCGCGCCCGCGACGCCGAGGCCGGCCAGGCCGGCCGTGACGAGCAGGGCGAGGACGGCGTTCGCGACGGCCGCCGCCAGCAGCGCGGCGGTCAGGGCCGCCCGGCGCCCCACCATCCCGGCGGCCACCAGCTCCTGACGTCCGCTCTCCTCCTCGTCCCGGGTGTGCCGGACGACCACGAGCAGGCTCGTCACGGCCGCGAGCGCTCCCGCGTACACGCCGACCCGCCAGGCCGTCAGGGCGCCGGTCGAGTCGCCGAAGACGGGGCCGATCAGCGCCCGGAAGGACGGGTTCGCGGCGGTGCCGCGCAGGAAGTCGGCCCGCTCGGCGGGGGTGCCGTACAGGTTCTCCAGGGTGCCCGGCATGGAGAGGACCATCAGGGCGTTCACCGCCACCCACACCGGGATCAGCACCCGGTCGCGGCGCAGGGCGAGACGCAGCAGCACCCCGGTGCCGGCGAGGGGGCGCGAGCCCGCGGACGCGAGCGCCACGGCGGTCACCGGGCGACCCCCTCGCGCACGTCGCCGGCCTGGTAGTGCCGCAGGAACAGCTCCTCCAGGGTGGGCGGCGTCGACGTCAGCGACCGTACGCCGGACGCGCCGAGCGAGCGCAGGACGGCGTCGAGACCGCCGGGGTCGACCTGGAGGCGGACCCGGTGGCCCCGCACCTCCAAGCCGTGGACGCCGGGCAGCCCCGCCAGCCCGTCGGGCGGGCCCGCCAGTTCGGCCGTCACGCTGGTCCGGGTCAGATGGCGCAGGTCGGCCAGCGAACCGCTCTCGACCGTACGGCCGTTGCGGATGATGCTGACCCGGTCGCACAGCTGCTCGACCTCGCCGAGGATGTGGGAGGACAGCAGGACCGTGCGCCCGCGGTCGCGTTCCTCCTCGACGCAGCGCCGGAAGACCTCCTCCATCAGCGGGTCCAGGCCGGAGGTCGGCTCGTCGAGGATGAGCAGGTCGACGTCGGAGGCGAAGGCGGCGACCAGGGCGACCTTCTGCCGGGTGCCCTTGGAGTAGGTGCGGCCCTTCTTCGTCGGGTCCAGCTCGAACCGGTCGATCAGCTCCGCGCGGCGGCGTGCGTCGAGGCCGCCGCGCAGCCTGCCGTACAGGTCGATGACCTCGCCGCCGGAGAGGGTGCGCCACAGGGTCACGTCGCCGGGGACGTAGGCGATGCGGCGGTGCGCCTCGACCGCGTCCTTCCACGGGTCCCGGCCGAGCACCTGCGCGGCGCCGGAGTCGGCGCGCAGCAGGCCGAGCAGGACGCGGATGGTCGTGGACTTGCCGGAGCCGTTCGGCCCGAGGAAGCCGTGGACCTCGCCGGTCTCGACCTCCAGGTCGAGCCCTTCGAGCGCGTGGGTGCGGCCGAACGACTTGTGCAGTCCGGACACGGTGATGGCCTTCGTCATGATTCAGAAGTTACGCTTCTTTCAGAAATTTGTGAAGATGAGGAAGGGAGTGAACCGCGGATACACTCGGAGTTGGCGCCTGAGCAGGCCGGACGCAGGGAGTGATCGACAGGTGATGGAGCCGACCGAGGCGGAACGCGACCCCCAGGCGGTGTCGGACTTCGTGGAGGCCTTCGCCGCGCAGCTGGTCGAGGCCGGCATGCAGCGGATGGCCGCCCGGGTGTTCGCCGCGCTGCTCGCGTCCGACTCGGGCGCGCTGACCTCCGCGGAACTCGGCGAGCGGCTCCAGGTCAGCCCGGCCGCCATCTCCGCCGCCGTGCGCTACCTCTCCCAGGTGCACATGGTCTCCCGCGAGCGGGAGCCGGGCTCACGGCGCGAGCGCTACCGGGTGCACTCCGACCAGTGGTACGAGGCGCTGACCGACCGCGACGCCGTCCTGCGGCGCTGGGAGCGCACGCTGCGCGAGGGCGTCGACAGCCTCGGCGCGAGCACGCCCGGCGGCCGGCGGCTCGCCGAGACGCTCGCCTTCTTCGAGTACCTGGAAGGTGAGCTCGCCGCCGTCATGGAGCGGTGGCGCGAGCACCGGGCGAAGACCTTCGGCCGCTGAGCGGGCCGGCGCCGGCTCAGTGCCCCGGCAGGACCAGCCGCAACGCGCCCTCGCCCACCGTCCAGGTGCGGCGGCCCACCGGGCCCGACACCGACGCGTCCGCGCGGTAGCGGAAGTGCGCGCCCGACACGGTGACCGTACGGCCCTCGGCCCGCAGCGGCACCGCGGCCGCGCCCACCGACACACGGTGCACCTCGACTGCGGCGACCCCCGGGGCGCCCGGCGTCACCGACACCGCGTCCACCGGTTCGTCCAGGTCCACCAGCGTGCTCCCGTCGACCTCGATGCGCAGCCGGGACGGCCCGGCGGAAGCCGCCGCGGTGCCGCGCGCGGCCACCAGCGTCCGCACGAGCGACTGGCAGGTGCGCAGCCACGGCCGCGCGGGACCCGGGCCCACGTCGGTGGCCCCCGCCGGGTCCGCCGGATCGTGCACCGGCGGTATCCGCAGCCCGCCCAGGACCACGCCGTCGCTGTCGTCGACCAGCAGGTCCAGCCGCCGCTCCGCGCCGTCCAGCGCCGCGCGGGCCGCCGCCACCGCGCCCATGGGCACTCCGAGGGACGCGGCCAGCGACAGCGCGCCGCCGACCGGCACCATCGACAGCACGCATTCGGCCAGCTGCCGCTGACGGTGCAGCAGCGACACCGCGCGCAGCAGCGCGCCGTCGTCACCGATCACGACCGGCCGGCGCGCACCGCGCCGCGTCAGGGCCCGGGCGAACTCGTCCGGGTCCTCCGGCAGGCACACCTTGGTCGTCGCCCCCGCGCTGAGCACGTCTTTCGCGATCCGCACGGACTCCCCGTCCGTCCTGCGAGCAACCGGATCTATCACCACCAGCAGCTGGTCGGACCTCGCGAAAGTCGCCACCTCGGCCATGCCTCGCTTCCTCGGGTAGCATCTTTGTGCAAGAGCCCCTTGCGCTATTGCGCCAGGGGTTTCGTCTATTCCGGGGCATCCGGTCCGACGGTTTGCGGCCGACGAAGGTCGCCGGTGTACCACCCGCACAGGTGCGGCGTACACCCCTGACCTTGGACATGCCCCGCCCGGAAGGGGTGTACGCGCGTGCCCGCACTTGTGCTGCTCGGTGCTCAGTGGGGTGACGAAGGCAAGGGAAAGGCGACGGATCTGCTAGGCGGATCCGTCGACTATGTGGTGCGCTACCAGGGCGGCAACAACGCCGGCCACACGGTAGTCGTGGGTGATCAGAAGTACGCCCTCCACCTGCTCCCTTCCGGAATCCTGTCCCCGGGGTGCACCCCGGTCATCGGCAACGGCGTCGTCGTCGACCCGTCGGTCCTGCTCTCCGAGCTGAGCGGTCTGAACGAGCGAGGCGTCGACACGTCCAAGCTCCTGATCAGTGGTAACGCACACATCATCACGCCGTACAACGTCACCATCGACAAGGTGACGGAGCGCTTCCTCGGCAAGCGGAAGATCGGCACCACCGGGCGCGGCATCGGCCCGACCTACGCCGACAAGATCAACCGCGTCGGCATCCGCGTCCAGGACCTGTACGACGAGTCGATCCTGACCCAGAAGGTCGAGGCGGCCCTCGACGTCAAGAACCAGATCCTCACCAAGCTCTACAACCGGCGCGCGATCGCCGTCGACCAGGTCGTCGAGGAGCTGCTGGGCTACGCGGAGAAGCTGCGGCCGTTCGTCGCCGACACCGTCCTGGTGCTCAACCAGGCGCTGGAGGACGACAAGGTCGTCCTGTTCGAGGGCGGCCAGGGCACCCTGCTGGACATCGACCACGGCACGTACCCCTTCGTGACGTCCAGCAACCCGACCGCGGGCGGCGCCTGCACCGGCGCCGGCGTGGGCCCCACCAAGATCAGCCGGGTCATCGGCATCCTGAAGGCGTACACGACCCGCGTCGGCGCCGGCCCGTTCCCGACCGAGCTGCTCGACGAGGACGGCGAGGCGCTGCGCCGGATCGGCGGCGAGCGGGGTGTCACCACCGGCCGTGACCGGCGCTGCGGCTGGTTCGACGCGGTGATCGCCCGTTACGCGACCCGGGTCAACGGCCTGACCGACTTCTTCCTGACCAAGCTCGACGTCCTCACCGGCTGGGAGCAGATCCCGGTCTGCGTGGCCTACGAGATCGACGGCCGCCGGGTGGAGGAACTGCCGTACTCCCAGTCGGACTTCCACCACGCGAAGCCGATCTACGAGATGCTGCCCGGCTGGTCCGAGGACATCTCGAAGGCGAAGACCTTCTCCGACCTGCCGAAGAACGCGCAGGCGTACGTCAAGGCGCTGGAGGAGATGTCCGGCGCCCCGATCTCCGCGGTCGGCGTGGGCCCCGGCCGGGACGAGACGATCGAGATCAACTCGTTCCTGTAGGACCACACATGTGAGCGCCCGGCCGGCGACCCCGGCCGGGCGCTCGCGCGTTCAGCCGCTACCCCTCAGCTGAAGACGATCATCGAGCCCTGGGCCAGGCTCCGCGTCGCCGCCGCGTGCAGGCCCAGCCACACGTGCCGTTCGCGGGCGAAGGGGCTCGGGTCGTAGGGCGCCGGGACCGCCGGCTCCTCCAGCGCCGTCGGCGCGAGCGGGGGCTGGGGTGCCGCGGGCGGGTTGGCCGGGTCGATGCCGATGACCTGCGCCACCGCCTCGAGTTCGCGCAGCAGCGACTGCGAGGAGCCCAGCGGGCCGCCGCCCGCGAGGAGGTCGTCGTCGGCGAGCGGGTGCGGGAAGTCGACAGGGACGTAGGCGCCCGCGTGGTCGTAGTGCCAGACCAGATGGGACTGCTGGGCCGTCGACTCGAACATCTCCAGCAACTGCTCGTAGTCGCCGCCGAGTTCGTCGACCGGTGTCACGGGCAGCCCGCACACCTGGAGCAGATAGGCGCGGCGCAGGAAGTGCAGCGCGTCGTAGTCGAAACCGGCGACCGGGGCGACGTCGCCGGACAGGCCCGGCATGTACTGGTACACCGGCACCGGCGGAAGCCCGGCCTCGGCGAGCACCTTGTTGTATTGCGCGAGTTCCTCGGCGAACGGATTGTCGGGGGTGTGGCACAACACGTCGACGAGCGGTACCAGCCACAGGTCACAGGCCAAAAGGGGCTCCTCACACAACGGTCGCACGATGTGGCAAAGACGTAGCACGGTGGTCAGGGAAGGATAATCAGTACCGCTCACGGGCGTCCCGGCCCGTGCAGGTCCCATACCCATACTCCGTCGACCCACCTGCCGGGGGCGTCCACGAGTTGGCGGACGGTCTCCCGCAGCGCGTCGGCGTGCGGCTGCGGGGCCAGGACGAGCACTCCGGCCCGCCAGTGGGCGAGGTCGGCCCGGGCCTGTTCGCGCCAGGATTCCTCGACCGGCGGCACGACGCCCGAGGCGCGCACGTCACGCAGCAGGTTGGACGTGAAGAGCGGCTCGGCGCCGTAGATGCCGACGCGCTCCTCGCCGTAGGGGCCGTTGAAGTAGCCGCCGGGCAGCCGGAAACCGAGTCCGGCCTCGGTCTGCCAGTGCAGGGCCTCCGCGTCGCCGGGGTCCGGCAGCGGCACCGGCACCAGGGATTCGCCCTCGCGGACGTACGTCTTCCAGGTGCCCTCCGCGAGGAACGCCGGCACCTCGGCGCGGTCGACGGCCCGCAGCGGGGCGGGGACCAGGGGGAGCAGCGCCAGCGCGACGGCGGTGAGGCCGGTCCGGCGGATGCGCGGTGGGGCGGACCGGAGGCGTTCCACGGCGAGCGCGAGCAGCATGCCCAGCACGGGTGCGCAGATCATCGCGATCCGGCTCTCGATGACCGCCTCGAACACCGGGGCGTCGGCGAGGAGCCGCCACGGGCCGGGCAGCGTCACGCCGGTCAGCGGGATGCGGAACGCGCGCCCGAGGGACAGGAACGCGGCGGCCACCGCCGTGCAGGCCAGGGACCGCACCAGCGGCCGCCGCCGCATCAGGACGAGGATCGCGAAGGCGAGCAGGACCAGCGGCCAGCCGTAGAACGCGTTCTGCTCGGTGGTGTTGAAGGCCAGGGCGTCCGCCCGCTCCGCGTCACCCGCGAGCCAGGACCGCTCGGCGAACGAGAGCAGGGCGAGCGGGCTGTTGAAGGTCCGGGGGTTGTGCTCGATGCCGGTGTACGACTGGGGCCCGTGGAACTGCCAGACGAGCGGGTACACCACCAGCGGCAGACAGACCGACGCGCCGATCAGCAGCCCGCGCAGCAGGGGGCGCCAGGACGCGCGGGCCACGTCGGGGCGTACGGCGGCGTGGGCGGCGGCGAAGAGCAGCATGCCCAGGGCCGCCAGCAGCAGCGGCTCCTCGCCCAGCATGATCTGGTACGCCGCCATCAGGCCCAGCACGACGCCGTCGCGGACCACGCGGGTGCCCGCGCACAGCCGAAGGGCGCGTTCGATGATCAGCGGGATCATGAACAGCACCACGAAGTTGGGGTGCGCGTGGGCGTGGCTGACCATCGGCGGGGCGAACGCCGCCAGGGACGCGCCCACGAAGGCCGCGACCCGGCTGTCCACGAGACGCCGGACCAGGAGCCGGTACCAGGCGGCGGCGGTCGCGGCCAGGCCCACCGCCATGACGAGGCTGAGGGTGACGGCGGGACCGGCGGCGAGGGTGAGGGGCGTCAGCGGGACGGACAGGCCCGGCATGACCGTGTTGGCCATCAGGTTCACGCCGTCCGGGAAGCCCTGGAGGTCGGTGAAGAGCGGGTTGCGCAGATGGGCGACGTTGTCCGCGGTGACCGCGAAGAACCACTCCCACTGGTCCTGGTCGCGCATCGAGTCCGGCAGATAGCGGCGGGCCGGGTCGAAGAGGCGGCCCGAGTAGAGGGCCATGGACATCAGCGTGAAGAGCAGCACGGCGAAGACGTCGGCGGGGCGCAGGGAGCGCGCCGCGATCCGGACGACCTCGGCGAGGACGCGCGGGTAGTCCAGCGGCCGCACCTTGGAGCCGGGCCGGTGGGACCAGCGCACGGGCACCTCGGCGACGCTCAGACCGGCCTGCCGCAGATGCCGCAGCACCTCGACGTCTATGCCCCAGCCGTTCACGCGGGAGGCGGCGTACGCGGCGCGGGCGTGGTCGCCGTCGAACAGTTTGAAACCGCACTGGGTGTCCCGGATGCCGGGCAGCGCGGTCCGGCGTATGAGCGCGTTGCCCGCCCGGCCGAGGAGTTCGCGCAGCCGGTGCTGGCGGGCGCCGATCGTCGCGCCGGGGACCGCGCGGGAGCCGACGGCCGCGGCGTGGCCCGCGCCGAGGGCGTCGTCCAGCGCCGCCAGCTCCGAGATGGGCGTGGCGAGATCGGCGTCCGTGACCAGGACCCGGCGGCCCCGGGAGGCGGCGACTCCGAGGCGCAGGGCGTGGCCCTTGCCGCGGTTGCGGGTGCCCGGGACGAGCCGGACGCGGGGGTCCTCGCGAGCCGTGACGAGGTCCGCGGTGCCGTCGGTGGACCCGTCGTCCACGACGACGATCTCCCAGCCGTCCCACGGCGAGCCGGGGGCGTCGAGGTGCCCGGTGACGGTGTCCAGGGTGCGGGCGAGACGGTCCCGTTCGTTGTAGGCGGGGACGACCACGGACAGGGCGGGCGCGCCGGAGCCGGGCCGCCGGTCGTCGGTGGACGGTTCCGGCAGGGCCCGCTCATGGCTCATCCGGCCGCCAGCCGCTCGATCAGGGCGAGCGCGTCCCGGTCGTGGGAGGCGACGACGGCGCGGGCCGTGGCCAGGTCCCGGTGGGCGAGGGCGTCGGTCAACTCGATGTGGCGGGCCCACAGATGCCCGCGCAGATCGTGCAGCCGGCGCAGGTGCTGCACCGTGCAGACCCAGGCCTGCACCCGCAGCCGGTGCAGGAAGTCGGCGAGGTACGGGTTGCCGAACAGGGCGCCCAGTTCCCGCCAGAACCGCAGGTCGTAGCCGACGAGCACGGTGAGGTCGCCGGCGGTGGCGGCGCGCTGCGCCTCCTCGGCGCGGCGGCGCACCCCCGCGACGGCGGCGGCCACGCGGGGGTCGTCCGGGTCGCGGCGGCCCGTCGGGTCACGGTCCAGGACCTGGAACATGCCCTCGATGACCAGGGCGCGGGCCTCGACGATGCCGCGGTGGTCGTCGACGGAGTACTCGTGCACCCGGAAACCGCGGTGCTGGTCGGCCTCCAGCAGTCCCTGCGCGGAGAGGTCGACCAGGGCCTCGCGGACGGGGGTGGCGGAGACGCCGTACTGCTCGGCGATCTCCTTCACGGTGAACTCCCGTCCCGCCTGGAGCCGGCCGGCCAGCACCTCGTCCCGCAGGGCGTCCGCGAGCTGCTGCCGCAGGGTGCTCCGCGTCACGGAGCCGGTGCCGCCGATCCCGGCCATGGTCAGGGCGTCTCCCGTCGTCGCGATGAGGTGGGCGTGCACGTGTCCGAGTGCACGTACATGTCTACGAGCACGCCACCTTACGCGTTCGGCTTCCGCGGGAGTTTTCGTGACGGCACCTTCCGTGCCGCCGTCGCCGGGGGTTATTCCGTGTACTCGTCCGCCACGCCCAGAGCGGCGTCCAGGGCGGCCAGACCCTCCTTCAGCTCGGCCTCCGTGACGTTGCAGGGCGGCACGACGTGGGTGCGGTTCATGTTCACGAAGGGCCAGAGGCCGTGCTCCTTCGCGGCGGCCGCGAAGGCCGCCATCGGCGCGTTCGCCTCACCGGCCGCGTTGTACGGCACGAGCGGCTCGCGGGTCTCCTTGGCGCGGACCAGCTCGACGGCCCAGAACATGCCGACGCCGCGCACCTCGCCGACGCTCGGGTGCCGTTCGGCCAGCTCGGCGAGGGCCGGGCCGACGACCGTACGGCCGAGCCGCGCGGCGTTCTCGACGACGCCCTCCTCGGCCATCACCTGGAGGGTGGCGACGGCGGCCGCGCAGGCCAGCGGGTGGCCCGAGTAGGTGAGACCGCCGGGGTACGGGCGCCGCGCGAAGGTCTGCGCGATCTCCTCGGAGATGGCGACACCGCCGAGGGGCACGTATCCGGAGTTCACGCCCTTGGCGAAGGTCATCAGGTCGGGCACGACGCCGAACAGGTCCGCGGCGAACCACTCACCGGTCCGCCCGAACCCGGCCATGACCTCGTCCAGGACGAAGACGATCCCGTACTTGTCGCAGATCTCCCGGACCCCCGCGAGGTAGCCGGCCGGCGGGACCATGATCCCGGCCGTGCCGGGGATCGTCTCGAGGATGACCGCGGCGATGGTGCCGGGGCCCTCGAAGGCGATCGTCGTCTCCAGGTGCTCCAGCGCCCGCGCGCACTCCTGCTCCTCGGTCTCGGCGTAGAAGCGGGAGCGGTAGAGGTAGGGCGCCCAGAAGTGCACGACGCCCGCGGTGCCGCTGTCGGACGGCCAGCGGCGCGGGTCGCCGGTGATGTTCACGGCCTGCTGGGTGCCGCCGTGGTACGAGCGGTACGCCGACAGCACCTTCGGGCGGCCCGTGTGCAGCCGGGCCATGCGCGTGGCGTGCTCCACGGCGTCCGCGCCGCCGTTGGTGAAGAAGATCTTGTTCAGGTCGCCGGGCGTGCGCTCGGCGATGAGCCGGGCGGCCTCCGAGCGCGCCTCGATCGCGAAGGCGGGCGCGAACGTCGTCATCCGCGCGGCCTGCTCCTGGATCGCGGCGACGACCCTCGGGTGCTGGTAGCCGACGTTGGTGTAGACGAGCCCGCTGGTGAAGTCCAGGTAGCGCCTGCCGTCGTAGTCCCAGAAGTACGACCCCTCCGCACCGGCGACGGCGAGCGGGTCGATGAGCTCCTGCGCGGACCAGGAGTGGAACACGTGCGCACGGTCCGCGGCCTTCACGGCGGCGCCGGCCTGGGGATGGGGCTGAGAGGTCATGCGCCTGAGGGTAGGCAGCGACGGCCCGTACGCGGTATCGGCGTCCTGTCTGCGGTCGGGGGCTTTTAGCGACAGGTTGTCGACGGGTGGGGGCGGGGAGATGTGACAGGGTGCTGTCGAGAAGACAGTCCGTAGCCTCGCGCCGACCGATGCCGGGCGCGCGGCGGGCCATGGGGGAGCAGGAGCTCGCCGAGGCCGTCCGCCTGCTGGAACGCCTGTCGGCCGCGCTGGAGCGGGCCGGGCTTCCTGTTACCGAACCGTAGAGCCCGGCTCGCTCACCTCGCGGAACGCCGCACTATCGTGGGGCCGACGCATAGGCGGGGGCTGTTGGGGGCGTGCGATGGAGAAGCTGGGGCCGGGGGATCCGCCGCAGATCGGGGCGTATCGGCTGCTCGCGCGGCTTGGTGCGGGCGGCATGGGGGACGTGTACCTCGCCCGGTCCGACCGCGGGCGCACCGTCGCCGTGAAGCTGGTCCGGCGCGAGCTGGCCGCGCAGGACGAGTTCCGGGCCCGGTTCCGGCAGGAGGTGCGGGCCGCCCGGCAGGTCGGCGGGTTCTGGACCGCGCCCGTGCTCGACGCGGACACCGAGGCCGAGGTCCCCTGGGTCGCCACCGGGTACGTGGCCGGGCCGAGCCTGCAGCAGGTCGTCGGCCATGACCACGGGGCGCTGCCCGAGCGGTCGGTGCGGATCCTGACGGCGGGGCTGGCGCACGCCCTGAAGGACATCCACGCCGCCGGCATCGTGCACCGCGACCTGAAGCCCTCGAACGTCCTGGTCACCATCGACGGACCCCGCGTCATCGACTTCGGGATAGCCCGGGCCCTGGAGACGGTCGACGAGACCGGCCTCACGCGCACCGGCTCGCTCATCGGGTCGCCCGGCTTCATGGCGCCCGAGCAGGTGCGGGGCGACCGGATCACCCCGGCGTGCGACGTGTTCTGCCTGGGCTCGGTGCTTGCCTACGCCGCTACCGGCCGGCTGCCCTTCGGCTCCGTCGAGAGCGGGGCGCACGCCGTGATGTTCCGGATCGCCCAGGACGAGCCCGACCTGGAGGGGGTGCCCGAGGGCATCGCCGAACTGGTCCGCGACTGTCTGCGCAAGAAGCCGGAGGCCCGTCCCTCCCTGGACGCGATCCTGGAGCGGACGGGCGCCGAGGACACCGTCTCCGGGGGCCGCTCCCGCGACCCGTGGCTGCCGAGCGCCCTGGTCGCCCAGCTCGGCCGGCACGCGGTACGGCTGCTGGACGCGGAGGACCCGGTCCCGCCCGGCCCCGCCGCCCCCGCCGGGCTCGCCGGTCCCGGCGGCCACGCGTCCCAGGGACCGGGGGGCGAGCGGCCCGGCGAGGCCGCGGCGGTGGTGCCGCCCGCCCCCGGACCGGGCAAGGCGAAGACCGCCGCGGCGGCGGCACCGGGCCCGGTCCCGGCCGCACCCGCGGCGTCCGGTCCTGCCGCGTCCGGACCTGCCGGTCCGGCGGCCTCCGGTCCCGCCGCACCCGCTGCCTCCGGTCCCGCGTCCCCGCCCGCCCCCGGCGAGCCGGCGCCCGCCGCCTCGCCCGAGCACGCCCCCGCCGCCCCGGGGACACCGGTGCACCATCTGCCCACCGTCACCGCGGGGCCGGGCGGCACCACCACCCCGTCGCCCGGCCCGCCCGGCCGCCCGGCGGGGCCCTTCGGTGACGCCTCCGCGCCCGGTGGGGCCCCGGCCCACCCCGGCTACGGCGTCCCGCAGCAGCATCCGCAGCAGCACGCGTACGGCTATCCGCCGGCCGGCCCGACCCCGCCGTACCAGCAGGCCCCCCACGGTCAGGCGCCCGCGCACGGCGCCACCCCGCCGTACGGCCCGGGCTCGCCGTACGGCCCCACCGCGTACGACCCGGCGTCGCCGTACCAGCCCGCACCGCCCGAGCGCGGGGGCCGCGGCGGCCGGTCCACGGTGGTGCTGGTGATCGTGGCCCTGGTCGTGGCGCTCGCCGCGGGCGGCTCGGTCTACGCGCTGATGAGCGGCGGTCACGAGGACGAGGGCGGCGGCCGGCCGACCCCCGCGCCCACCACCGCCGGCGTCACGCAGGACCCGGCCGGCGACCCGACGACCGCCTCCCCGACGCCGTCCCCGAGCGGCTCGGCGGACGACGGCGCCGTCCCCGCCGAGATGCTGGGCACCTGGACGGCCTCCATCGCCTCCACCGACGGCGCGAGCAGCCGCCGGCTGACCATCCGGCAGGGCGAGATCGGCGACACCGTCCTCAGCCTCGTCGCCGACGGGCCCGCCGGGAGCGGCACCTACCACTGCGAGTTCACCGCGGAGCTGGCCGCCGCACCCAACCCGGACGGCACGCTGCCGATCGGCCCGTCCACGGTGACCGCCGGCGCGCCCCCCACCTGCTCCCCGGGCAAGGCCACGCAGATCCGGCTGCTGCCCGACGGCAGGCTGGAGCGGGTGACCGTGGGCAGCGGGGAGAAGCTGACCTACACCAGGCAGTGAGCCCTCAGCGGGGCTCGGGCGGCCGCTGACGGGGCATGTTCGGGCGCGTGCCGTTCGCCGGGGGGACCGGGAAGCGGCCCGCACCCGTCCCGGCGTCCTGCCGGGCGCCGCCGGACAGCGCCGACTGGATGCCCAGGGGCGCCGAGCCCGTGCGGAACTCCACCATCCAGTCCGCCGTCTCCGCCCGCACCAGTTCGTTCAGGTCCTCCGAGAACCGCCGCAGCACCCCCAGGCACCGCTCGGCGGCCTCGCTCGCCGTGCCCTCCGCAGGGCCCAGGACCTCGCGCACGTTCTCCGTCGCCCAGTCGAACTGGAGCGCCTGCAGCCGCCGCTGCACGGCCTGGGCCGTGGCGACGTCCCTTATCCAGCCGGACGTCACCCCGAAGAAGCGGTCGGCCGCGACACAGGCCACGGACAGCAGCAGCGCCAGATACCCCCAGCGCGCCGCCCCGCCCGCGACGCCCGTCAGATCGAGCAGCGGCAGCGCCGCCCCGGCGACCGCGCCCGCCGCCGCGCCGCCGCGCAGCGCCCTGGCCCCCCGCCGCTTCCACACCCGGTCCGCGAGATACCACGCGGCGGTCTCCAGCGCCCGGTGCTCCACCCACCGGTACAGCTCGTGCAACCGCACCGCGGGCTCCCCCCAGTCCCCGAGCGGGAAGGCCCGCCCGGTCAGATCGCCCGGCCGAAGTCCGGCCGCCCCCTCGCCGCCCCACCCGCCCTGCGGCGACCTCTCGGGCTGCATCTCCGGCTGACCCACCCGGCACTCCCTACTGATCACGGTGCGTGGGACGTGCGCGCCGGGTACGACCTCCGTGGCGCACGGAACGTCACGCGACACCTGAGGCTGACGCGCCGGACCCTTCCTACCGCCCAATGGGTGGCGAAGAGATGTCTTTCGCGTCTTTTCCGCCCGGAAGTGGGTCTTGATCAGGTATAGGAATCCAGTTCCCTCGAGTTCCTCTCACTCGAAAGAGTGCCGGGGCGACGGCCGCCCGGAGCACGTAGGCTCGTGCTGAACGGGAAAGCCGTACAGACGCGAGGAGCTCGACGTGATCCCCGGTGGTGGCCAGCCCAACATGCAGCAGTTGCTCCAGCAGGCGCAGAAGATGCAGCAGGATCTTCAGCGGGCCCAGGAGGAACTGGCGCGGACCGAGGTCGAGGGCCAGGCGGGCGGTGGCCTGGTGCGGGCCACGGTAACCGGCTCCGGCGAGCTCAGGGCGCTGAAGATCGATCCGAAGGCGGTCGACCCGGAGGACACCGAGACCCTGGCCGACCTGGTCGTCGCCGCCGTCCAGGCCGCCAACGAGAACGCGCAGACCCTCCAGCAGCAGAAGCTGGGCCCGCTGGCCCAGGGGCTGGGCGGCGGAGGCATCCCGGGTCTGCCCTTCTGATCCAGTGCGCGTCATCCGCCGCCTTCCTCAGGCGGGGCCGCGCCAACTACCGTACGTACCGTAGGAACTCAGGAAGGACGGCAGTCCGTTGTACGAAGGCGTGGTCCAGGACCTCATCGACGAGCTGGGGCGGCTGCCCGGCGTCGGTCCCAAGAGCGCGCAGCGGATCGCCTTCCACATCCTGCAGGCGGAACCGACGGACGTGCGGCGCCTCGCGCAGGCCCTCATGGAGGTCAAGGCGAAGGTCCGCTTCTGCGCGACCTGCGGGAACATCGCGCAGGAGGAGCTGTGCAACATCTGCCGCGACACCCGCCGCGACCCCTCCGTCATCTGTGTGGTCGAGGAGCCGAAGGACGTCGTGGCGATCGAGCGGACCCGTGAGTTCCGCGGCCGGTATCACGTGCTGGGCGGCGCGATCAGCCCCATCGAGGGCGTCGGCCCGGACGACCTGCGGATACGGGAACTCCTCGCGCGCCTGGCCGACGGGACGGTCACCGAGCTGATCCTGGCCACGGACCCGAATCTCGAGGGCGAGGCCACGGCCACCTATCTCGCGCGCATGATCAAGCCCATGGGCCTGAAGGTCACCCGCCTGGCCAGCGGCCTCCCGGTGGGTGGGGACCTGGAATACGCGGACGAGGTCACCCTCGGCCGCGCCTTCGAGGGGAGACGACTCCTAGATGTCTGACGCCACGCTGCACGCGACCGAGCCGAACCCGGACGACTTCGCGGTCCAGATCGCGGACCAGATCGAGAGCTTCCTGGTCGCGGTGACGGAGGTCGCGAAGGGCGACGAGCCGGGCTCGACGGTGCCCTTCCTGCTGCTGGAGGTCTCCCAGCTGCTGCTGGCGGGCGGGCGTCTCGGCGCCCACGAGGACATCGTCCCCGACGAGCGCTACGAGCCCGACCTGGGCCCCGAGCAGGACGTGGACGAGCTCCGCGAGAACCTGGCCCGTCTGCTGGAGCCCGTGGACATCTACTCCGAGGTCTTCGACCCCTACGAGCCCCGCAAGGCCCCGGTCCCGGCCCGGATCTCCGACGACCTCGCCGACGTCATCGCCGACCTGCGCCACGGCATGGCCCACTACCGCGCCGGCCGCGTCGCCGAGGCCCTGTGGTGGTGGCAGTTCTCCTACTTCTCCAACTGGGGCTCCACGGCGTCGGCGACCCTGCGCGCGCTGCACTCCGTCCTCGCCCACATCCGGCTGGACCAGCCGCTGGAGGAGCTGGACGGCCTGGACACCGACCAGGGTGTGATGGGCGACGAGACCCTGGAGTTCGAGGCCGGCCGGGTCATGCAGCGAGAGATCGGCGGCCGGTTCGGCCTGCACTCGGCGCCCTAGGGGCGTCCGGCGAGCGCTTTCATCCCGGCGTTCGTCCCGCAGTGACCTCTCCCACTTTCGGAGTGCCCCGCGCCCGACCGGGCAGGGACCATGCCGGAGCGCCGAATCTCACCATCTGGGAACCTGATGGTCGTTTTCGGGCGCTCGGTAAACTGAGCCGACACACACGGACTGAGCGAGGAGCGCACGTGGGCCTTGTCGTGCAGAAGTACGGAGGCTCCTCCGTAGCCGATGCCGAGGGCATCAAGCGCGTCGCCAAGCGGATCGTGGAAGCCAAGAAGAACGGCCACCAGGTGGTCGCCGTGGTTTCCGCGATGGGCGACACGACGGACGAGCTGATCGATCTCGCCGAGCAGGTATCCCCGATGCCTGCCGGGCGCGAGCTCGACATGCTGCTGACCGCCGGAGAGCGGATCTCCATGGCCCTGCTGGCCATGGCGATCAAAAACCTGGGCCACTCCGCCCAGTCGTTCACGGGCAGCCAGGCAGGTGTCATCACCGACTCGGTCCACAACAAGGCCCGGATCATCGACGTCACCCCCGGCCGTATCCGGACGTCGGTGGACGAGGGCAACATCGCGATCGTCGCCGGTTTCCAGGGCGTGAGCCAGGACAGCAAGGACATCACCACGCTGGGCCGCGGCGGCTCCGACACCACGGCCGTCGCGCTGGCCGCCGCCCTCGACGCCGAGGTGTGCGAGATCTACACCGACGTCGACGGCGTGTTCACCGCCGACCCGCGCGTGGTCAAGAAGGCGAAGAAGATCGACTGGATCTCCTTCGAGGACATGCTGGAGCTGGCGGCGTCCGGCTCGAAGGTGCTGCTCCACCGCTGTGTGGAGTACGCCCGCCGATACAACATCCCGATCCACGTCCGGTCCAGCTTCAGCGGGCTCCAGGGCACGTGGGTCAGCAGCGAGCCGATTCAGCGAGGGGACAAGCAGGTGGAACAGGCCATCATCTCGGGAGTCGCGCACGACACGTCCGAGGCCAAGGTCACGGTCGTCGGCGTGCCGGACAAGCCGGGCGAGGCCGCCGCGATCTTCCGTGCGATCTCCGACGCCGAGATCAACATCGACATGATCGTGCAGAACGTCTCCGCCGCCTCCACGGGCCTGACGGACATCTCCTTCACGCTGCCGAAGTCCGAGGGCCGCAAGGCCATCGACGCGCTGGAGAAGAGCCGGTCGCGCATCGGCTTCGAGTCCCTGCGCTACGACGACCAGATCGGCAAGATCTCCCTGGTCGGCGCCGGTATGAAGACCAACCCCGGCGTCACGGCCGACTTCTTCAAGGCGCTGTCCGACGCGGGCGTGAACATCGAGCTGATCTCCACCTCCGAGATCCGCATCTCGGTCGTCACCCGCGCCGACGACGTCAACGAGGCCGTGCGGGCCGTGCACTCCGCCTTCGGCCTGGACTCCGACAGCGACGAGGCTGTCGTGTACGGAGGCACCGGGCGCTGATGGCCCCCTCGGGATCCCGTCGCCCGACGCTCGCGGTCGTGGGGGCGACCGGGGCCGTCGGCTCGGTCATGCTCCAGATCCTGTCCCAGCGCGCGGACATCTGGGGAGAGATCCGTCTGATCGCCTCCCCGCGCTCGGCCGGCCGCAAGCTGGCCGTGCGCGGGGAGGAGGTCGAGGTGGTGGCGCTCACCGAGGAGGCCCTCGCCGGGGTCGACGTCGCCATGTTCGACGTACCCGACGACGTGGCCGCCCGCTGGGCGCCGGTCGCCGCCGCCGCGGGCGCGGTGGTGGTGGACAACTCGGGCGCCTTCCGGATGGACCCGGAGGTGCCCCTGGTGGTGCCGGAGGTCAATCCGCACGCGGTGCGGATGCGGCCGCGCGGGATCGTCTCCAACCCCAACTGCACGACCCTCTCCATGATCGTGGCCCTCGGCGCGCTGCACGCCGAGTTCGGGCTGCGCTCCCTCGTCGCGTCCTCCTACCAGGCGGTGAGCGGGGCCGGCCGGGCCGGCGTCGACACCCTGCGCCGGCAGCTGTCCCTGGTCGCCGGCACCGCGCTGGGCACCACCCCCGGTGACGTACGACGGGCCGTCGGCGACGACACCGGGCCGTTCCCGGAGCCGGTCGCGCTGAACGTCGTGCCGTGGGCCGGTTCGCCGCGCGAGGACGGCTGGTCGTCCGAGGAGATGAAGGTGCGGGACGAGTCCCGCAAGATCCTCGGCCTGCCCCAGCTGCCGGTCGCGGTGACGTGCGTCCGCGTCCCCGTGCTCACCGGGCACTCGCTGACCGTGCACGCCGGCTTCGAGGGCGAGGTCACGGTCGCCAAGGCCCGCGAGATCCTGGCCACCGCGCCCGGGGTCGTGCTGTACGACGATCCGGAGGCGGGCGAGTTCCCCACCCCCGCCGACATCGTGGGCACCGACCCGACCTGGGTGGGCCGGGTCCGCCGCGCCCTCGACGACCCGACGGCGCTGGAGTTCTTCGTGTGCGGCGACAACCTCCGCAAGGGGGCCGCGCTCAACACCGCGCAGATCGCCGAACTCGTGGCGGCGGAACTCTCCTGAGGCCCCGGTGGCCGGAAAAATCTTCCGAGATCCGGCCCCCGCGTTTGTAGGATCTGCGTGAACAGTGTGAGCCGATCGATGGTCATGGCCCCTTGATCAGGACTGTTGCGGCGGCAGAAGATTTTCCTCCCCGCCCTGCAACCGCTTGCAGGGCGGGGAGCGTCTTTGCGGTCGCCCTTCAAGGGCGCGGAGACGCGTCTTTCCGGCGTGGGGACGCCACTGAGCAGGCGTGGGGACGCCCGTTCACAGATGAGGCACAAGGGAAGAGCGGGTAGGCATGTGGGCGTTTGACGCACGGTCGGTCGTGCTGCCTGGCACGCGAGGGCCGGTGGCGGCGACTGACGCAAAAGTGACGTCCGGCACGTACAACCCTCCTGGGGGGATGCGTGTCCAACTGACGTGGCAGAGGTTCTCGACTTCATCGCGGCGACCCGCGGTACGGCCCTACGGCCGCCCCGCCGTCCCGTCCGACCCCGCATGCCCGGTGCGCCCGGCGGCATGCCGGTGATCGCGCCCATGCCCGCAGCGCGGCCCACCCGCATCCCCAGTCAGCGTGACGGTTCCGAGGCGGAGAGCGCCGCGGCGGCCGGGACGACCGTCGACCACCTCACGGAGACCTACCGGGCGCACTACCGCTCGCTGCTGGGCCTCGCGGCGCTCCTCCTCGACGACACGGCCTCCTGCGAGGACGTCGTCCAGGAGGCGTTCATCCGGGTCCACTCCGCGCGCAAACGCGTCCGTGACCCGGAGAAGACGCTCGCGTACCTGCGCCAGACCGTCGTCAACCTGTCCCGCTCCGCCCTGCGCCGCCGCATACTCGGCCTGAAGCTGCTGTCGAAGCCGATGCCCGACATGGCGAGCGCGGAGGAGGGGGCGTACGACCAGCTGGAACGCGACTCCCTCATCAAGGCGATGAAGGGCCTGCAGCGCCGCCAGCGCGAGGTGCTGGTCCTGCGGTACTTCGCGGACATGACGGAGGCGCAGGTCGCCGAGACGCTGGGCATCTCGCTGGGCTCGGTGAAGGCGTACGGCTCGCGCGGCATCGCGGCGCTGCGGGTCGCGATGGAGGCGCCGGCATGAGCGGGGACCATAGCGGGCCGTCCGGGCGGCCGGACGAGCATCAGCCGAAGCAATCGCACGCAGGGAACGGAACTGTGAACCACGGCCCCGACGACCAGGGCCCCGAAGGGCTCGACTCGGACGAGCTGGCACTGCGCCGCATATTGCACGACGCGGTCCAGGAGATCGAACCGCGCGACGGCACGCTCGCGCATCTGCGCAGGGCGGTGCCGGCCAGGCGGGCACGCAAACGGCAGGCGCTGGTCGGCGCGGCGGCCGCGGTGCTCTTCGTGGGCACGGCCGTCCCGGCCCTCGTGCACGTGTCGAACTCCGGCGGTGCCAACGTCAATTCCTCCAACGCAGGGCACGGCGAGCAGGCGCAGGGGGGCGCCGGCCACGGCAAGGAGACGCAGGGCGGCGAGAACACGTCCGGCGGGTCCTCCGGCGGCGGGCAGGGGCAGGGCAAGGGCGGTGACAAGGGCAAGGACGGCGGCGCCGGCACCGGTCCGGACGTCGGCACGGGCGGCTCCGGCGACCCGCTGGCCACCAGCACGGCCGGGGTCCCGGCGTGCACCGCGGCCCAGCTCGGCGTCGCCGGCCAGGAGGCGGGCGTCCCCGACTCGGCCGGTGCGGTGTACGGCACCTTCCGCTTCAGCAACATCTCCACCGCCGACTGCACGGTGGCCGGTCCGGGTTCGGTGTCGCTGTCCATGGCGGGCGCGGCCGACTCCACGAAGGTGGGCCGGCTCCGGCATGTCGCGGGTGACCCGGCGACCGGTCTGCCCGACCCGTCCCAGGAGCTCCCCGCCCTCGTCCTGAAGCCCGGCGGCTCGTACGAGGTGAAGTTCGCCTGGGTGCCGTCGGCGACCTGCCCCTCGACGGGGGAGAG
The DNA here is from genome assembly GCF_042792555.1 of Streptomyces sp. NPDC056628. NCBI lineage: Bacteria > Bacillati > Actinomycetota > Actinomycetes > Kitasatosporales > Streptomycetaceae > Streptomyces > Streptomyces sp. NPDC056628. The sequence continues at coordinate 26,449 of NZ_JBHTWG010000045.1, forward strand.
CGACGGCGGCGGTTCCGGCGGTCCGGACCCGACCCCCGACCCCACCCCGTCCGAAGGCGCCGGCGGCACCACGACCGGCACCTCGACGGGCGGCGACACCGGTACGGCGGCCCAGCTGATGCGGCAGGACCCGACGGCCGACGGAAGCGTCACGGTGTCCAACACGACCGAGGCGGCGGCGCCCACGGCCGCGGTGACCGTGTCCAACGCGTGCGCGGGGACCGTGTACTGGACGGGTGTACTGCCGGTCGCGTAGCGCCGGCCGGGGGCGTACCGGGCGCCGAGGCGTACCGGGGTCAGGCGTTCGCCTTCTCCGGTGCGGTTCCTCCGCCCGGCTCGCCGGGCGCGGGGTCCGTGCCGCCGGCGGCGGGCGCGGCGTCCGGGAGGAGGCCGAGCTCCGCGTCCCGTACGGCCTCCGCCTCGCGGCGCAGCAGCCGGAACCACATGAAGACCACGAAGCCCGCGAAGACGAACCACTCGCCGGTGTAGCCGAGGTTCTGGAACGCCTTGAGGTCCAGACCCGAGTCGTTGACGGAGGCGACCGGCACCGCCTTCATCCCGGTGTCGGCCTCGGCGAGGGTGATCCAGGCGTCGTAGACGTCGTACGGCACCAGGTTGACCAGGGACGCGGCGCTGATCGCCGCCGTCTGGCCGGCGGGCAGGCCGCCCCGGGCGGGGACGCCGTTCTCGCCGGGGACCTCGGACGCCTGGAGCGCCCCGGTGACGGTGACCTCGCCGGACGGGGCGGCGGGGGCCGCGGCCGGGTCGGCGTCGCCGGGCAGCCAGCCGCGGACCACCGGGAGGGCCTTGCCGTCCTCGGTGCGCAGCAGGGTGACCACGTAGCTGCCGCGCTCGCCGTCGATCTCACGGTCGGGGACGAGCAGCTGCTCGGCGTACCGGCCGTGCGCGGTGGCCTCGCGGCCCACCGTGGTCTTGTCCACAGGCAGCAGCTCGGCGAGCGGCCGGGCGGGTTCGCTCCGGTTCGCCGCGGCCTGGTCGCCGGCGCTGCGGTGGTCCTGCACCCGGTCCTCGAACCGGCCGAGCTGCCAGGACCCCATGAACACGCAGAACGGGATGGCGAGCAGCACGAAGACGTTGATCCCCCACCAGCGGGGCGTCAGCAGAAACCGGTACACGCCCCCAACGGTACGGTGCGGCGGGGTGGCGGCGGGGCGCGGGGGGTGCGGTCGTGGTCGGGCGTGGGCGGAGTTTTCCACAGGCTGGGGATCCCGGCCGCACGATGCCGTCCGGACCAGGCACTATGGGGTCATGACTGAGAGCCACGGGTCCGCTTCGCGGGATCACCGGAAGCAGGACGAGGACATGCCGGACTGGGAGCGGCGCTTCAGGGCGCCCCGGGTGTCGCTTCCCGACTGGGCGGAGGACGCCCCGGACCGCGCGCTGTTCGTGTCGAACGCCACGGGCACGTACGAGCTGTACGCGTGGGACCGGGCGACCGGCGAGCAGCGCCAGGTGACCGACCGGCCGAACGGCACGACGGACGGCGTGCTCTCCCCGGACGGCGCGTGGATCTGGTGGTTCGACGACAAGGACGGCGACGAGTTCGGCGTCTGGCGCCGCCAGCCCTTCGACGGCGGCGAGGACGAGCTCGCGGCACCGGGTCTGGACGCCTCCTACCCGGCGGGCCTCGCCCTCGGCCGGGACGGCCGCACCGCGGTCGTCGGCCGCTCCACCGACGAGGAGGGCACCACGATCCACCTCGTCCGCACGGGCGAGCAGCCGGTGGAGATCTACCGGCACCGCGAGTCCGCGGGCGTCGGCGACTTCTCGCACGACGGCAGCCTGATCGCCGTCGAGCACACCGAGCACGGCGACGCGATGCACGCGGCGCTGCGCGTGCTGCGCCCGGACGGCTCGACGGTCGCCGAGCTGGACGACACCAAGGGCGGCACCGAGGAGCTGGGCCTGGAGGTGCTGGGCTTCGCCCCGGTGGTCGGCGACGCGCGTCTGCTCGTCGGGCATCAGCGGCGCGGCCGCTGGGAGCCGCTGGTGTGGGACGTGGCGACCGGCGAGGAGACGGACCTGGCGCTGGAGCTGCCCGGCGACGTCAGCGCGGAGTGGTACCCGGACGGGACCGGGCTGCTGATCGCGCACAGCTTCGAGGCCCGCAGCGAGCTGTTCCGCTACGACCTGGGCCGGCGGGCGCTGGAGCGCGTGGACACCCCGGCGGGCTCGGTGTCGGGGGCGACGGCCCGGCCCGACGGCAGCGTCGAGTACCTGTGGTCGTCGGCGGCCGAGCCGTCGGCGGTGCGCTCCACGACCGGCCGGGTGGTGCTGGACCCGCCCGGTATGAGGTCCCCGGGCTCGGTGCCGGTGCAGGACGTCTGGGTGGACGGCCCCGGCGGCCGGATCCACGCGCTGGTGCAGCGGCCGGCCGGCGCCGAGGGCCCGCTCCCCACGGTCTTCGACATCCACGGTGGCCCGACCTGGCACGACAGCGACTCGTTCGCGGCCGGCCCGGCGGCCTGGGTGGACCACGGGTACGCGGTCGTGCGGGTCAACTACCGCGGCTCCACGGGCTACGGACGGGCCTGGACGGACGCCCTGAAACACCGGGTCGGGCTGATCGAGCTGGAGGACATCGCGGCGGTCCGCGAGTGGGCGGTCGCCTCGGGTCTCGCCGACCCGGAGCGGCTCGTCCTGACCGGTGGTTCCTGGGGCGGCTATCTGACACTCCTCGGCCTCGGCACCCAGCCGGACGCGTGGACGCTGGGCATCGCGGCGGTCCCGGTCGCCGACTACGTGACGGCGTACCACGACGAGATGGAGGCCCTGAAGGCGATGGACCGCACCCTCCTGGGCGGTACGCCCGAGGAGGTGCCCGAGCGCTTCGAGGCGTCGTCCCCGCTGACCTACGTGGACCGGGTGAAGGCCCCGGTCTATATCTCCGCGGGGGTCAACGACCCGCGCTGCCCGATCCGCCAGGTCGACAACTACGTCAAGCGGCTGGAGGCGCGCGGCGCCGTGCACGAGGTGTACCGCTACGACGCGGGGCACGGCTCGCTGGTGGTGGACGAGCGGATCAAGCAGGTGCGGCTGGAGCTGGACTTCGCCGAGCGGCACCTGCCCCCGCGCGGGAAGTAGCCGGGTTCCGGGGCCGCCCGCCCCGGAACCGTCCGGGTCACGTCCCCGCCCGCTCCCGGCCCCGGCGTCGGAGCAGTTCGGCCATCCCCCGGCGGGTGGCGGCCAGGACGACCCGGTCCCCGCGCTGCAGGACGTACGTGTCGGGCAGGTCCCACACCCAGCCGGACCGGGCGCCGGCCCGGTCGTCGTGGGGCCGCTCGGCGGCCGGGCCGTCCCGGCGTTCGCCGGGCGGGGTCCGGTCCAGCGCCAGCACCCGCCACGCGCCGGGCCGGAACGCCTCGCCGACGGTCCGGTCCTCCAGCTGGGGGTGCCCGCCCACCTCCAGCGTGGCGAACAGCAGCACCCGCCGCTCCACCGGGATGGCGCCCAGGATCTGCCGCCCCGACATCGCCCCGGCGAACGCGGGGGCGGCCAGGTGCGTCACGCTCCGGCTCCGGGTGAAGCCACGCGGGTGCGCGGCGCGCAGGGTGCGGTACACGGCCTTGGCGAAGTCGTCGTCGTACAGCCGCAGGACGACCCGCAGGTCGGGCCGTACGGAGCGGGCGTACAGGGCCGCCTCCAGATTGGTGGTGTCCTCGCTGGTCACCGCGAGGAAGGCGTGCGCGCGATGGATCTTCGCGGCCTCCAGCACGCCCTCCTGGGTGACGTCGCCGAGCACCACCGGCACCCGCAGCCGCCGTGCCGTGGGCATGCCGCGCGCCTCGGGGTCGGACTCGACGCACACCACCGGGATGTGCAGCTCCCGCAGCCGGGTCAGCACCCGGGTGCCGATCTTGCCCAGCCCGAGCAGCACCACGTGGCCGCCGAGCCCGCGCGGCGGCTTGCGCAGCGCGGACGCCGAACGGAACGTGCCGAGGGCTTCCAGCACCGCCGCCAGCAGCACCGGGAGCAGCAGCAGTCCGGTCAGCCCGGACAGCAGCTGGAGGATCTGGCGGGCCAGCGACTGGTGGAGTGCGGGCTCGTTGATGGCGAAGAGGTCGAGCAGGGTCAGATAGGTGGCGTGCAGCGGGTGATCGCCGCTCACCACGGTCAGCGCCACCGCGAGTCCCGCCACACACGTCACCAGACCGGCGAGGGACCAGCGCAGCCGCCGGGAGAACAGGGAGCCGAACGACGGCATCGGGTTCCGCCCGCCACGGCCCGACGGCATCGCTGGACCGGCGTAGGAGACCTGCTCCAGGACGACCGTGCCGCGTCCCCCGGCCGCCGCGACCTGGACGGCGTCCGGCAGCATCCGCGGGCCCTGCTCGCCGCTGTCCTCCGAGCCGTCCGCGCCCGCCGGGTCGCTGCGGGTCGTGGACAGCAGCGCCAGGGTGGCCAGGTCGGAGGGGTGGGTCTCGCCCGGCGGCCGTTCCACCGCCCGCAGTAACAGGCCGTCGGTCTGCACGACCTTGCTGGTGCCGGCGACGGCGGTGGCGGTGAGCGCGGGGGCGGCCGTGTCGGCGTCCGACAGGACGGTGGTGGAGGCGTCGAGCCCGCCCTCGCCGGGGCCGGCCGCCAACGAGGCGGCCTGGTCGAGGAGTTCCTCGATGTGCTGGCCGAGCCGGCGGTTGTACAGGCGCAGGACGAGCCGCAGCCGCGGGTTGAGCCGGCGGGCGGTGAGAGCGGCGCGGATGTTGGTCTCGTCGTCGTCGTAGACGAGGGCGAGGGCGGCGGCCCGCTCCACCCCGGCCTCGGCGAGCGTCGCCTCGGTCGGCTCGGCGGCCTCCAGCACCCGGGTGCCGCCCGGTTCACCGGCGACCGGGCCGGTGCCCGCGCGGTTGACGGCCGCGGTCACGGCGCCCAGCAGCGCCGCCGAGGCGGCCCGGGCCCGCCCGACGACCGGCGGCCGTACCGTCCGCTCGGACGGCGGCACGACGAGCGTGACCTGCTCCCGGTAGACGACGCGCAGTTCGGCGGCCAGCCGGTGCGCGAGGCCGTCGTCGCCGCACACCACCATGTGCGCGGTGCTGTCACTGATCGAGGTCTGCTGCGGAACTGCCACGAGGGAGAAGCCTGCCGCATCGTGATCGGTTGTTCCACAGCACGTGAACCCCCGCTCCGCCCGCTCCCGATGAGCCCTTGGCGGGACCCGGGGCGCGCACTACCCTGACCCTGTATCTGACGGACCGTCAGAAAATGGGCGGCGGCGCAGCAGCCAGGAGGTAGGCGTGGCCCACACCGAGAGCGGCACGAAGGACCTGCCCAAGGTCATCAGCGTGGACGATCACGTGATCGAACCCGCGCACCTCTTCGAGACCTGGCTCCCGGCCAGGTACCGGGACCGGGGCCCGAAGCCCCTCACCGCCGGCATCGGCGAACTCGCGTACGTCGGCGGGAAGTACCGGTTCACCACCGATCCGGCCGGCCAGATCACCGACTGGTGGGAGTACGAGGGCGGACTCTTCCCGTACAAGCGCATCATCGCGGCCGTGGGCTTCTCGCGGGACGAGATGACCCTCGACGGCATCACGCGCGAGCAGATGCGGCGCGGCTGCTGGGACCCCGGGGCCCGGCTCGCGGACATGGACCTCAACCATGTCGAGGCCTCGCTCTGCTTCCCCACCTTCCCGCGTTTCTGCGGCCAGACCTTCGCGGAGGCCCGGGACAAGGAGGTCGCCCTGGCCTGTGTGCGGGCCTACAACGACTGGATGGTGGAGGAGTGGTGCGGCGACAGCGGCGGACGCCTCGTCCCGCTGTGCCTGATCCCGCTGTGGGACATCGATCTCGCGGTCGAGGAGATCCGGCGCAACGCGGCCCGGGGCGTGCGCGCGGTGACGTTCAGCGAGATCCCCACCTACCTCGGGCTGCCGTCGATCCACTCCGGCTACTGGGACCCGTTCTTCGCGGCCTGCGAGGACACCGGCACCGTCGTCAACATGCACATCGGGTCGTCCTCGCAGATGCCGGCCGCGTCCCCCGACGCGCCGCCCGCCGTCCAGGCGGCCCTGAGCTTCAACAACGCCATGGCGTCGATGATGGACTTCCTCTTCTCCGGCGTCCTGGTGCGCTTCCCCCGGCTCAAACTCGCCTACAGCGAGGGCCAGATGGGCTGGATCCCGTACGCGCTGGAGCGCGCCGACGACGTCTGGGAGGAGCACCGGGCGTGGGGCGGGGTGAAGGACCTCGTCCCGGAGCCGCCGTCGACGTACTACTACCGGCAGATCTTCTGCTGCTTCTTCCGGGACCGGCACGGCATCGAGGCTATCGAGACGGTCGGCGTCGACAACGCCACCTTCGAGACGGACTACCCGCACGTCGACTCCACCTGGCCCGAGACGAAACGGGTCGCCGAGGAGCACGTCGGCGGGCTGTCCGAGGAGGTGGCGTACAAGCTGCTGCGCGGCAACGCGATCCGGATGCTCGACCTGCCCTTCGACCGCGAGGACCGGGCGCTCAGCCCGGCGCCGTGACCGGCGGGTACGTCCAGCCGAACGAGCCGAGCGCGCGGGCCCTGGCCTCCACCACCGCCATCCGCGCGGCCCGTTCGGCGGGGTCGACATGGGCCGCCTGCCCCGTCGCCTGGCCGTCCCACTTGCGGTAGAGCAGCCCCACCCGGGCGGAGAACCAGCCGCGGCTGACCGCGTTGAGCGCGAGGAGCAGACCGGTGTCCTCCGACGCGGGCAGCGCCATCCAGCCACCGAGCGCCAGCAGCAGGTCCCGGCGGACGCACAGGGTCGCCGGGTGGACCGGGGCGAGATGGTCGTTCGCCCGCCAGGCGCCGACGAGGGCGCCCGGCTCTATCGGGCCGTCGTCCGGGTCGCCCGGGAACGCGGCCGTCAAGCCGTCCGGCAGCAGGTCGAGCACCCGGGACGTCGTCCAGCCGACGGACGGGTGGTCTTCGAGGACGGCCAGGTCACGGGCGAGGGCGCCCGGGGTGAGCTGGTCGTCGGCGTCCAGGATCTTGGCGTAGGCGCCCTCGGTGTGCGCGAGGGCGAGGGTGCGGGCCACCCCCGGCCCGCCGGGCCGTCCCTGACGGAACGTCACCCTCGGGTCGTCGGGGACGTGGCGGCGGACGGCGTCGGTGCGGCCGTCCTCCTGTATCACCCAGTGCCACTCCCAGCCGGGCGGTAACTCCTGGGCGCACAGCGACGCGTGGGCCTGCGGCAGGAACGGCGCCGAGGGTCCGTGGACAGCGGTCACGACGACGACGCGCCGGAGCACGGGGCCCTCACCACCCTTCCACGGACATGCGAAGACCCGACCGCTGGCGACGGGGGATGCACCAGCGATCGGGCTGTGGCCAACAGTAACAAGGCCGCGAGCCTCGTGGGGGCCGCCGGATCGGCTGCGGTGAGGCGTTGTGATCGGGATCACGGAAACCGCTGTCCCGCGCGGCTCCGCCATACCACTTGCGTCCCCGTCCCCTCACGCTGCGCACCGGCCCCACCGAGTCAGTCCGCGCACGGCGGCTCGTAGGACAGCCGGGGCAGGTACTCGTGCCACCGCTCCCGGGTCAGCACGCCCTGGGTCGTCGAGCAGACCCGGCGGATCGCCTGGCCGACGTCCAGGTTCCACAGCCGGACGGTGTCGGTGCCGCTGGAGACGCCGAGCATCCGGCTCGCGGGGCGGAACGCCAGGAAGTTGCCCGTCCTGGCGTTGGGGCTCATCGCTTGCCCGACCGCCGACGCGTGCTCCGGGTCCCCGACGTCCCACATCCGCACGGTGTTGTCGTTGCCGCCGCTGGCGAGGGTGCGGCCGTCCGGGCCGAACGTCAGGGAGACGACCGCCTCGGTGTGGCCGGTGAGCGGGTGGCCCTGCGCCCGTGCCCCGGCCGGGTCGGTGACGTCCCACAGGCGTACCGAGTCGTCGTCGCCGGCGCTGGCCAGGGTGCGCCCGTCCGGCGCGTAGGCGAGGGAGTTGACCGGACCGCCGTGCCCGGTCAGCGGGCCGCCGAGCGCCGCCGCCCGTGCGGGCCGGGCCACGTCCCACAGCCGGACCGTGGCGTCCGCGCTGCCGCTGGCCAGGGTGCGGCCGTCCGGGCTGAACGCGAGCGAGTTGATGTAGCCGCCGTGCCCGGTCAGAGGCTTGCCCAGCGGCACCGCGCGGGAGGGGTCGCGTACGTCCCACAGCCGGATCGTGCGGTCGTCGTAGGCGGTGGCCAGCGTGTGCCCGTCCGGGCTGTACGCGAGCGCGTCGGGGCCCATGAACCGGGTGCGCAGCGTCAGCGGCGGGCCGAGCGGGGACGGGTGGGCGGGGTCGCGGACGTCCCACAGATGGACCGCGCTGCTGCCGGTCAGCACCGCGAGGGTGTGCCCGTCCGGGGAGAACACCAGGGAGCGCTGTCCGCTGTCGCCGGGCAGAAAGGGCTTGTTCAGCAGCACGGGCCGGTCGGGCCTGGCCACGTTCCACAGGCGCACGCTGCCGTCCCGCGCGGCCGTCGCCAGCACCTTGCCGTCGGGCCGGAACGCACCGGTGCGCCCGGTCATGTCGGACGTCGGGATGGACCACAGCCGGACCTTGCCGTCGCCGCTGCCGGTGGCGAGGGTGCGGCCGTCCGGGCTGAAGCCGAGCGCGTACATCTCCCCGCTGCCGCCCGCCAGCGGCTCGCCGACCTGCGAGGCGTCCGCCGGGTCGCTGACGTTCCACAGGCTCGCGGTGCTGTCCGCGCTGGCGGCGGCGAGCATGGTCCCGTCCGGGTTGAACGCCACCGACCAGACGGGCCCCAGATGCCCGGTCAGCGGGCTGCCGATCTGGTGGGCGCGGGCCCCGTCGGAGACGTCCCACAGCCGGACGGTGTCGTCGGCGCTGCCGCTGGCCAGGGTGCGCCCGTCGGGGCTGAAGGCCACCGAGTGCACCAGCCCGGTGTGCCCGGTCAGGCCGGCCAGCCGCTCGGGCCGGCGCCGGTCGGTCACGTCCCACAGCCGTATGGTGTCGTCGTCGCCGCCCGCGGCCAGCGTCCCGCCGTCCGGGCTGAACGCCACCGAGCGCACGGCGGCCTCCGCGCCGGTGAGCGTGGCGAGCGGGGCCGGGTGCCCGGGGTCGGCCACGTCCCACAGGCGGACCGTGCGGTCCTCGCTCACGGAGGCCAGGGTGCGGCCGTCCGGGCTGAACGCGACCAGGTAGACCGTGCCCTCGTGCCCGGTCAGGGGCGCGCCGAGCGGCCGCGGCCGCTCCGGGTGCCGCACGTCCCACAGCCGTACGGTGCCGTCGTCGGCGGCGCTGGCGAGGGTGCTGCCGTCGGGGCTGAAGACCGCGCTGCTCACCCAGCTGCGGTGCCCGGTCAGGGGACCGCCCAGCGCGCGAGGGCGCCGCGTGTCCGACACGTCCCACAGGCGGACGGTCCGGTCGTAGCCGGCGGTGGCCAGGACCTTGCCGTCGCGGCGGAACGAGGTGAGGTAGACCGCGCCGGAGTGGCCGCTCAGCGGGGTGGCCAGGGGCGCGTTCACGATCGAGATGAGCCGGCTGCCGGTCTCCTCGTCGTCCGGGCGCAGCCGATGGGCCACCAGGTCGAGCTGGGCGGACAGCGAGGGGTCGGTGTACTGGAAGCGGTCGGCCTCGGCCAGGACCTGCGCGAACAGGGCGTCGTCGCGCTGCTTCCACGCCACCGCCGCGGCTCCGACCGCGACCAGCGCCAGCGCGACGAGCGCCGCGATCCCGCCGCGCAGGATCCACACGGTGCGCCGGCGCAGCCGGACGGAGGCGGCCAGGAAGTCCACGGCACCGCGGGTGAGGACGGTGTCCCCGGCGGACCGCGCCCACTCGTGCGCCTGCTCCAGCCGGGAGCCCCGGTACAGCAGGGCGGAGTCCCGGTCGGACTCCTCCCAGGCCCGGCCGTCCTCCTCCAGGCGCTGGCGCAGCAGGTTGCCCTGCCGGTCCTCCTCGATCCAGTCCCGCAGCCGGGGCCAGGCGTGCAGCAGGGCCTCGTGGGTGATCTCCACGGTCTCCGCGTCCAGGGTCACCAGCCGGGCCCGGACCAGCGCCTCCAGGGACTCCTCCGTCTTCGCCGGGTCCGCCGCCTCGGCCGCGAGCTGGCGGCGGGTGCCGCGGCGCCGGGTCGCCTGGGTGTCCTCGCCGATCCGGACCAGGCGCAGCAGCAGCAGCCGGGCGGCGGTGCGGGCCGCCGGGTCGAGCTGGGCCCAGGCGCGTTCGGCGGTCGCGGCGACCGCTCCCTGGATGCCGCCGGCCGCGCGGTACCCGGCGAGCGTGAGCCGCCCGGCCTTGCGCCGCTGCCAGGTGGCGAGCATCGCGTGCGACAGCAGGGGCAGCACACCCGCGTCATGGGCGCCGCGCGGGCCGTCCGCGCCCACCTCGCGGGCGATCAGCTCGGCGAGCCCCGGTTCCAGCTCCAGCCCCACCGCCTTGGCCGGTCCGGTGACGGCCTCCCGCAGTTCGGTGGTGGTGAGGGGGCCGAGGACCATGTGCCGGTGCTGGAGGGCGTCGGCCAGCTCGGGGTGGACCAGGCACTGTTCGTAGAAGTCGGCGCGGATGCCGAGGACGACCAGGGCGGGAGCGGGAGCGGGGGCGCCGGGCCCGGGCGGGGCGCAGGCCGCGTGCAGGACACGGACGAAGGCGCGGCGGTCGGCCTCGTCGGCACAGAGAGTGAAGGTTTCTTCGAACTGGTCGACGATCAGTACGGGAGGCGCGGGCGCCACGTCGGAAGGCGACCCGGGCGGGCCGGTGGCGGAGGTCTCGCGCCGGGCCCAGTCGAGGACGGCCGCGTGCACGTCCCGCACGAGGTCCGCGTCACCGTCCTCCGCGCCGTCCGGTCCGCGGGCGGTGGACACAGTGGCCACCGCGTCTGTCAGCTCCGGCACCCGGCGGACCAGCTCGCCCAGCGGATCGGCGCCCGGCACGAGCTGGAGCACGGCGCCCGCCCGGGGCGCCTCGGCACCGCCCAGCGCGCCGTCCCGCACGGCCGGCACCAGACCGGCGTTGAGCAGGGAGGACTTCCCGGCGCCCGAGGCGCCGACCAGCATCACCAGGCCGCCGGTGCGCTCCGCCGCGCGGAGCCGGGCGACCAGGGCGTCCGTGCTGCGCTCCCGGCCGAAGAACCAGCGGGCGTCCTCCTGCCGGTAGGAGGACAGCCCCCGGTACGGGCACACCCCGCCGGCCACCGCCGTCGGGGCCGTCTGCTCCGGTTCCTGTCCCTGACCGGAGGTGGCCCGCTCCCACAGGTGCTGCCACTGCACCAGGTCGTACAGACCGGCCGACACGGGCGCGGGCCGCAGCCGCCGGGCCTGGGGGATGAGGACGTGCAGGACCGCCGAGAGCGCGGTGAACTGCGCGGGCACGTTCCTGGCCCGCCGCCAGTCGCTGATCCGCTGGACGGACACCCGCACCGGGCGTCCCCGCTCGTCCACCCGCTGCAGCCGGACGACCGCCTCGGCCACGCTCTTCAGGGGTGGGTTACCGGCCTCCTTGTAGAGCAGCGCGAGCCGTTCCGCGAAGGCCGCGCGCGCCGCCGACTCGGAACTCAAGACCGTCACTCCCTCACTCGCGCGCCACCTGGTCTTCCGGACCGGAAAACTCACCCTATATGGCTGACCTGCGAGGAAGGCCCGCTCCGGAGACCGGAACCTCCTCGCGGGCACCCTCCGACTGGCAGGATCACGACGCAAGTGCGGGAGCCGCCGCGCGCCGCCGAGGCGGGCTCACCAGCCGCAGAGCCCGAAGCCGCCTCACCCGGCGCCGCACGTTCTCGGACAGCTTTCACACCTCGCTGTCCGCGGGAGCCGCGAGCGCGTCGCGCCGCCGTCCCTCCCGCCCGACCCGCCCGGACCCGCGCCGGTCCACGGAGCCCGGAGGCACGCCGAGGACCGGCCCGCGCGCCGCCGTCCGGCACCGGTCCCCACGAGGGGAGGGACCGGTGCCGGACGACGCGGTCACCGGTGTCCGGGCCCTGACGCGCGTGAACCCCCGAAAGCTGTGATGGTGGTGGGGGAGGGGGCCGACAGGCCGGTCTCGCGCTGCAAGGCGGTGAACGAGGTGGCAGAGAGTGATGACACAGCCCCCGGACCGGGCGCCCCCCACGCGGACCCCCTGGGTGACCCGTTCCTGCGGACCCGCTTCGCGCTGCCCGCCCGCCCGGCCACGTTCCTGCGCCGCGCCCGCCTGGTCCACCACCTCGACCAGGCCCTCGGCACCCCGCTGACCATGGTCAACGGGGCCGCCGGAGCCGGCAAGACCCTGCTGGTCGCCGACTGGGCGGCCGGCCTGGAGCGCCCGGTGGTCTGGCTGACCCTCGACCCGTCGCTGCGCGGCCCGGGGATGTTCTGGGCCCATCTGCTGCAGGCGCTGCGCACCCACGGGGTGCCGGTCGCCCACGGCGTCGGCACGCCCGCCGACGCCGGCCGTGTGCACCACACGCTGCTCACCCGGCTCGCCGCCCGGCTCGGCGCCGACGGCGACGAACTCGTCGTGGTGCTCGACGAGTACGACCGGATCGGCACCCCCGAGATCGCCGAGCAGCTGGAATTCGTCCTGCACCACGCCGGGCCCGGCCTGCACCTGGTCGTCGTCACCCGCAACGAGCCGCTGCTGCCGCTGCACCGCTACCGCGCGGCCGGCGCCATCACCGAGATCCGCAACGCCGAGCTGGCCTTCACCCCCGAGGAGACGGTCGCGCTGCTGCGGCGGCACGGACTGCGCCTGTCCGTGCAGGCCGCGGCCGCCCTCGTCGAACGCACCGGGGGCTGGGCCGCCGGCCTGCGGCTGTGCGCCCTGGCAGCCCAGCAGCACCCCGACCCGGAGGCGTACCTCAAGGAGTTCGAGGCCGGGCACAGCACGGTCGCCGACTTCCTGCTCGCGGAGGTCCTCAAACGGCAGCCGCCCGCCACCCAGGACCTCCTGCTGCGGGTCAGCGTCCTGGAGCGCTTCTGCGCCGACCTCGCCAACGAGCTGACCGGCCGCGGCGACGCCGAGGCGATCCTCGCCGGACTGCACCGGGAGAACGCCTTCGTCGAGGACCTCGGGCACGGCTGGTACCGCCTGCACCCGCTGTTCCGGGAGATCCTGCGAGCGCACCTGCGCGAACGCTCCGCCGAGCTGGAGCCCCGGCTGCACCTGCGGGCCGCGCACTGGCTGGGCCGCTCCGGCTACCTGCCGGAGATGCTGACGCACGGCGCCGCGGCCGGGGAGTGGGACTTCACCGCCGGGGCCCTCGTCGACGACCTGGCGATCGGGCAGCTCTTCACCGGACTGCGCACCGGCCACCTCGTCGACCTGTTCTCCGGCATGGACACGGCTGCCTCCAGCCCCGCCGCCGAGCTGGTCCGGGTGGCACGCGACCTCTCCCGCGGCGACCTCGACCACGCCCTGGCCCGCCTCGGGCCCGTCCGCGAGCGGCTGGCCGCCGCCGGGCCCGGCAGTGCCGCGGGCCGGCTGGGCTGCGCCCTGCTGGAGGCGCTGGCGGCCCGGGTCACGGGCTCCCCGCAGCGCGCGGAGGACGCGGTGCGCGCGGCGCGCGAGGTCCAGCACGAGCTCCCCGCCGACCTGCTGGACAAGCACCCGGAACTGTCCGCGCTGCTGCTGACCCACCTCGGCTCGGCCCGGCTGTGGGCGGGCGACCTCGACGAGGCGCGGGCGGCGCTCACCACCGTCGCCGGCACCACCACCGGGGCGGCCACGGCGCTGCCCCGGGCGGACGCCCTGGAACTGCTGGCGCTCATCGACCACCTCGACGGCCGGCCGGCCACGGCGGAGCGCAAGGCGTCCGCCGCCCTCGCCGAGACCGACCGGTACGGCCTGGCCGAAGGCGCCGGCACCGGACTCGGGCACGTGGTCCTGGCCGCCGTGGCCGTCGAACACGACGACCTGACCGAGGCGCGGGCCCTGCTCGACCGGACGCCCGGACCGGTGGTGCACGACCCGGTCACGGCGGCGGGCCGCTCGCTCGCGACGGCCCGGCTGCTGCTGGCCCGCGGCAGGGCGCGCGCCGCGCTGGAGGCCGCCGAACCCGTCGTGCCCGCCACCGTCCGCTCCCCCTGGCAGCGGCTGCACACCGCGCTGGTCGCCTCGTCCGCCCACCTCGCGGAGGGGCGGCCCGACCTGGCGACGAAGGTGCTGGACCAGCTCGGCGGCGATCACCCGGTCCTCGCCGTCGCCGCCGCCCGGGCCCGGCTCGCGGCGGGCGACCCGGACGGGGCACTCGGGTTGCTCGACCCGACCGGGAGCGTCGGGGGCGCGGGTCCCGCGGTGCTCGTGCGCGCCACGCTGCTGCGGGCGCAGGCCGCGCACACGGCCGGGGACACCGCGACCGCCCGCCGCCTGGTCGCGCAGGCGGTCGCGGAGGCCCGGCACGAGCGGCTGCGGCGGCCCTTCCGGGAGGCCGGCCCCTGGATCGAGCCCTACCTGGCCGCCGGGCCGGCGGTGGGACCCGCCCGGGGAGCGCTGCCGTTCCCGGTGGAGCCGCTGAGCGGGCGGGAACGGGACGTGCTGCTGCGGCTCGCCCAGATGATGTCCACCGAGGACATCGCCGCCGACCTGTACGTGTCCGTGAACACGGTCAAGACGCATCTGAAGAGCGTCTACCGCAAGCTCGCCGTCAACCGCCGCAACGACGCCGTCCGGCGGGCGCGCGAACTGGACCTGCTGTGACGGTCCGGGGTGCCGACGGGCAGCCGTCGGCCGTGCGGGAGCGCCGGGCGCGGCTGCGGGCGCACGCCGACTACACCGGCGGCGTCTACGGCTCCATGCTGGCCGCGTCGGTGGTGATCGGCGCCGGCGCCCTGGGCACCTACCACCGCACCGAACTCGTGGTGCTGCTGCTCCTGACCGGACTGGTCTTCTGGGCCGCGCACGTGCACGCCCAGCTGTTCGGCGCGCGGCTCGCCGACCGTCCGTGGAGCGGCGGGACCGTCTGGCAGGTGTGCCGCGAGGAGTGGCCGATCGTCAAGGCGGCCGTCCCGCCGGCCGTGGCCGTGGCGGTCAGCCCCCTGTTCGGCCTGGACCTCGCCGGCACCGCGTGGCTGGCCCTCGCGGTCGCCGTCGCGGGGCAGGTGGGCTGGTCCGTGGCGGCGGCGGCGCGGGCCGGCGCGACCCGGCGGCTGATCGCCCTCGGCGCCGCCGTCAACCTGCTCCTCGGCCTCCTCATCGTCCTGGTCAAGATCGTCGTGTCGCACTGAGCCGCCCTCCGCCGCCCGGCTCACCTGCGCCGGGTGAGGTGGGGGCCGCGGCCGCGCGCGACGATGACAGCACTGCCATCGGCTGTCGGCGGGAGAGCAGCACATGCGCTACGAGATCCGCGTCGAGGGGCACATGTCGGATACGCTGGCCGGCCTCTTCCCGGAACTGGACCACGTGGTGATGTCCGGGCAGACCGTGCTGTTCGGACCGATCGTCGACGACGCGCACCTGTACGGCCTCCTGGCCCGCTGCCAGTCGCTGGGCCTGCGCGTGGTGGAGATGCGGCAACTGCCCGAGTGAGCGCCGCCGCCCCGTCGCTCCGTACGGCCGTGTCAGATGTCCCGGGCCTCGACCCGGCCCGCCGCCACCGCCGTGCCCAGCGCCTCGTGGTCCCGTTCGTTCTGGTCGGCGTAGGCCCGCGCGAACTCCGTCAGGGCGTGGTCGAAGCGGTCGCCGGACCCCAGGTAGGCCGCGATGGCCACCGGGTCGCCGGAGCGGGCGTGCGCCCGGGCCAGGCTGCCGCCGCACACCTGACCGAACAGGTACAGCGTCGCCGGGTCCCAGAGCTCCGGCCGGGCGATGCCCTTCCAGTCCCGCAGCTGGCGTACGTAGAAGTCCCGGCCGCGTCCGTCGAGGCCGCTGACGACATGGGTCCAGCCCAGGAAGATGTCGCTGGTCGTCTGGATCAGCCGCTGGCCCGTGACCACCCGGCGGCCCTGGTTGTCGAAGCGTTCCCCGCCGGTGTGCGCGGCCAGCACGGACTCCTGGGCCTCCTTGGCCTGGAGCAGCAGCGGATCGTCGTCGTCGCGGCCGAGCATCAGGACGATCCAGCAGCGGGTGCCGACGCTGCCCACGCCGACGACCTTGCGGGCGACGTCCACCATCCGGTAGCGGCGCAGCAGATGGCGGCGCTCCGACGACAGGGTCTTCGCGTAGCCCCCGATCACGGCCTGGAGCTCCTTCTCCCGCCGGTCCGTGGACGCGTCGCCCGGCAGGTCCCGCAGCGGGGTGATCAGCGGCGGGTCCGGTGCGATCACCCGGCCCACGGCGGTGCGCCGGGTCAGCTTCTCGAACGCCTGCATATGGGTGCGGGTGCGGGCCTTCGCGGTCGCCTCGGTGGTGCGGCGCCGGGTCTTCCTGCTCATCGCGGACGCCAGCAGCGCGCGCATCCGGTCGACGTCGTCCTGCGCGTACCAGATGTCCAGGGTCCGCATGCCGGAGAACTCCCGCATCCGCGTCCGGTAGCCGCGCACGCACGCGCGGACGGCCTCGCCCTGCTCGCGCTCGTCGAACCCGTTCGCCCGGGCGGCGATCACGAAGCTGGCCGCGAGCCGCTTGACGTCCCACTCGAACGGGCCGGCCAGGGTCTCGTCGAAGTCGTTGATGTCGAAGACGAGATGGCGCTCGGGCGAGGCCAGCAGGCGGAAGTTGAGCAGATGGGCGTCCCCGCACAGCTGGGCGGTGAGGCCGCTGTGCGGGTGCCGTCCGAGGTCCATCGCCATGATGGCCGCGGCGCCCCGGTAGAAACGGAACGGCGACTCCAGCATCCGGGCGTAGCGGATCGGCACCAACTCCGGTACCCGGGTGGCCGACTGATTCTCGATCACCTCGATCGGGTCGGTGCGGCCGTCCGCGTCGTAGCGTGCCTGGCCCGAGCGCGGGGCGCGCTTGCGGGCGTTCCTGCCGTGGGCGGTCCGCTCGGCCGGTGACAGGGAGGAGGTGAACGCGCTCGGGATCGTCATGGCTCGCCCTCCACGTCCGTGCGGCCGGTGTCGGCGGTCGCGGTGCGCGGCCGCCTGGCCCGCGGGCGCACCGGCAGACCCTCCCAGCGTCCACCCCACCCCCGGAGCGCCCCGCGCGGATCACCCGCCAGGGGTGACCCGGCGAGTGGCCGGGCGGGGCACGCTGATGCGGTGGGGGTGCCCGCACACCGTCCCGTCGGCGGACCGGTGACGACGGCCGTACCACGCGAGGAGGAGCCATGACCATGTCGCGTGGCCCGGCGCCGCACACCGGATCCGATCCTCTGGCCGGCGGGACGGTCCCCTCCCCCGACCAGCAGACCGAACGTCTGCTGGCGGCCCTCGGCGGCTCCTGGAAATGGCTGCTGGCCTCGGCCGTGGCCACCCTCGTGCCCGGCGCCGTGGCGCTGGCCTGGCCGGACGCCACCCTGTACGTCCTCGCGGTGATCATCGGGCTGTACCTGCTGGTGACCGGGGCCTTCCGGTTCGTCGCCTCGCTCGAGCGGGCCCACGGCGACCGGTACCTGGAGCTGCTCGCGGCCGTGCTCTTCGTCCTGGCCGGGGTGCTGTGCCTGCGCCACCCGCTGCAGACCGTCGCCGCGCTCTCCCTGATCGTCGGCGCCGTCTGGGTCGTCACCGGCATGCTGACCGCCTGGACCGCCCTCGCGCTGAAGGGCGTCCCGCACCGCGGGGTCGTCCTCGGCGCCGCCGGGCTCGGCATCGTCGCGGGCGTCGTCGTCCTGGCACTGCCCGGCGAGTCGGCCGTCGTCCTGACCCGGCTGCTCGGCCTGTGGCTCGTCCTGCTCGGTCTGGCCGAGCTGGGGGTCGCCTTCGCCTGGCGGGCCGCCCTGCGCCGGGCGCTGCCCGAGCCGCCGCCCCCCGGCCCACCGGCGGCCGCCTGAGCGACCGAGGAGGCGCCCATGCCCCCGGAGGCGAACCCCGAGCCCTCCGGCCCCGGCCACCGCACACTCGGCCCACGGACGCTCTCCGCGGAGGAGGCCGCCGCCTATGAGCGGCTGCGCCAGGCGTCCACGCAACGGCACCGCGGGGCGCGCTACGCCGGTTCGTCGCTGCTGCTGCTGATCACCCTGCTGCTTTCGGTGCCGGCCGTGGTCGCCGCCTGGACGGCCGACACGGTCTCCGACACCGACCGGTACGTCGACACCGTCGCGCCGCTGGCCTCCGAACCGGCCGTGCAAAACGTCGTCACCGACCGCCTGACGGCCCGGGTCGTCGCCGACGTCGACGTCGACGCGGTGACGAAGGAGCTGGCCAGGACGCTCGCCGACGCCGGGGCGCCGCCCGCCGTCGTGGAGCGGACCCAGGCGCTTTCCGGGCCGTTGAAGGCCGCCGTGTCCGACGCCGTGCACGGCATCATCAAGCGCGTGGTCACCAGCGACACCTTCCAGGAGGTGTGGGTGGACGCCAACCGCCGGGCCCACGCGGCGGTCGTCGGCATGCTGACCGGCGACGACAACGGGGCGGTGCGCGCCGAGGGCGACAGCGTCAAGCTGGACCTGAGCGCCCTGATCGACGAGGTCAAGCAGCGCCTGGTCGCCCAGGGCTTCGACAAGGCGTCCGCGATCCCCGCGCCGGACGCGCAGATCACCCTGTTCCAGACCGACAAGCTGAACGAGGCACAGGGCGCGATGCGGCTGCTCGACGTCATGGGCGTCTGGCTGCCGGTGATCACGGTCGTGCTGGCCGCACTGACCGTGTGGACCGCGCCGGCACACCGCATGATGCTGCTGATCACGGCCTCCGGCATCGCCGTCATGATGATCGTGCTCCTCGTCGGGCTGGCCGTCGCCCGCCGGATCTACCTGGACTCCGTGCCCGCCTCGGTCCTGCCCGCCGACGCCGCCGCCGTCATCTACGACACCTTCGTGCGCTTCCTGCGCGACACCACCCGCACCCTGCTGGTCGTCGCCGTGATCACGGCCCTCGCCGCCTATCTGTTCGGCCCGAGCCGGGTCGCCCTCTGGGTGCGCGGGCAGTCGGCGCGCGGCACCGGCGCCGTCGGACACGCGCTGCGCGACGCGGGGGTGCGCACCGGAGCGGCCGGGCGCCGGTTGGACACCCACCGGTCCTGGGCCACCGGCATCGTCATCGGCGCCGGGGCGCTGACCCTGCTGCTGTGGAACCGGCCCACGGTGGGGGTGGTGGCCCTGGTCGCCGGGCTGGTGGTGGTCGTCCTCGCCCTGGTGGCCGTGGTGGCGGCGACCGCGGCCCCGCGGGCGGCGGACGGCCCGGCGACGGGGGACTTCACCCGCCCCGGGTGAGGCCGTTCGACGTGAACATGCGCAGGCTGATGGCAGCGGGACCGCTGGACGGGCCCGCACGCAGCGACGGAGGAGAGCGATGACCGGCCACACCTACCTCGCCTACGACTATCCGCTGCTCAGCATGTTCTGGACGCTCCTGTGGTTCTTCGTGTGGATCATGTGGTTCGTCCTGCTGTTCCAGATCATCGGTGACATCTTCCGGGACGACTCGCTGAGCGGCTGGGCCAAGACCGGCTGGCTGATCTTCGTGATCGTGCTGCCGTTCCTCGGGGTCTTCGTCTACCTCATCGCCCGCGGCAAGGAGATGGGGAGCCGCGAGATCGCCCACGCCCAGGCGCGGCAGCGTGCGTTCGACGACTACGTGCGTGAGCGGGCCTGTGAGTCCGGCGGCCGCAGCAGCGCGGACGAGCTGGCCAAGCTCTCCGACATGCGCAACCGCGGTGACATCAGCGACGACGAGTTCCGCCGGGCCAAGGAACTCGTCCTCAGCGGCGCCGGACCGTCGACCGGCACCTCCACCCCGCCCTCGTCGGGCTCCCGGGTCTGACCGCCCGGGACGAGCACACGGGGCCCATGAGGGACCCCGGGGAACAAGGAATCGAGGCACACATGGCCACCTCACACTCGCGTCAGGACCAGACGACCAAGTACGCGTGGACCGCCGGCCTGACAACCTTCGCCGCGGTCATGCTCACGATCTCCGGTCTCATCGCGATCTTCCGCGGGATCATGGGGATCGCCCAGGACGATGTCTTCCTCGTCACCAACAACTACGTGTTCGAGTGGGACCTCACCGGCTGGGGCTGGCTCCACGTCATCCTCGGAGCGATCGCCGTGATCATCGGCGTCGGCCTGTTCCGGGCGCCGATGTGGGCCAGGGTCGGGGGCGTGGCCATCGCCGCGCTGATCATGATCGCCAACTTCCTGTCGCTGCCGTACTACCCGGTGTGGTCCGTGGTGACCATCGCGATCTCCGGATTCGTGATCTGGGCCCTGTGCGTCGGCCGGCGGGACGACATGCGCGAATACTGAACCCCCGGCCCCGGCGGCGGGCCGGGGCCCTTCTCACGCCCTCGGCTCGTCCGTGCGCGGCGTGACCGCCTCGCCCTGGATCACCCGCGGCGCCGGCTGCTCGTCCCCGTCCTTCATCGCCTTGGTCTCGGCCTTCAGGATGCGCGCCGACTTGCCCGCCGAACGGGCCAGCTCCGGCAGCTTCTTCGCGCAGAGGACGGCTATGACGACGATGAGGATGATCGCGATCTCGCTCAGTCCGAACATGAGGTCCGCTCCTCCTGGTGACCCGGGCGGCCGGCCGCGACGGCGGGCCGTACCGGCTGAAATCTACAGCAGTGTAGATAGCGGCGGGAGACCGTCTCTGCTTTCCTTACGGCGGACCGTTGTAGAGAACCGACGTGACGCGCGGGCCGTCGGGAGGGGAACAGGGCATGGCGGAACGACGACAAGGCTCCCGGCGCCGGGGCCAGGGCGAGCTGGAGGCACTGGTCCTGTCGGCGCTGGGCGAGGCGGACGGCCCGGCGACGGCCGGCTGGGTGCAGGAACGCCTCGGCGGCGACCTCGCCTACACGACCGTCATCACCATCCTGACCCGGCTGCTGGCCAAGGGCGCCGTGACCCGGGAGCGCTCGGGCCGCTCCTTCGCCTGGACCCCGGCCTCCGACCAGGCCGGTCTCGCCGCGCACCGGATGCGCCGCGTCCTCGACGCCGAGAGCGACCGGGAGGCGGTCCTCGCGAGCTTCGTCACCGGTCTCGGCCCCGACGACGAGCGGCTGCTGCGCGACCTGCTCGGCCGGGCCGGGCACACGGGTCGCACGCACAGCGAAGGGGAAGACTGACGCCTCATGGGGGTCTTCGTCTTTCTGCCGCTCGTCCTGCCGCTCACGGCCTGGCCGATCGCCCGCCTGGCCGAGCAGCATCTGCACCCCCGCACCGCGACCCGGCTGGTCACCGCGGTCGCCGCGGTGATGGCGGCGTGCAGCACCGTCTGCCTGGCCCTGGTGATGGTCGTGGGCACCGCCCAACTGCCCGGCAACCCGCTGCCCGACGGCTGGTCCGACCCCGAGGTGCGGGCCGCCGTGCCCTACGACGAGGTCGTCGGCAAGGCCGCGATCCCGGCGCTGTGCGCGGTGGTCGCGGCCTGCGCCCGGACGCTGTGGCGGCACGCCCGGGTACGCCGCCGGGCCCACCGCGCCCTGGCCGGGCTGCCCGGGACCGGCGTGGCCGTCCTCCCCGACGAGACGCCGTACGCGTATGCCCTGCCCGGCGGCAGGCGGGACCGCGTGGTGGTGACCACGGGCCTGCTGGAGCAACTGCGGCCCGCTGAACGCCGGGCGCTGTTCGCGCACGAGCGGGCCCATCTGACCGCCGGGCACCACCGGTTCCTGCTCGCCGTCCAACTGGCAGCCCGGGCCAACCCGTTCCTGCGCCCCCTGCGCACGGCGGTCGCGTACACCGCGGAGCGCTGGGCGGACGAGGAGGCCGCGCGGCGCATCGGCAGCCGCCGGACCGTGGCGCGCGCGATCGGCAAGGCCGCCCTGGTGTCCCGGGGCACCCCCGCACCCACCCTGGCCGGCTTCGCGGCACCCGGGCCGGTGCCCCGCCGGGTCGCCGCCCTGCTCGGCCCGGAACCCGTCGTGCGCCGCTGGCCGTCGTTGTTCACCGCGGTGGGCCTCGCCGCGTGGTGCGCGGCCGCCGGGACGGCCGTGTCCGCGATGTCCTCCGCGAACGCCGCGGTGACCATGGTCCTGATCCTGCACGCGGCGACCCCGCTCTGACTCCCCGCGCTGCCGGGGAAAGTGACCTGGTTGCGGCCGCCGGGCAACGGAAGGGACGCGGATCGACGTCTGTGACAGGGGGGACCCACGGCCGCTCCGGTCGTCGTATGTCCGTGTCCATGTAGGGTCGACGGACCCATGGGGGAGGGAACCGGTGAGCGGAACGGGGAGGCGGCGCATGGCGTCGTCCGGTGCGCGCAGGACCCGGCTGACGCGGAGAGGCCGGATAGCGGCCTGGACCGTCGGCGTCACCTCGACGGTCGTCCTCGGGGTGGCCGGCGTCGGAGCCTGGGTCTACCAGGACCTCGACGGCAGCATCGGCTCGGCCGACGTGGACGACAAGATCGGCGGCGACCGCCCGGAGAATCTCAGCCCGGGCTCCAAGAACATCCTGGTCGTCGGCTCCGACAGCCGCGACGGCGCGAACGCCGGGTACGGCAAGGACCTGACCACCATGCAGTCCGACACGCTGATGGTGCTCCATGTGCCGGCGAGCCGGAAGTGGGCCACGGTCGTGTCGTTCCCCCGTGACTCCTGGGTGGAGATACCGGCCTGCGACCGCGGGAACGGCAGCAGCTCCAGCCCCCACCACGCCAAGATCAACGAGGCGTTCGCGATCGGCGGTTCCAGCGGCGAGGTCTCCGGGGCCGCCGCCTGCTCCATCAAGACCGTCGAGGCGCGCACGGGGCTGCGCATCGACCACTTCATGTCCGTCGACTTCCAGGGCTTCAAGGGCATGGTGGACGCCCTCGACGGCATCGAGGTCTGCCCCGAGGAGGCCATCCACTCCGAGAAGGCCCGCCTGGACATGAAGGCCGGCTGCCAGACCGTCGCCGGCGAGAAGGCCCTCGGCTACGTCCGCGTCCGCTACGGCGTCGGCAACGGCTCCGACATCGGGCGCATCGGACGCCAGCAGGAGTTCATGAACGCCCTCGTCGAGAAGGCGCGGGACCGGCTGACGAGCCCCACGTCCCTCTACGGCTTCCTGAAGTCCGCCACCAAGTCCCTGACCACCGACCCCGATCTGGCCGGAATCAAGCCCCTGTACTCGCTCGCGTCGGAGCTCAAGGGCATCCCGAGCGACCGGCTCACCTTCGTCACGGTCCCCAACTACCCGCGCGAGGCCGACGTCCCCACCGACAAGGCCAACGTCGCCTGGCAGTACCCGCACGCCACCGACCTGTTCAGCGCCCTGGCGAAGGACAAGGAGGTCGACGGCGACCGTCTGAAGGCGCAGACGAAGGTCCCGCTGTACGCCTCCTCGGTACGGATCCAGGTCCTCAACGGCACCTCGACCCCGGGCCTGGCCGGCACGGTGGCCGGCAAGCTGCGCGAGGCCGGCCTGACGGTCACCGGCACGGGCAACGCGCCCGAGCCGTCCGCTCCCTCCGAGATCACCTACCCGGCGGGCCAGGATCAGCAGGCGAGGGCGCTGGCCGCGCACCTACCGGGCGCGCCGGCGCCGCGCGCGGCGGACGGGAACGCGGGGGCGGGCGTGATCACGCTGGTCGTGGGCGACGATCTGGATCTGGCCCGCATCCGCTGACGGCGCGTCCGTGCCGGGCGACCCGTGCTGTCACGGGCCGGCCCGGCGCATCCGCGGTCCGGCCGGTCAGAGGTCGAACTCGTGCGGCGGCAGACCGAGGGCGTAGCACGCCTCCCGGACCACGCCCTGCTCGTCCTTGTCGAAGTGCCCGTCGGCGCCGCCGATGACGATGCCGATCTGGATGACGGCACGCGCCTCGGCGGGCTTCTTCTTCGCCTTGGCGATCTCCTGCATCACGCTCACCTTGCCGAAGTCGAAGTCGGTGGTGAGGCGGTTCAGGTTCTCCTCGAAGCGGCGGCGCAGATCGTCGGCGGGGAAGTTCTGCAGCACCTCGTTGCCGGCGATGAGCTGGGCGACCCGCTGCCGCTCGGACGGGTCGACGGTGCCGTCGGCCGCGGCGACGAGCGCGCACATGGCCATGCTCGCGTCGCGGAAGGCGCCGCTCTTGAGGTCGTTCTTCTTCGCCACCAGCTGGGTCTGCATCGTCGATGCGGACTCCTTGATGCGGTCCCACAGGGCCATGCGGACTCCTCAGTCGCTCGTTCCACAGCTACTTCTACAGTGCTGTAGAAACTATCAGGTGCCCCGCCGGGCTCGGCCCGCTAGTCCTCGCCTTCCCCCTCCTCGCCTTCCCCCTCCTCGTCCTCGCCCTCGAAGAAGTCCCCCACCTCGTCGACGACTTCGGCGGCGACCAGACCACCGGCCACCCCGACCGCGAGCCCGGCCGCCCCGGCGGCGACGGCGGTCCCCACCCCCGGCCCGGAGTGGTGCCCGTGCGGCCGCGGGGCGTGATGCCCGTGGTACGCGTCGTGCCCGTGCCCGTCCCCGTACGACGCCCGGTGCTCGGCCAACCGCCGTACCCACCCCTCGACTTCCGCGTTCCAGTCCCGGACGTCGTGGTGCCCGACGGTGACGTGGGTGAGCGCGTCATGACCGTCGGAGAACAGCCCTCCGCGCCTGTCGGCCTCCAGGACCACCTCGACCCCGGCCGGCCCGGCGAGGAACGTCACCTCGATCTCGTCGACCTGGTGCGCGTACTGCGGCGGCGGGGTGAGCTCGATCTCCTGGTAGAAGGGCAGTTGCTGCCCGGTGCCGCCGATGTGCCCGTACTCCAGATCGGCCGACCGGAAGCCGGACCCGAGCTGCCCGAAGGCCTCCAGAACGGCCTCCTGCACGGGCAGGGGCCCGACGTTCAGGGGGTCCAGATCGCCCTTGTCCCTCGCGCCGGCGACCGACAGCTCGGTGCGCACGCCCAGGACGACTCCGAGGGGCTGGCCGTACAGCTCGGTGATCGGCGTCTCCCAGGGCAGCACCACACCGAACGGCACCGACCGCTCCTCGCCCGCCGCCAGCCGGAACCCCCCGCCCACGGTGAACCGCTCGAAGGTGACGACACCCTCGCTCTCCCCGTCCGCGTGCTCGGCCTCGACACGGGCGACCAGCTCCAGGGTGATGTGCTCGATGTCGAAGTCGGCGGTGCCGCCCCTGAGGCGGACCTGACCGTCGAGCGTGCCACCGGGGAGGGCCGGGCGCGGGTCGAGCACCGTATCCACCGTGGGACCCCCGACACCGAGCGAGCCGAGCAGTCGCTTGAACACCATCGTGGCGTCCACTCCTTCACGTCCGTACCTGCGTTGTGCTTCTACAAGCGCGTAGAAGGATAGGCCGGGCGTGCCCGGGGCGCCGGTGGCACGGGTCGAAACCGGCCGGGCCCGTGTGATCAGGGTGCGGGCGATGTTCCGCCTCGAACCCGCACCGGTGGCACCGCGCACAGGGGACGCACCGGCACGCAAAGGCCACAGAGGTCTGGCAATGCGCTCCCGTACAAACACTCAGAGACCCATCCGCGATCAGGCGAATGAGCCTCTGCCCTGTGTCGGGGTGGCGGGATATGAACCCGCGACCTCTTCGTCCCGAATTGGGACCTGGAAGATCGCCGACCTGGGACTCATACCAAAGATGCAGGCCAGAGCGTCGGGATGTGTCGGTCTCCGGTGGTACCACAGGGCCGCTTATCGCAAGACCATCTCCAGGCTTTCCCCAAGGAGGTATGGCACGGCTGCCTGGGTTTGCTGCATCTGCCAACCCTCGGCGTGCTTGACGGCCGGCGGGCGAACCGCGACGGAGACCCCCGGATGACGAGTTGTCTTTTCTGGCAGAGCGTCAAACCGATGCCTGACAGCAGGCTGTCGCGGTGCATGGCTCTGGCGGAAAGCAACGCCCTTTCCTCCGCGGTATCGGCAAGGTTCTCCAACTTCGGCCCCGCAGCTATCGCACGCCGCTTCAGACGTCGTCAGCTGCACGTAAGCCAGTCGTCAGCCGGAAGTGCGCGTCATCACCTGCGGCGGGGGCTGCACCAAGGCAACTGGCTACCAGGGGAACGTCGTGGTCCACGTCGGCCCGGCCAAGAGGGTTCCCGCCAGGCGCCGATGGCCGACTGAAGCACATCGCGCTGAACCGAGTGCACGACGGTGCCCCGCAGAGGCGCGGGGAACTGCGAGACCAGACCACCACCCGCCCATTGGGGCACTGCACTTCGCGCGGGGCGCTCAGCCCTCATCCGGTACGTCCCTGCAGCCAAGAGAACCGAGCCGCCCCCGGCAGTACTGCTGCCGGGGGCGGCTTCACCGTCAGCCTCTGATCCGCTGCCGGATCCAGACACCGTTGGGCTTGAGCACACTGGTGCCGGCGAAGCGGCCGCTCCTGCAGGTGCCTTTCCGGAAGATTTCGCCGCCACCATCGCCGTCACTGATACTCCAGTTCGTCCAGCTGATCTTCTTCCTGGCCATCAGGTCGACATACCTCTGCGACATGGCGAAGTCGTTGCCAGAGCCGTCCCACGACTGTGTGCCCCATTCCGAGACGAAAATAGGGAGCTTGGAGGAGGCGCGGTCAAGGGTCTTCAGGAAAGGTTCCCGGTGCGCCGCTGCGTAGAAGTGGTACGTGTACATGATGTTGGAGGCGCGTACCGGGTGGGCGACAACCTCCTTTTCGTTGGCGTACTCGGATGCGCCTAGCGTGGACCAGCCGCGGGTGCCGATAAGGATCACACTGTCGGGGTCCCGGGCGCGAATCACGGGGATGACCTTCTCCGCATAGCTCTTGATCTCCCGCCAGCTCGCTTGAAATGCCTCGTTCAGGATCTCGTAGATCACGTTGGGGCGGTGCCGATTCCGTGCGGAGATTTCCTTGAAGAAGGCCATTGCGTCGCGGAGGCCATGGTTCGGGTCGCCTGGGTCGACCCAGTGCCAGTCGACAATGACGTACATACCGCGGGCACTCGCCATGTCGATCAATCGGTTCGCCAGATCTGTGAACTTCTTTGGATTTCCCGTGTAGCCATCCTTGTCCGCATACGTGGCAATGCGCAGGACGCTCGCACCCCAGTCCTCGGCGAGCGCATCCAACATGCCACCGACCAGGCAATTAGAAAACCATTGAGTGCCACTCGTGCTCATGCCGCGCAGTTGGACCGGTGTCCCGGCCCCGTTGCACAGACGAGTGCCGCAGACGTGGAGCCTGCCGCCCTTCTCGACCGGAGTCTTCCGCTTTACCTCGGCCTCCATCTTCTCCCTGGCCGCGGGCGGAATCTTGGCATCGACAACGATTCCGGAGACCTGGTCCCCCGCCAAGTTCACGGCGAGGAGGCTGAGCTCGACGGCCATGACAAGGACCAGTCCGACAGTCTTGGACAGAAAAAAGCGAAGCATATTACGTTATGCATGAAGAATTACGCAATATCAAAGAGCTTCGCGGGAGTGGCCGGATGTTCACCCTCATGGAGGCGGCATGGCGAAGCCCCGACCTTACGTCGTCGCAGGGGAGTCTGGTGAGCCGCCGCATGCGTCAGGATGCCTCTCCGCGAGCTCAACCGCCCCGGCGAAGCGTGGTGCCCGCTCCACTGGCGTTCTCGCTGCGGCAGCCTTTTCGTGACCCTCAGCCTGCGCCACAGACCCGCCGTCCGCACCAGGCGCCAGGTTCGCGAGGTCATCCGTCCCGCCACGGGCCCACAGAATGACATGGCCCATCGTCTGCTGTCGGCGACGGCTGAAAAGTGGACCAGCGGCGACGCTTGAAAGTTGACCCCCTCCAGGGGCTTGGCTCGTTGAGTCAGGCCGGGAGGAGTGGTG
>NZ_JBHTWG010000046.1:0-45552 GCF_042792555.1 Streptomyces sp. NPDC056628
TCGCTACGAGCGCAAAGCCGAGCACTTCCTCGCCTTCACCAGCATCGCCTGCACCCTCATCTGCTACCGCAGGCTCACCAAATGAGATGGCCTCTAAAGTCTTCCCACGGATAACACCCAATATCTGCGGTAGCTTGATTCGTCACCTGCGGTGACGGTCTACAGGCCGTACGCGAAGCGGCCCTGTTGTCTGCGGCAAGAGGGAAGCGGTGCCCACCGTCGTACAGCTGCTGGCCAGGGAAGGCGTTGACCGTCCGTGCGGCGGCGGACGTGTTCCTCGACTCGCTCGGCAACCCGAACACGGTCCGGAAGTACGGAATCGGGGTGGGTAAAACCACTGAACGGCTCGGCGAGGCCCGGCCGCTGGCGGCGGTCGCGGACGACGAGATCGGTGAGGCCCTGGAACTGCTTCGGGGCACAGCGGCGGTCAACACGTGGAACTCCCGCCGGGCGGGGGTGCTGTCTTGGCTCGGCTGGTGCCGTGAGCGCGGTTACGAGGGACCGATGGTCCCGGCCTGGGCAAAGCGGTTTGCGGTGCCGGACTCTGAGACCCCGGCCCGCTCGAAGATGGCGGCCGACCGGCCCATCGCGCGGCGCGAGGTGCACCTGCGGGAGAAGACTCTGTGGCGGATGCTCTACGAGACCTCCGGGCGGTCCGAGGAGATCCTGGGCGTCAACATCGAGGAACTGGACCTCTCGGGGCGCCGTTGCCTGGTCAAGGCCAAGGGAGCCCGGACCAAGGCCCGCCGCCGGGGCCAGTCGCGCGAGGACTACGTGCTGGAGCCCGTGTACTGGGATGCCGGCACCGCCCGGCTCCTGCCCCGGCTGCTCAAGGGACGAACCCGCGGGCCGGTGTTCGTCACCCATCGCCGCCCGGGGCCGGGCAAGGTCGTCAGCCCCCGCGACGTATGCCCGGACACCGGGCTGGCCAGGCTGTCGTACGGGCAGGCCCGCGCCGTGCTCGACGAGCACACCGCCCTGCGCGGGCCGGGTACAGGCTGGGACCTGCACGAGTACCGCCACTCCGCCCTGACCCACCTCGGCGAGCAGGGTGCCTCGCTGTTGATGCTGGTGGCGAAGTCCCGGCACAAGACGCCGGAGAACGTCCGCCGCTACTTCAAGCCCTCCCCGGAGGCGATCGCCGAGCTGACCAGCCTGCTCGCCCCCGGCGACGCCCGCCGTTGACCGCCTGCGCCGGGCAGGGCTGGCCCGCGCGGGCGGGGGCGTTCAGCGAGGAATCGCCCAGCTCGGTGTCCAGGTCCCGGTGGCGTCGTGGCCGGCCGCTGTGGTGGCGAGGTGGGTGCGGAGGGTGGCCAGCGCGGGGTGGGGGTTGTCGCGGTGCCAGAGGAGCGAGTGCGGATAGACGGGCGTCGGGTCGGTCACCGGGATACGGCGCAGGCCGTGGTCGGCGGGCCAGATGAGGCGGGTGTGTTCGCCCATCAAAGTGGCCAGGGCCGGGGTGTCGGCGATGGTGTCGAGGAGCGCGTCGGAGCCGAAGTTGGGGCCCGTCACCTCGATGGTGAGGCCGAACTCGGCCACGAGGTCGTCGTAGTAGGCGCCCCACTCGGTACCGGGGGCGATGCCGGGCATCCAGATCCGGTGCCCGGTGAGCCGGGCGACGGTCACCGACCGGGCGCCCGCCAGCGCGTGGGCGGGGCCGGTGAGGAGCTGGAGCGGCTCGTCGAGCACCCGGACGGAGGCAATGTCCTCCGGCAGGGGCCGGCCGGGCGCGGCGACGGCGCGGAAGGACGCGTCGATCGCACCGGAACGAATGGCGGTGACGGCCGTATCGATGTCGAACAGCATCATCACGTCGAGCTCGATGTCGGGGTATACGCGATGGAAGCCACGCATCAGGCCCGACTGCGCGCTGCGCGAGGCGAGCACGTCAACACGCAGCGGACGGCGGCCCGGGCGCACGGACGCGCCTGCACGCTCGGCGACGCGCAGCAGCTCGCGTGCGTGGGGCAGGAACGCCTGCCCGTCGATGGTGAGCTCAGCGCCGCGTGGGGCACGTGTGAACAACCGCACGCCGAGAGTGCGCTCCAGCGCGGCGATGCGTTTGGACACGGCCTGCTGGGTGATCGACAGGTCGGCGGCGGCTTTCTGGAACTGGCACGCTTCCGCGACGGCGACGAAGGTACGTACTGCTTCGAGGTCCACGTCGACCCACCTTAGTGAACAACTGGTGGTTGTGGATTGCTGGCAGGTCAGTTGTTTGACCTGCGGTTGTCCTGCCCGTTTATCTCTCATCGGTCAACGTCGGTTTGTTCGGATGGGACCTAAGGGGAGTGCGCTGAGCATGGTGGGCAGGAGACGGTTGGGCCGGCAGTTCGGCTGGCTGTGGGCGTCGTATGCGGTGAGTGCCTACGGGGCCGGGCTGGGGTTCGGGGCGTTGCCGCTGATCGCCGTGCTGGTGCTGCATGCCGGACCAGCCGAGGTGTCCGCACTGTCCGCAGTGGGGCCTGCGGTGGGAGCGCTGATCGCGGTGCCGCTCGCGCCGTGGGTGGAGTTCCGGCGCAAGCGCCCGGTCATGATCATGATGGACTTGGCCCGGTTTGCGGCCATGGCGACGATCCCGGTCGCCTACGCCTTCGGACGGCTCAGCTTCGTCCAGCTGCTCGTGGTCTCGGCTGTGATCGCCGCAGCCAAGATCGCCTTCAACGCAGCCAGTGGCGCCTACCTCAAGGCCCTCGTACGGCCGGATGACCTGCTCGTCGCCAACGCACGGTTCGAGTCCACGAACTGGAGCTCCATCGCGGTGGGGCCACCGCTGGGCGGGGCGGCGATCGGCCTGTTCGGGCCGGTCACCACCGTGGTGGCCGACGCGCTCAGCTACCTGCTCTCCGCGCTGGGCATCACCGCGATCCGCGGCCAGGAAGAAGCACCGCGAACAACCGAAAAGAGCCCGGTCCGGGCGGGCGCACTGCTCGACGGCTGGCGGCACATCATGGGCCACCCCGGTCTGCGGTCGCTCTACCTGAACAACATGCTCGTCGGCGGTCTGATCATGGCCACCGAGCCGCTACTGGCCGTGCTCCTCCTTCGTCAACTCGGGTTCCCGCCCTGGCAGTACGCCCTCGCTTTCGCCGCTCCATGCCTCGGCGGACTCGTCGGCTCCCGGCTGGCCCGTCGTGTCGTGGCCCGCTTCGGCCGGCACCAGGTCTTCCGGACCGTCGGCACCCTGCGTGCCATCTGGCTGATCGGCCTGGCCTTTGTCCGTCCCGGCGTCGTCGGTCTCGTCACCGTGATGGCCGTCGAGCTGGCAATCATCATCAACATGAGCCTGTACAGCCCCGTGCTCGCCACCTACCGGCTCGAACACACCCCCAAGCATCTCGTCGCCCGCACCCTGACGGCGTGGTCGATCGGCCAACAGGCATCCATCGCCGTCCTCACCGCACTCGCCGGACTGCTCGCCAACGTCACCAGCCCACGCACCGCTCTCACGGTCGCGGGACTGCTCATCCTGACCACCCCGCTCCTGCTTCCCCGACGGGACCACACGTCACAGCACGAGCCGGAACTGTCTCGCAGCCACTCATGAGGCACCGTAACTGGCCGCCGAAGCCCACATGCTGCGGCCGGTCCGCCGGTGCGCGTCGACCAGGCACACCACCAGCAAGGAGACCACTCGCGTGAGCACTGCGCCCGTACTTGACCCCGCGCACACCGCGCTTCTCGTCATGGACTACCAGCCCGCGATCCTGGCCTTTGTGCCCGAAGGCGAGGACCGCAACGCCCTGCTCGGTCGCGTGGAAGGGGCCATTGCTGACGTTCGCGCAAACGGCGGCACCATCGCCTACGTACGCATCGGCTTCACCGAGGCAGACTGGGACGCGATCCCGGCCTCCAACAAGTCCTTCGCCCCTCTGGCCCGACACCGCGCCATGCACCACGAGGACTCTGCCACCACCATCCACGTGCGCCTGGCTCCCCAGGACGGCGACATCGTCGTGCGCAAGATCCGCTACGGCGGCATGTCCACCACCGACCTCGACCAGCAGCTACGCGAGCGCGGCATCACCACTCTGGTCGTCTCCGGCATCAGTACCAGCGGAGTCGTCCTGTCCACCGTCATCGACGCGGCCGACCGCGACTACCAGCTCTACGTACTGTCCGACGGCGTCGCCGACCCGGACACCGAAGTCCACAACGTCCTGCTCCACCGGGTCTTCCCTTCACGGGCCCACATCATCGACACCACCGCGCTGCACTCCCTGCTCCGGGCTGGCTGACTCGGACCACGAGCCGATCCCACCCACGGCCGCCGCACCTACCCGGTGCGGCGGCCGCACTTCGGGTCGGGGCGGGCGTACACCGACGGGACGGGGACGACGAACCGCATGCCGTCCACAGAGGCGACCAGGCCGCCGCCCCACGCCTGCGCGAGCGGGTTGGACGGCCTCCTGAGTCTCACCGGCGTGTGTACGGGCCGTCCCGTCCCGCTCGCCGTACTCCTTGAGACACGACGCATCCGCAATCCCCAACTGCTCGGCCGGGTACTCGGCGACCTCCGCTGGTTCATGCCGCGGGTGCGGCATGAACCGGCCCAGATAGCGCACGCTCGTCAGCTGGACCGCGAACCCGAGCCGGTTGTGCGAACGCCGTTTGGCCTGCACTTTCTCCAGATCCGAGTCATCCAGGAAAAAGTACCGCTCCAGCTCCGCACATGACGGTGCTCCGTTGAACGCCGCGTACTGGGCTGCCTGTTGATCAGACAGGAACTCGACTGCCACCAGGTCCTCCGAAGATCGACAACATCGACCCGCGAAGGCTGCGCCGTACGATCAGCCCAGGTCAAAGCGCCAATCGAGGCCGCGAGCGCTTAGCGCACGATCTGACATGGATGTTCCTCAACCCCCAGGACACGCCCGGCGGCGGCCTCACCATGGTGCTCAGCGTCCGGATGGCCCCCGGGCCGCTGGACCAGACGGCGGTTCCGGCCGCGACCGGGCCCTGAGAGCCGCGGGCTTCAGCCAGGGGGCCGAGGAACCGATCGAATGAACGCCCGCTGTTGACCGCCACTCCGACTGCGACGGTCGCGCCCGCGTCAACAACCGGTCGTCACCACGGTCTCGAAGGTCGCCGTCATCTGTGCGGAGACCCTGGAACCCAGCATTGTCGCCCTCCACCACCAAGCAGCGGGGGCTTGGATAGAGTGCGGGAGCGCTCCGACTGCCGGAGCTCAACCGCGCCGCAACAGAACGCGCCGAGCGCTGCAGCCTCACCCCACGGTGTGTCGCCGCGTTCGCAAGCCTTCCGCCGGCGCACGTATGCGGCCGGGGCCGCGATCCGAATGGGGTGGGAATGACCAAGCACAGGCTGTCCAGGAGAGGCCGTCACATCGCGTGGGCCACGACAGGCGTCGTCGTGGTCGCCGGCGCCGGGATCGCGGCGCAGACCTCCATGGCCGCCACGAGCTGGCCGACGCAGAAGACGTACACGGGCCGGGCCTTCGACACCTGCACGGCGCCCTCCCTCGCTGCGATGAAGGCGTGGAAGACCGGCTTCTACGGGGCCGCCGCGGTTTACATCGGCGGTAAGAACCGCGGTTGCGCCCAGCCCAACCTCACCGCGTCCTGGGTGAAGTCGGTCAGCGCCGCCGGATGGAAGCTCATCCCGCTCTACGTCGGCGCCCAGCCGCCCTGCCAGACCAGCGGAAACCCGGAGAGGTTCACCGCCACCACAGCAGCCGCCCTCGGCAAGAGCAACGCCGAGGACGCCGTCGCTAAGGCATCCGCGCTCGGCATGAAGCCCGGCAGCCCCATCTACCTCAACATGGAGTCGTACGACATCACGAACAAAGCGTGCAACGACGCCACCCTGACGTACGTGCGCTCCTTCACCAAGACCCTGCGGGCCAAGACATACCGCGCCGGGCTCTACGGCTTCAGCAGCTCCAGCGCCAAGGCCATCGCCACGGCCACCGACCGGACCGACCTGCCCGGCAACCTCTGGTACGCGCTGTGGAACAGCAAGAACACCACCACCGCCGACTGGCCCTGGGATCCCAAGCTCTACACCGACCACAGCCGCGCCCACCAGTACATGGTCAACAGCAAGGAGACCCGCGGCGGCCACACCATCACCGTCGACCGCAACGCCTGGGACGCCCCGGTGGCCATCACCGGATAGAGGCCGGATAGGCCGTGATACCCGGGCACCAAGGCGTCCGGGAGTCCTCCTGCGTAGGCACGTGCAAGGTGGCGAAGAAGAGCTTCCTGGCACAGACGACGTCAAGAGTGCTGAGCCTCACGGCCAGTTTTTCATGGGCACCACCGTCAACACCGCTGCCGCCAAGCAGCGGGGAACCGGCCGCAGCGTCGCCTCCCTGGACGTCCACCAACCCGCAGTGGGCGGCGCCGTCAGAGCTGACGAAGCTTTCTACCGTGGTTCCCCGCTGTGACGGTGCACTGCCCGGCGCTCCCCGACAGGTCGGCTGCGTGTCGCCGTGTCGACCAGCCAGGACGGGGTGACGTGGTTTCGGGCGACCTTCCCCCTATATGACACATCCGGGAAGTGCGTGGGCCATCACCGAAAGCCCGTGGACGCCTGTCCGTCGGGGCCTGGAGGTCGTCTCGTCTGGCAAGCCTGCGCCAGCGGACGAGGGGACAGGGGGCGATGCCGGTGAACGCATGGAAGTGGTCAGCTGGCAAGGCCTGAGCTATTGCGCTTGTTGACGAGGAAGCGTGCCTTCTTCTCGCGATTTCCACACGTATTCATGTCGCACCATTTCCGTGTGCCGCCCCGACTGGTGTCCAGGAAAGCGGCTCGGCACGTGGGCGATGCGCACAAGGAAATCTTCCCGTCTCGCTCTCCCGCAAGTAGACCGATCGCATCGGCGGCGATCACGCTGAGCGCATCTTCTACGGAAGTAGAGCTCAGCCGCCATTTTCGGCCACCCTCGGAGGTCAAGATCGCCGAGGCCAGACCCTGAGTACTGCAGTCATTGATGATGTGGACAGCTGAAGAGGGAAGCGGGTTCTGGTTTGCGACGGCCGTGGCGGCTGTATGAATTGATTCCCTCAGCTCTCGAGCCCGGTCGAGCTGGGACTGGGTGCAGGAGTCGACCGCAAGTCCATTGACCGCCAACCAGTCTGCGAGCCGAGAGGGCACAGGGATTCGCTCTAGCGTCTCACCGTAACGCTCTGACACGGTTCCCGTGAAGCTGGTCGCTAGTATTTTACCCAAGCGAAACTCGGGGAAATAGACAGTAACCACGGAACCACCTTAGCGGGTTGCCGCCTGAAGCGCAAACATGTTAGAACCGCCATAGGTGGTTCTGTGTCGACTCGGGGATCCCCTGGGATCCTTCAAGGTCAGCAGCAGGTGTCCGGCCACCGACTCGGGCGACTCGGCGCGGGTCGATCGCTGCCGGCGTCGAGGGACTCCTGGGCATGCCACGCCAAGGCCGGAGGTAGTTGATCATGCTGGATTTAGCGGTACTGCCGAGCTATGTTGCGGTGATCCTGCTCTTTCTCGCTCCGCCCGGGCCTGATATGGCCTACATGCTCGCAGTGGGCCTTGAAGGTGGTCGCCTGTCCGCGCTGAGAGCGATCCTCGGTATAGGTACAGGTATGAGTTTCTATGCCGCCGCCGTCGTTGCCGGAATGGGGGAGATCGCTCGATCGCACCCATCGGTGCTTGATGTGGTGAGAATACTGGGTGCGGCGTATCTACTGTGGTTGGCGTACGTGACAATGCTGAGTGCGCGTCATGCGATCAACGGACACGGCGATATCGCGACGGGTAGGTGGTATCTGCGAGGAGTGGTAGTCAGCCTGACGAATCCCAAAATAATTCTCTTTTACCTCGCGGTGCTCCCGCAGTTCATAGGGAGTGCAGGGAATCCCGAACTGCAGATGACCGTTCTCGGTGCAATCAACGTCCTGATGGAGATAATTCTTTACGGGTGCATTGGAGTGGTGTCGGGATTTTTTCATTCACGACTCATCGGCTCAACAAAAGCGACGGCTGTGCTGAATTATGCTGCGTGCACCGTTTATGTCGTGTTGGCGGCGGCGATTATTGTTGAGATACTCCTGGCCTAAAAGGTCATCTCATTTGGCGCGTGAATGTGGGGTTCAGGCTTGCCCTGATGCCCACCTGACCTGCAGCAGAGCCTGATCAGAGCGGTGCGCGAGGCCGCTGCCTACGACCCCCTGCCGCTAACGGGGGAGTGACCGCCGGGTCGGCCCTATGCGAGATCCCAGTCCAGGCGGAGGATGGCGAGATCGTCCGTGTGCCGGTTGGCGTTGAGGGCGCGGGTCTCGACGATGAGCGCGTCGAGGTGGGCGCCGGGGTCCGCGGTGCGGAGCGTGTCGAGGATGCCGAGCAGGCCGTCGACTCCGAGCCGGGTGCCGGTGGTCCCGGCGAAGCCTTCGACAAGGCCGTCCGTGTAGGCGAGCAGAGCTCCGCGCGGAGGGAGGGAGAAGGTGGTCGACGGCCATTTCCCCAGGCCGGGTGCGACGCCGAGGGCGACTCCGTGGGCGGCGGTCACCTCGCGGGTGCCGACGCTGGTCAGCAGCAGCGGTTCGTGGTGGCCGGCCAGGTGCAGGGTGCACGTCGCCGCGGTGGGGTCCAGGGTGATGATGGTGCAGGTGGCGAAAAGGTCGTGGCCGGTGCGCTCGGCGACATGTATGCGTTCCAGCAGATGAAGCAGTTGCTGGTCGCGATGGCCGCCCAGGGTCAGCGCACGCCAGGCGATGCGCAGGCACACTCCGAGGGCCGCGGCGTCCGGGCCGTGGCCGCTGACGTCGCCGATGATGGCGTGGACCTGGCCGTCGTCGGTCTGGACGACGTCCAGGAAGTCGCCTCCGAGCAGTGCCTGTGCCCGGCCCGGGTAGTAGCGGCTGGCGGCGCTGACGGTGGCGGAGGTGAGAAGGGGCTCGGGCAGCAGTCCGCGCTCCAGACGCGCGTTCTCCTCGGCGCGGAGCTGCCCGATCTGGAGGGCGGCGCTGGCCTGCTCGACGTGCTTTCGCTGGACGGCGTAGCGCACCGCGCGTTGCATCAGGTCCGGTTCGACCTTGCCCTTGACGAGGTAGTCCTGGGCGCCCGCGGCGAGGGCTTCGACCCCTGCCCGGGGCTCGGCCAGGCCGGTCAGCACGATGATGGCGGCGGCGTGGGTCTCCGGCTGGAGCGCCTGGACGGTCTCCACGCCGGAGGCGTCGGGCAGGTGCAGGTCCAGCAGAACGCAGTCGACCGGCGTGGTGGCGAGCGTCGCCCGGGCCTCGGCGGCCGAGCGGCAGCGGATCAGGTTGTGCGGCAGGTCGGTGTCGTAGAGGAGTTCCTCGACGAGAAGGGCGTCCCCGTCGTCGTCCTCCACCAGCACGATGGTGTACTGCTCGGCACCGCCCGCTCTGTGGTCACTCACGGCTGTGTCTCCCCCTCCGGCACCGTAGGACCTTTCGTCGCGACGGGGAGGGTGAAGACGACGCGTGTCCCCGGCTGGTGGTCCGGGTCGATGGTGATCGTCCCGTCGTGGAACTCCACGATCTTCTTGCACATGGCCAGGCCGATGCCGGTGCCGGGGTAGGCGTCCTTGGTGTGCAGTCGCTGAAAGAGGATGAAGACCTTCTGCTGGAACTCCGGTGCGATCCCGATGCCGTTGTCACTGACCGCGAACTGCCATACGTCGTCGACGACGGCGGCGCTGATGTGGATGCGCGGTGTCCGTTCGGGACTGCGGAACTTGATGGCGTTCGAGAGCAGGTTCTGCCAGAGCATGGTGAGCTGGGTGGTGTCCCCGGCGATGGTGGGCAGCGGGTCGCTGGTGATCTCGGTGCCGCTCTCCTCGATGGCCACGCTGAGGTTGCCCAGGGCGCTGTCGAGCACGCTCTGCAGGTCCACGGTGCGGTGGTCGTTGTGTACACGGCCGACGCGGGAGAACGCCAGCAGATCGTTGATGAGGATCTGCATGCGGTTGGCGCCGTCGACGGCGAAGTCGATGTACTGGTCGGCTCGTTCGTCCAGCTGGCCCCCGTAGCGCCGTTGCAGGAGCTGGGTGAAACTGGACACCTTGCGCAGCGGTTCCTGCAGGTCGTGGGAGGCGACGTAGGCGAACTGCTCCAGCTCCGTGTTCGATCGCTTGAGGTCCGCCGCCTGTTCGTCCAGCAGCCTGCGGGACTCTTCGCTGGACTGGAGTTCCGCGACCAGGCGCCGGCGCATCAGGTCCACGTCGGCCGCCAGCCGGCGCAGGTCGGCCGGACCCGCGCCGTCCAGGGAGCGGTCGAAGCGTCCCTGTGCGACGTCACGGGCCGACGAGCCGAGCCGGGTGAGCGGAGCGGTGATGCCGCGGCGCAGGCCCTCGAAGATGAGCACCGTGACCAGGACGATGACGACGGCGATGCCGGTGAACATCCAGTTCCGTACGGTCATGGCCGCCCGCAGCTCGCGGCTGACCTCGGTGCGCCGGTCCTGGAGGTGGGCCTGCTGGCGCGTCATGGCGGTGCGCAGGCGGTCGAAGGTGGCCTTGCCCTCCGTCGTGCGCTTCTCGGCCGCGTCGACCACGTCGCTCGGAGCCGCTGTCGACACGGGGCGGGCTATGCGCTCATGCCAGGTACCGGCCAGCGCCTGCACGTCGGCCAGATCCTTGAGGCCCCCGGCATCGCCCTTCAGCAGGGGCTTGAGCTTCCTGAGGGCAGAGCGCTCGTCCGCCACGCCCTGTCGGTAGGGGGCCAGGAAGTCCTCGCTTCCGGACAGTCCGTAGCCGCGGATACCGGTCTCCTGGTTGACCAGGGCTTCCTCCAGCCTGATCGAGGCGATCAGGGCGGGAGTGCGGCGATCGATTATCTCGTTGGTCAGCTGTGAAGTGCGCCACATTGCCCAAATGCCCAGCGCCCCCAGGACGGTCAGCACGGAGAGGGTGACCGAGACGCCGACCCGCAGCCAGCGGCGGGTGGTCCAGGCGGACATGGCACCCTCGGCGGGCGACGGCCTTCTGCTCATGGCGGTTCGAATCTCTCCCTCAAGCAACGACTCGCGCCACGACATCCACACGCGACACGCACACTGTACCCGTGCCATGACAACGGACGTTGTCCTGGGGGAGATCAAAGCCCTAGGCTGCTGTCATGCCTAGATCTTCTTCCACCGCGGCTCCATCAGGCGGCGAGACGACCGCGCTGGTGGCACAGGTGGTCGACGAACTCACCCGCTGCATGGCGCAGCACAGCGGCGACCTCTCGGCAGACCCCGCCCGAACCGCCGGTGAGGCCCGCCAGGGCGCACTGGCGCGCCTGCGGGTCCTGGCCAGCGTCAAGGAATGCGTCCGGCACCTGGAGGACCAGGCAGCCCACGCCGCAGCCGCGCACGGCGCCGGCTACCCGGAGATCGGTCAGGCCATGAACATGAGCCGGCAAGGAGCCCGGCGCCGCTGGCCCGGCCTGATCACCAGCAGCACACCCCATCCCACCCCCCGACCCCGGAGCTCGTGAACCATGGCTGCCGCCGCCGCAACCCATCCCTACAACGTGCTGTTGGTCGAGGACGACGCCGCCGACGCCCTGCTCATTCAGGACGCCCTCACCGAACGCGGAACCCGCAACATCACCCAGGTCTCCGACGGCATCGACGCCCTGGAATTCCTGCGCGACCAGGCCAACGAGCGTCCCGACCTCATCGTGCTCGACCTCAACATGCCGCGGATGAACGGGCGGGAGTTCCTCGCGGTGGTGAAGGAGGACCCCGAGCTGCGCACCATCCCCGTCGTGGTCCTGACCACCTCGGCCGCTCCTGACGACGTCACCGGCGCCTATCACCACCACGCCAACGCCTACGTCACCAAGCCCGTCAACCTCGACGAGTTCGAAGCGGCGGTACGCAGCATTGACGCCTTCTACCTCGACATCGCCGTGAAGCCCCCCAAGGCGTAACCGTCCGCGCCCACCCGTTCGTGAGCTTCGGCCAGCTCGCGAACGGGTCCTCGCCAGATGCGTCAGCCATGCGTATCCGCAGAGGCCATCGACGGCTTCGCGGCGAGCGCACGGCACCGGATCGCGCCGCCTTCGCACCTACGGGACCAACCCTCGGCGGTGCTGCCGGCCACCCGTGAGGCGGGGGCACTCAGCACCCGGGCGCGGACACTGGTCTCGGCCCTCGGGCTGAGGAGTGTCGTGCCGGGTCCGAGAACTCCGCTCGCGTCGGAGGTGGCCAGTGCGACCTCTCGGCCCGGCGTCGGCGTACAGCGACGAGCGTGCCGGCACCGGTGACCGCTGCCGAGGCGGCCAGGGCAATGCCCCGTCGGGCGATCACGGGTTTGATGCCACGATTCACACAGCAGGCGGCGGTACTTGTCGAAGTCGTAGCCTCGGTCGGCGTACAGGCACAGGGGTGTGCGGCGAGGGCGTCCCCGAGCTCCCCGATTCGGCGGGACCTCGTCGAACAGGGGTAGGAGCTGGGTGA
Organism: Streptomyces sp. NPDC056628; assembly: GCF_042792555.1. Taxonomy (NCBI): domain Bacteria; kingdom Bacillati; phylum Actinomycetota; class Actinomycetes; order Kitasatosporales; family Streptomycetaceae; genus Streptomyces; species Streptomyces sp. NPDC056628. Next base: position 12,406 of record NZ_JBHTWG010000046.1, read on the forward strand.
CGTCGTGTCGGTTGCCGCAAGTGAGCGTCACGGCGAATGGGGCTTCGTGTCGGTTGACGATCAGGTGGTGCTTGGAGCCGGGGCGGGCGCGGTCGACGGGTGAAGGGCCGACGTGGGCCCCCCGATCCCACAGGTCGTCCGGAACAAGATCAGCACGCCCCCGGACACACCTGCCGCGTCTCTCCGAGGCAGCGGCCAACGAGTGCATACGCCTGAGCTACGCGATCCAGGCGCACTTCAGAAGGGCGTGGGAGACGAGCGGAGCACGGCGGGCCGGGAGTGGCATGCGGAGCTTCAACGAATGAACCAGTCCTTGGAGGAGCAGGCGCACAAATTTCACGACGAGCAAGCACGCTGCTTGTCGGATCGCTGCTATGCCGAGATGTACGTCCGGGCCGAGTGGGTCGGAGATCCTGATGGCTGGCCGCCGAGGTACATCACGATCTGCACGGACATCCGGACAGTCAGGGGAGCAGCCCTCCGCCGTCAGCTCTTCCCCAGGCGGATCTGGGAGCCCTACCCGGACCCGTCATGGCGCACGTCAGCCGAGTGCTTGCAACTTGAAGCAACTTGACCGCATGATCGCGATCAGCAGGACACGTACGTCCTCATGCGGGCCCCGACGTCACTGGCGGACCGGGGCCTTTCGCATGTTCGGGAGGGCTTCGGTGGAGGACGAACTCTGGCTGACGGTCCGCGAGGCCGCCGAGCTGACGGGCGTCAGTATCGTGACGGTCTACTCGTGGGTCCGCCGAGGGCACCTGAAGGTCGAGGGCCTCGATCACCGGGGCCAGAAGCTCTTCCGGCACTTCTCCGTCGCCCGGGCCGAGAAGGCCACGAGGGTGAAGGCCGAGCGCGTGCTCGTCCATGTCGCCTGATCCAGGAGCCCTGGGCTACTTCGGCATGACCATGCCTTGGTCCGTCACCTCGTAGCTCTGCAGGCACTCCAGGTACGCGGCTTCCGATACGTCGTACGGACCGCCAGCCTGCTGATTGCAGTACTTGCTCAGGATCTGACTCTTCTGCGCGCCCGATATCCCCGCAGGCTGGTTGTTCTGCTGCTGATTGTCCTGCGACTGATCGTCCAACTGCTCCTGCACCCAGGGGTCCGGGGAGGATGCACCCGAGCCTCCATCGGAGCCGAGGACCGCGCCGCCCAGGAAGAACGAACCCACGGCAACGGCGGCGACGCCTCCCCAGAGGGCGATCGGCCGCTTCCACCAAGGCCTTTCCACTCTGGCCAGGACGCGCTGGTACTCCGGGTCATTCTCGTGCTCGTCTCGCCAACCGTCCGGCGAGTCCGTCGCGTTAGCCGTGGTCTGCGTCGCAGGGGGCTCGGACGGGCGCGGGGGAACGTTCGGGGGAAGTGGCGACGGGTTCTCCACGACAGCCTCCTTGGAGCCCTGACCGGCAACTACGTCGTGCACGATAAGTCGGGCTGCACAGAATATGCATGAGGTATACACGGGATCTACTCATGGGACCGCACCGTGATCTGGTCGTGAGGTTCGTCTGACGGCTGGCGGTACCTGATCCGTCAGGGAGCCGGGCTCTCCGGCTGCTGCTGCGGGACGGTGTCGTTGATGTGCGCCTGCGGAAGAGGATCGGCCGGCTTCAGGACACCGCCCAGCTCGGGCAGTTCAGCAGCCGAGAACTTCAGGATGGAGGCGGGAGACCGTGGGGTCGGAGGCTACCGGCCCGAACACGGCCGCTCGGCCCGCAGCATGCCGACATCCACGAGGCGGTTCCCGCCCAGCGCGATGGCCAGGGCCACGTCCAACAGGATCCTGCCCGGATCATGTACCGCCCGGGCCTTCCGCCACGGCGTCAGCGCCGCTGATATCGCGGTCTCCAGGCCGGCCTTGCGGACGGTCTCGACCAGCAGCACGCCCCCCGGCCTGCGAGACCACCGCCCGGCCGCCGCCCTCGATGCGGACACACGGGTACGACCCGACACGCTTCTTCACCTGGAGAGTGCTTCTTTCCGCGCAGCCGACAGGACCCTAGAAAAGTCCGATCGTTGCAGGTCAGGAGCACTCTCCGCCTATTTGATCAAGCCTCGGACACTCCACCTCGAGAAAGCGCGAGGCTAGCGACACCGTCCACAAGGGCGACGACGCGGAGGGACGTGCAGGCGCTTTGCCCGGCGCTGACCTGGACGGGGATCGCACGAGCACCGGGCATGGAGCCCACGCCGCGGTCGGGCACGCAAAAGCAGTCGTCGTGCTTCGCCGTCCTGGCAGCGCGTTGCCGCCGGTCCCCGTACACCTGCACCGTGGCGGCCGCCGCCTGCACAGCGGCCGCCATAGCCGGAACAGGCCCGGCCCCGTCCAAGGACGCCGTCATGTGCTGGATGTGCGGGATCACCGTGAGGAGGCCGGGGGTCAGGCCGTGACGCTGACGTCGCCGCAGTCGAGCCCACACCCCCACTGGGCTGTTCAAAATGCGTGTTCGGTGGGGAGTTTGCCCGCCAAGGCACCGTCTTCGTCGGGGAGGGAGTGTCCCCCTGCAGCAGGCTGCGGAGGCCTACATTATGTCTAGATGCAAACGTCAGACGTTAGCCAGCCCTTGCGCATAAAATCAGGCATCCACTAGCCCCTGCACGTAGCGCGTCGGCAACTGCGCGTGACCGGCAATGAGAGAAGCGGGACAGCAAGATGGCCATGAAAGCGAACGGCGACGCGCCTCGCAAAGTGATCGGTCGGACGGTGTTGCGACCACGGGAGCAGGTCGAGGAGACCATCAGGGCCGCCATCTTGTCCGGCGAGCTCAAGTCCGGCGAAATGCTGCCTCCGGAGGCGGAACTGGCGCGCCAATTCAACGTCAGCCGGACGACCTTGCGCGAGGCCCTGCGGGTGCTGTCGTCACAACATCTGATCACAAAGGTGCCCGGGGCCAGGGGCGGCAACTTCGTGCAGTCGATCGACTACCACTCCCTGGGCGACGTCATGATGGAGTCGGTCGACAACCTCCTCGCCCTGGGCAGCATCGAGTTCGACGAGGTGGCCGAGGTCCGGCAGCAGCTCGAGGTGCCTTCCGTACGCCTCGCGGCAGTCAACCGGACCGACGAGCACGTCCAGCAGTTGACCGCCATCGTTGAGCGGCAGAAGACCGCATCGGTGGACGATCCCGAGATCCCGGAGCTCGACCGCCAGTTCCACACTTTGATCGCGCGGGCCTCCGGCAATCGCGTGCTGGCCAGCTTCGTCGCCGCTCTTCACCACGCCACCGAGCCGGTGCACTACCTGGACCTCTCGCCCGAGGTCGGCCGCGAGACCGTCAAGCAGCATCAGCGCATCGTCCAGGCCGTCCAGCGGCAGGATCCGGACGCAGGGGAGGCGGCGGTGGTCAAGCACCTCACCTACCTGAGGCGCCACATCACAGCCCATCGGACTCGGTGACAGTCTGCTCCTGAAGGGCGCGCACCTGTACGGATATTTAAATGTTGGACCTTGCGCGCCCTGTCTATTGTCACTAGCGTGCCTCTCGTCACACCTGCTGTGACCCGCGCTACACCATCCGGTGTCGCCAGCAGCGCGGACTACTCCTCGTTCTGGAGGACACCGTGGTCACTACGACCGAGAGCTCGCACGTCTCCATTGCGCGGGTCGCTGGTGCCAGCCTCATCGGCACGACGATCGAGTTCTTCGACTTCTTCATCTTCGGCACCGCTTCGGCGCTGATCTTCGGGAAGCTCTTCTTCCCCGACCTCGACCCGCTGATCGGTACCCTCGCCGCCTTCGCGACCTTCGGCGTCGCGTTCGCCGCACGGCCCCTCGGCGCCCTGATCTTCGGGCACTTCGGTGACCGGGTGAGCCGCAAGCAGATGCTGGTCACCAGCTTGATGATGATGGGCATCGGCACCATCGCAGTCGGCCTCCTGCCGACGTACTCCCAGGTCGGCATTCTGGCGCCGGTTCTCCTCGTGGTCTGCCGGCTGGTTCAGGGGCTCGCGCTCGGTGGTGAGTGGGGTGGAGCGGTTCTCATGGCCGTCGAGCACGCACCCAAGCGAAAGCGGGCCTTCTACGCCAGTTGGCCGCAGATCGGCGTGCCGTTCGGGCTGGTGATCGCCACCGGCATGTTCTTCCTGGTGCGGCAGCTCCCCCAGAACCAGCTCGAGTCGTGGGGCTGGCGGATCCCGTTCCTGGTGAGCGCGGTGCTGGTGGCACTCGGCCTCTACATCCGACTCAAGATCGATGACTCCCCGGCGTTCAAGGCGGTCAAGGAGAAGGGTCAGGAGGAGCGCTTCCCGGCCGCCACGGTCTTCCGCAAGAGCGGCGGCCGCGTGGTCATCGGCGCCCTGACCGTCGCGGCCGCGAACATTCCCTTCTACATGGTCACCGTGTTCGCCCTCACCTACGGGGCTGAGGACGGCGTGAGCAAGAACGCGATGCTCGGGGCGGTCTGCCTGGCGTCGCTGGTGCAGATGGGCACCATCCCGTTCGCGGCACGCTTCTGCGATCGTTACGGCCGCCGCCCGGTCCTCATGGTCGGCTGTGTCGCCACGATCCTCATGGCCTTCCCCTTCTTCTGGCTGATCGACACGCATAACCCTGCCGCCATTGTGCTGGCCATGATGCTTGCGCTGCCGATCTGTCACACGCTGACCTACGCCCCGCAGTCGAGCTTCCTGCCCGAACTGTTCCCCACCCAGCTGCGCTACAGCGGCGCAGGCATCTCCTACACGCTGGGTGGACTGCTGTTCAGTGCGCCCGTGCCGTTCATCAGTGCGGCGCTGATGGACCGCTTCGGCGGCGCATGGCCGTTGGCGGTGTACATCGCCTGTGGTGCGGCCATCAGCCTTGTCGCCGTCATGGTGGCCAGGGAGTCCCGGGACGACGAGATCACCTGGTCGGCGAAGCCGGCCGACGGGGAGGTCCCCTCGAGGACCGACGGCACCGCGGATCACCTCCCGGCCGCCCTCTGAGAACGGCCGCGGGTCGCCTGGCGCTGGCACGCGGGCGGCCCGCGGCACCTAAAAGTCCACTATTAATCTTCCGGTACATGTTCGACGTTACGGAGAAGTGAACCCGATGACTCCGACCCCGGCCACGGCCGGCCCGCTGGCCGGTGTGAAAGTGATCGATATGACGACGTCATATGCCGGACCGACAGCAGCCATGTATCTCGCCGACCTCGGGGCCACGGTCATGAAGGTGGAACGCCCGGGGCGTGGTGACGACGCGCGGAGCTGGGGACCGCCTTTCGTCGCCGGGACCTCTGCCTGGTTCGCCTCGGCCAACCGCAACAAGCAGTCCGTGGTGCTCGACCTCCGTGTGCAGGAAGGGCGCGAGGCGCTGCGGCGGTTGCTCGACACCGCCGATGTGTTCCTGCAGAACATGAACCCCGCCAAGCTCACCCGGATGGGCATCGACGGCGAGACGCTGCGGGCACGCAATCCGCGGCTGGTCTACTGCGCGATGTCCGGATTCGGTCTCGACGGGCCCGACAGCGACCTGCCCGGGTACGACCTGGTCGCTCAGGCGCGATCGGGCCTCATGTCGGTCACCGGGGAGAAGGGCCGTAGTCCGCAGCGGGTATCCACCGCGCTGTCCGACGTGGTGACCGGTATGGCTGCCGCGATCGCGATCAACGCCGCGCTGGTGCGCCAGACCAGCAGCGGCGTGGGGGAGATCATCGACGTCTCCCTGCTCGACACCGACCTCGCGCTGATGGCCCCGCGGATCGCCGCATTCTGCGCCGGTGAGCCAGAGCCTGCCCCCAGCGGCGGGACCGACTCGGTGCTGGCCGTCTACCAACCCTTCGAGACTGCCGACCGCACCATCGTCGTGGCCATCGGCAACGACGCGATGTGGCAGCGGTTCTGCACGGCCGTCGGGCTGCCCGAACTCAGCGCCGACCCGGCCCTGGCCGACAACGCCGGTCGCCGCGAGCATCGATCCCACATCACCGCGCTGGTTGCCGACCGGCTCTCGACGAGGCGGGCCGCGGAATGGCTCCGTGTCCTCGGCGAGGTCGAGGTGCCGGCCTCCTTGGTCCAGACCCTCTCCGAAGTCGTGAAGGACCCGCAGGTGGTCGCGCGCGACTCCCTGCTCCCGGTGCCAGGATTTCAAGGCGACTTGGTGAGCATCCGCAGTCCGTTCCGCCTGGCCTCGCAGGGTGCACCGCGCAACGAGCGCTTCCCCGGGCTCGGAGCGGACACAAGGTCGGTGCTGCTCGAGGTCGGCTACACCGACGAGCAGATCGACGACCTGGCCGTCGCCGGTGCGGTCGGCCTCGGCACCGAGGCGGTGGCGTCGTGACTGCCCCGGAGGCACTCGTCATCGAGTGCGTCGGCCCGGTCACCACCCTGACCATCAACCGGCCCGAGGCGTTCAACGCGCTCAACGCCGGTGTACTGGCCGAACTGCGTCAGGCCGTGCTCGAGGCGGAGGCGGACCCGGCGGTCCGCGCGGTCGTCGTCACGGGCACCGGTGACAAGGCGTTCAGCGCGGGTGCCGATCTCAAGGAACTGGCCGGAATGACCACCGACCGGGCGCACGAGACCATGCGCTCGGGCCAGCGGGTGATGCGCGACATCGAGCGCGCCGCTGTGCCGGTCATCGCCGCGGTCAATGGCGTCGCCCTCGGCGGTGGGTTCGAGCTGGTGCTCGCTTCGACCTTCTCTGTGCTCTCGACCCGTGCCTCGCTCGGTCTGCCGGAGTCGGGCCTCGGCCTGATCCCGGGATACGGCGGCACCCAGCGGCTGCCCCGCGCCGTCGGCGCGCAGACCGCGGCCCACCTGATGCTCACCGGAGCCCGGCTCAACGCCGACCGCGCCTACCAGCTCGGGCTGACCCCGGTGCCACCGGTCGCGCCAGAGGACCTCCTGGCGACCGCCGTTGCGATGGCCGAGAAGATCGCGGCCCAGGGGCCCCTCGCGGTCCGTTCGATCCTCACCGCCCTCGAGGCGGGCCGCGGCGCCTTGCTCGACACCGGCCTTCAGCTCGAGACCGGCCTGGCGGCGCTCGCCATCGGCGGCGCCGAGTCCGACGAAGGCATCAACGCCTTCCTGGAACGCCGGCCCGCCGTCTTCGCTGACCCCGCAACCGCCCCGGAGGAGACCGCATGAGTGTCGAACCACTCGACCTCGACACCGACCCCAAGGCCTACCTGGCCCTGCACGACCTGCTCGACGAGCCGGCGGCTGACTCCGCACTGACGGAACGGGAGCGTGAGGTCCGCACGATCACCCGAGACGCGGTGGCCCGGGAGGTCGCCCCGCGGGCCGCCGAGCTCGACGCAACCCATGCCTTCGCCCACGAGAGCGTGCAGGCCTTGGCACAGGCAGGCCTGATGGGCCTCGTCTTTCCCGAGCACCTCGGCGGCACCGGCGACACCAACGTCGCCTACGCGGTGGCGATGGAGGAGGTGACGGCCGGCTGCGCGGCGACGTCGCTGGTCTTCATGACCCAGACGCACGCGGCATACCCCCTCCTGATCGCCGGCAGCGACGAACTGGCACAGCGGTACATCCCCCGTCTGCTCGATGGCTCGCTCTACGGCTCGATCGCCATCACCGAGCCCAATGCCGGCAGCGACGTCGCAAGCCTGCAGACCACCGCCCAGCCGACCGGTGACGGCTACCTGCTCAACGGGTCGAAGACCTTCATCACCACAGGCGACAAGGCCGGGGTGATCATCTGTTTCGCGACCGTCGACAAGAGCCTGGGACGCCGTGGGGTCACCGCCTTCGTCGTCGACGGCGGCTGGGACGGCGTGGGCCATGGGCAGCCTTTCGAGAAGATGGGCATGCACGGCTCGAGCACTGCGGAGCTGTTCTTCGACGATGTGCGCATCCCCGCCGACCACGTCCTCGGCAAGGAGGGCGGGGGCTGGCGTGTGGTCATGAACTCCGTGGTCAAGACGCGCATCAGCGCCGCCGCCCAGGGGGTCGGTCTGGCGCGGGCGGCGTACGCGCGCACCCTTGCCACGCTGACCAGACTGCACGGCACCCGGCTTCCCGACGAGCACACCTTCGCGCTCGCCGACCTGCGCGGCCGCATCCTGCAGGGGCGGCTGCTCCTGCACGCGGTCGCCCGCCAGGCCGACGCCACCAGCGACATCCCGACCGGCCTCGTCGGGATGATGAAGCAGACGTGCACCGACCTGGGCTTCACCGCGGCCGTAGAAGCGACCCGAATCCTCGGCCCGTACGGCGACCTCGCGGTCCTCGGCGTCGAGCGGTGCCTGCGCGATGCCAAGGTCACCCAGATCTACGACGGCACCAACGAGATCCAGCGGCTGCTCATCGGTCGCGAGATCACCCGCGCGATAGGAGAGCTGGCATGACGGATCTGCGTGGCAAGGTCGCGATGGTGACCGGCGCCGGACGTGGGCTGGGCCGGTCGATGGCCCAGGCGCTGGCCGAGGCCGGAGCCGCCGTCACCGTGGCGGCCCGCACCACGACCGAGCTCGACTCCTTCGTCGACGAGGTCAAGACGGCCGGCGGGCAGGCGCTGGCCTGTCCGACCGATATCACGGACGAGGCGTCGGTCGAGAGCATGGTCGAGGCCACCGTCGAGACCTTCGGCCGGATCGACATCCTCGTCAACAACTCCGGCATCGTCGCCACCACGCCGCTGCTCGACCAGCCCGCCGACGAGTGGGACCGGGTGCTGGCGACCAACCTGCGCGGCACTTACCTCGCCACCCGGGCAGCCGGCCGGCACCTGGTGGCGCAGGGCGCGGGCAAGGTCATCAACATCGCCTCGAACTTCGCACTGCAAGGCGTCGCCAACCACGCCGCGTACTCCGCCTCCAAAGCCGGCGTCATCGGCTTCACCCGCTCGATGGCCATGGAGTGGGCGAAGGCCGGCGTCCAGGTCAACGCGATCGCCCCCGGGTACTTCGCCACCCCGCTCAACGCCGAGCTGCGTGAGGACGCCGAGACCCTGACCAAGGTCGTCCGCGCCATCCCGGCCCGCCGCATGGGCGAACCGGACGAGCTCAAGCCGTGGCTGCTGCTCCTGGCCGGCAGCGCCTCGGACTTCATGACCGGCGAGGTCATCGTCATCGACGGTGGCCAGAGCGTCCGATGAACCAGCTACTGAACGAGCAGGAGAACTCGTGAGCAACGCGAGCAAGACCGTCGCCGTCCTCGGCGCCGGCACCATGGGCTCGGGTATCGCCACCGTGATGGCGCGAGCCGGGCACCGGACCATCCTTTACGACGTCAACGAGGCCAGCCTGACGCGCGGCATCGACACCGTGCACGGCTTCTTCGACAAGAGCGTGCGGCTGGGCAAACTCGACGCGACGGCTGGGCAGGCCGCCAAGGACGCCCTGGTGGGCAGCACCGACCTGACCGACCTCGCGCCGTGCGACGTCGTCGTCGAGGCGGTCTTCGAGGATCTCCAGCTGAAGAAGGAGACCTTCGGCATGCTCGACGAGATCGTCTCGCAGTCCACGCTCTTCCACACCAACACCTCCACGCTGTCGGTCACCGGCATCGCGTCCGGATCCCGGCTGCCCGAGCGGGTCGTTGGCACCCACTACTGCAACCCAGCGCCGCTGATGAAGTTGGTCGAGGTCGCCGACGGCAGGCACACCGCCGACTGGGCGCACAAGGCCACCGTCGAGTTCCTCGCCTCCCTGGGCAAGAGCAGCGTGGTCACCAAGGACCGGCCCGGCTTCATCGTCAACCGGTTTCTGATCCCGTGGGAGAACTCCTGCATCCAGGCCCTCGAGGCAGGACTTGGCACACGGGAGTCCATCGACGCCGCCGTGCTCGGCGCCCTGGGCCACCCGATGGGACCGTTCCGGCTGCTCGACATCGTCGGCCTCGACATCCACCAGCAGGTGGCGACCCGGCTCTACGAGCAGTTGCGCGACCCGCGTTTCTTCCCGCCGCCGATGGTCGAGCGGATGGTCGCCGCAGGCGACCTCGGCCGCAAGACCGGACGCGGTTTCTACGAGTACGACGACACCCGGCTGTTCGGGTCCTGAGGAAGGCAGACGATGAACGACTTCCAGAAGATTGCGGTGCTCGGCTGCGGCACCATGGGCGCCGGCATCGCCCAGGTGCTCGCCGCCTCCGGCCGTGACATCGTCGTCCTCGAGACCGACCAGGACCGGATCGAGGCGGGCACCGCTTCCATCGCGGAGTTCCTCGACGGCGGCATCGCCCGCGGGAAGATGACCCAGGAGGACAAGACCGCGGTCCTGGCCCGGATCAGTGGCACCACCGACGTGGCCGACCTCGTGGGCGTCGACGCGGTGATCGAGTCGGTGACCGAGAACGCCGACGTCAAGAAGGCAGTCCTGGCCGAGGTGGCCGCGGTCGTGGGGGAGCGGACCCCGATCCTGACCAACACCTCCGCGCTCTCGGTGACCGACCTGGCGGCCGCGCTGCCGAACCCGTCCCGGGTCGCCGGCCTGCACTTCTTCAACCCCGCGCCGCTGATGCGCACCGTCGAGGTGGTCCGCGCACTGCAGAGCGACGAGGACCTGGTGGACCGGCTGGTCGTCCTCGTCGACAGTCTCGACGGAAAGGAGCCGGTCGTCGTCAAGGATCGGCCCGGGTTCCTGGTCAACGCGCTGCTCCTGCCCTACCTCAACGACGTGATCCAGGAGTACGACGACGGGCTGGCCACCGCCGAGGACATCGACCTCGCCCTGAAGCTCGGTCTCGGCTACAAGTCCGGGCCACTGGAGATGCTCGACATGATCGGCCTCGACGTCCACCTCCACGCCACCGAGAGCGCGTACACCGCGACCCTCGACGCCCGCTATGCCCCACCTCCGCTTCTGCGCCAGATGGTCGCCGCCGGCTATCTCGGCGCCAAGAACGGCCGAGGACTCCGCACCGGAGAGAAGGACGCCCGATGAACACACCGACCTACGACGACATCCTGGTCAGCGCCGAGGGCCCGGTCCTCACCATCACCATCGACCGGCCCGAGTCCGGCAACAAGTTCCGCCACCAGACCTGCCTCGAGCTCTTCGACGCGCTCCAGAGGTTCCGCATCGACCGCGAACTCCGGGCAGCCGTGCTGACCGGCGCCGGGGAGAAGTTCTTCTGCATCGGCGGCGAGCACGACCCGGTCACCTCCCTCGACCAGTCGCAGGTACTGCCGATCATCGACGTCTACCAGGCGATCGACACCATCCCCAAGCCGATCATCGCCGCAGTCAACGGGTTCGCTGTCGGTGGCGGCAACGTGCTGCACACCGTCTGCGACCTGACCATCGCCTCCGAGACCGCGGTGTTCCGGCAGGTCGGTCCCATGGTCGGCAGCTTCGACGCCGGCTACGGCTCCTGGTACCTCGAGGACACCATCGGCCGCAAGCGGGCCAAGGAGATGTGGTACCTCAACCGCAAGTACTCCGCCGCGCAGGCACTGCAGATGGGCCTGGTCAACGAAGTCGTCGCCCCCGACCAGGTCCGGGCCCGTGCCCTTGAGGTCGCCCGCGAGATCACCACCCGCAGCCCCCTGGCCATCGCCGGGCTGAAGGGCGCCTTCTCCGCACGGCACAACGGCGTATCCGGCCAAGCCCGGATGGCCCACGACCAGCAGCTCGCGTTCTACCTGCAGACGCAGGAGGCCCACGAGGTCAGCCAGGCGTTCGGCGAGCGGCGCGAGCCCAAGAGCGAGAGGTTCTGGTCATGAGCTGGCGCGGCCCTGCACTCGGCAGCGACCAGCGTGACCTGATGGCCATGCTGGACGACTTCGCCGCCGACCACGACATCGTGCTCGCCGACAATCCCGAGGCCGTCGCGGGACTGGTCGCGGAGCTGGCCGAACTCGGCGTCTGGACCCTCGGCACCGCCGAGGCGCACGGCGGCGGCGGCGCCGACCGCGCCACCACCGCCGTGGCACTCATCCAACTCGGCCGCAGCTGGCCCGCGCTCGGATGGGCCGCCGCGCAGGCGCACACCGCGGCCGACCTGCTCTCCGGCGACGACCGGTGCGCCGACCTGGTCAAGCGTGTGCACGCCGGCACCGCGGCCGTCGCGGTCGCCGACGCAGGCTCGGCGCACGTGCGGCTGGCCTGGTCCGGCGACACCCTGCACGGCTCGGTCGACCGGGTCGACGTCGCCGCAGAAACGCCGTACCTGCTGGTGCTCGCGGGCGAGGACACCGCGCTGCTGGTCGAGCCGTCGGCACTCAAGCCCAGGCCAGTGCGCCGGACCGGTCTCGGCGGGGCACTCACGCGCTCCCTCGAGGTCGACGCGAGCGGCTCCGCAGTCCTGGAGCTGACGGGCGTCGACATCCCGGCTGCACAAGCACGGCTCCGGCTCGGTGCCGCCGCGGTCGCCGCCGGCATCGCAAGCGCTGCCGCCGACGCCGCAGCGACCTACGCCGCCGGACGGCACCAGTTCGGCGGCGCACTGACCGCCATCCCGACCGTGCGGCAGTCGCTGCTCGCTCAGGCATCCAAGGCGGCCGTCATCCTCACCGCCGTGCTCGCCGCCACCGAGGACGACCCCGTCCGCTCCTTCGCGACCGCACATGAGGCCTGCGGCAGCGCGATCGACGTGGCCGCCGCCGCGTTGCAGTCGCACGGCGGTTACGGCTACCTCGCGGAGTACCCGGCCGAGCGGTACCTGCGTGACGCGGTCTCGCTTCGCGCCGCCGCCGACATCCAGAGCGCGGCCGTCACCACGGCGCGCTCACTGGTGGGCCTCCCGCCCGCCACGGTCCTCCGGAAGGACGCATGATGACCATGGCTCAGACGCACACCCCGCTGGCTGAGCTCCTCGACGGCCAGCGCACCCCGGTCACGGACGCCGACGCCCAGGCGTGGCGAGCCGCCGGCTGGTGGGAGGAGCGGTCGATCCGTTCACTGTTGACGGATGCGGCGCTGACCCACCCCGACCGGGCTGCCCTCGTCGGGCACCGTACGTACGGCGACCGGGTGAGTCGTACCTATGCCGAGTTCGATGCCAACGCCCACCATGCCGCGAGCGTGTTCGCCTCCCTCGGCGTCGGCCAGGGCGATGCCGTCGTGCTGATGCTGCCCAACTGGGTCGAGTACGCCGAGATGGTCTTCGGCATCAACGAGATCGGCGGGATCTACGCCGGTATCCCGGTGACTTACGGAGAGCGTCAAGCGGCCGCGATCCTGCGCCGCAGCAAGGCCAAGGTCATGGTCGTCCCACGACGATGGCGCAGCACCGAGCACCTCGAGCTCTCCCGCAGGCTGCGCGCCGAGATCCCCACTCTCGAGCACGTCATCGTGCTCGACGACGACGGCTCCGGCCTCCGTGAGGGCGAGTCCCTCTGGTCCAGCCACGCCGGCGTACCGACGCAGACGTTCCCCGACCCCAACCCGAGCCGGCTGTGCTACCTCGGCTTCACCTCCGGCACCACCGGAGAGCCGAAGGGCGCGATGCACAGCCACAACACGCTCATCTACGCCGCCCGACAGCAGGCCGAGCACGTCGGTCCGAAGGTGTACGGCGACCCGATGGTGCACCTGGTCGCCTCGCCGGCCGGCCACCACACCGGGTTCATCTGGGGCATTGTTTTCACGGTGCTGCTTGCCGGCACCGCGGTGCACGTCGACCGATGGGATCCGACCTGGGGCACGCAGGTGATCCGTCAGGAGGGCGTCACAACGTTCTTCGGCGCACCCACCTTCCTCCAGGACATGATGCGCACCGACCTCGCCGGCGATCCCGACTGCCCGCTCAAGTGCCTCGTGATCGCCGGCTCCCCGGTGCCCCGCAACCTGCCCGCGCAGGCCCAGGAGGCCCTCGGCGCCTACATCTGCCCGGCCTGGGGAATGACCGAGTGCAGCATCCTGATTTCGTGCACCCCTGACGAGCCCGCCGCGATGCAGCGCACCGACGGCTCAGTCTTCGCCGGCTCGCAGGTCCGGGTGGTCGGACCGGACGGCGAGGACGTGCCGACCGGCGAGGTCGGCAACCTGCTGATACGCGGGCCAGGCATCGTCTACGGCTACTTCGACCGCCCCGACGCCACCGACGACTCCTACCTCCCCGGCCTGTGGTTCAAGACCGGTGACCGGGCCAGTCTCGACGAACACGGCTGGGTCTCGCTGCGCGGCCGTAGCAAGGACATCATCATCCGCGGCGGCGAGAACATCCCCGTCACCGACGTCGAGTCCCTCGTCTTCGACCACCCCGACGTCGTCAACGCCGCGGTCGTCGGCATCCCCGACGAGCGGCTTGGCGAGCGGATCTGCGTCGTCCTGGTCATCAAGGACGGCCGACCCCAGCCGACCGTCGAAACCCTGGCCGAGTACCTGCTCGCCCAAGGATTGTCCAAGCACTACCTGCCCGAGCGTGTCATCAGCCTTCCGGAGCTGCCGATGACCCCGAGCGGCAAGATCCAGAAATTCAAGCTCCGGGAGATACTGTGAGCCAGCCCCCGCTGCCCCTGACCGGGGTCAAGGTCCTCGACCTCTCCACGCTCCTGCCGGGCCCTCTGGCCACACTGATGCTGGCCGATGCCGGCGCCGACGTGGTCAAGCTGGAGCGTCCTGTGCGGGGCGACGAGATGCGCTCCTACGAGCCGAAGTTCGGTGAGGCCAGCGCCAATTACGCTGTGCTCAACCGAGGCAAGCGCGCGTACGGCGTCGACTTCAAGGACCCGGCCCAGCGCGAGCGCGTGCTCCGGCTCGCGGCGGAGGCGGACGTCGTCATGGAGCAGTTCCGGCCCGGCGTGGCCGACCGGCTCGGACTCGGATACGACGACATCCGCGCCGTCAACGCGGGTGTCGTGTACTGCTCGATCACGGGCTACGGGCCCACCGGTCCTCACGCCCGGCGTGCCGGCCACGACCTCAACTACCTTGCCGAGTCCGGCCTGCTCGGCGTCGTGACCGACAGCACCGGTTCACCCGGCTTGCCGATGACCGTGCTGGCCGACATCGCCGCCGGCACCTACCCGGCCGTCGTCAACATCCTGCTCGCCCTTCGCCGGCGCGACCAGACGGGTGAGGGCGTGCACCTCCAGGTGCCGATGACCCACAACCTCCAGGTGCTCGGCTATGGCTACTTCGCCACACACCAGGCCGGCGCCGGCTGGCCCCGCCCCGGCGCCGAGCAGCTCACCGGAGGCAGCCCGCGCTACCACATCTATCCCACGGCCGATGGCCGTCATGTGGCCTGCGCGGCCCTCGAGCAGAAGTTCTGGGATCGGCTGGTCGAACTGGTGGGCCTCGACGCAAAGTTCCACGACGACACCGGGCAGGAACAGGCCGTGATCGACGCGCTCGGCGAGCGGTTCGCCGCCGAAACCGCGGACCACTGGCGCTCGGTGCTCGACGGCGAGGATGTGTGCACCGTGATCGTCGCCACGTGGGACGAGGCCGTCGCCGCCGGCCTCGTCGATGTCGATGCCCCCGAGCGCGTGTCGGTGCCGGGTGGCGCGGACTCGTTCCCCACCCTCCCGAGCCCGATCTCCTCCGCGCTGCGCCGCGGACCGGGCACCACGCCGTACCCATCGCTCGCCGAGCTCGGCGACGCATCCCCCTGGGCCTAAGGCCCCTCAACCGTCGAAGGAGTCACCGATGCGCGCTGCGCTCGTCAAGGAGTTCGGCCCCCCTTCCAGCCTGGTGGTGGAGGAGATCGACGACCTGGCCCCTCGACCCGGCGAAGTCGTCATCGAGGTCGGCGCGGTCAGCATCAACTTCCCCGACATCCTCGTCGTCGAGGGCACATACCAGAACCTGCCCGAGCGACCGTTCAGCCCCGGCAAGGAGGCGGCCGGACGCGTGATCGCCGTCGGTGAGGGTGTCGAGCGTATCGGCGTCGGACAGCGGGTGCTGGCCCTGGTCGAGTACGGCGGATATGCCGAGCAACTCCGGGTGCCGGAGGAACTGGTCATGGAACTCCCGGACCGGATGACCTATGAGGAGGCTGCGGCCTCCGGGCTGGTCTACTCAACGGCGCACTTCGGGCTGCTCAGGCGCGGCCGGCTCAAAGCCGGTGAGACCGTGCTCGTCACCGGGGCCGGGGGCGGAGTCGGGTCGGCCGGCGTGCAACTGGCCAAGGCCTGGGGTGCCCGGGTCATCGCCCTGGCCCAGGACGACGCGAAAGCCGAGCTGGCCCGCACCCAGGGCGCCGACGTGGTGCTCACCTCGACCCCCCAGACGCTGCGCGACGACCTGCTCGCCGCCACCGACGGCAAGGGCGTCGACGTCGTGCTGGAAATGCTCGGCGGCGACTTCCTCACCCAGATCGTCCGGGCCACCGCCTGGGAAGGGCGGATCGTCGTCGTCGGCTTCGCCTCCGGTGGCCAAAACCCGATCAAGCCCGGGCACCTGCTGGTCAAGAACATCAGCATGGTCGGCCTCCAGAGCAGCGACTACCGCGACCGCACCCCCGAACTCTTGCGCTCCACCATGGCCGAGATATTCGACCTGTTCGTCCAGGGCAAGGTGAACGCCGCCGTCGACACCACCTTCCCGCTCGAAAAGGCCGCCGACGCCCTGCAGTACGTCAAGGACGGCAAGGTCAAGGGCAAGGTCGTCATCACCACCGGCCTGGGCGGAGCCAGGTGAATCTCTGGTTCGACGACCTGGTGGTGGGCCGCTCCTGGAGCAGTCCCTCTCGCACGGTCACGGAGGCCGACGTCGGGGACTTCGCCGGCCTCACCGGCGACCGGTTCCCCCTGCACACCAGCGAGGAGTACGCCAAGCGGACGCAGTTCGGCACCCGCGTAGCCCACGGCCTGCTCGGGCTCACCTTCGCCCACGGGCTGATGTGGGCACGCACGGGGGAACTCGACGAGTCCGTGATCGCCTTCCTCGGCATCCGGGAGTGGAGCTTCGCCGGCGCCATCCACTTCGGGGACACCATCGACGTCACATACGCCGTCGTCGCCCAGCGGCCGTCGTCCTCGAAGCCGGACCGGGGCGTCGTGGAGTTCGAGGTGCGCGTCACCAACCAGCACGACGTTGTCGTCCAGCACGGCATCAAGACCATGCTCATCGCCCGAAGGGACCCTCGATGACCTCCGCCTTCCTGTACGCCGCCGCGCGGACGCCCTTCGGCCGCTTCGGCGGCGCCCTGGCGGACGTGCGTCCCGACGACCTCGCCGCCACGGCGCTCGCCGGCGTGCTGGCGAAGGTACCCGAGCTGGACCCTGCCCTCATCGGCGACGTCGTCCTCGGCAACGCCAACGGCGCGGGCGAGGACAACCGCAACGTCGCCCGCATGGCGGTGCTCCTGGCCGGTCTGCCGGTGTCAGTGCCCGGATCGACAGTCAACCGGCTCTGCGGCTCCTCGCTCGATGCCGCGATGACCGCGTCGCGGATCGTCGAGACCGGCGACGCCCACGTCGTGCTGGCCGGCGGCGTCGAGTCGATGACCCGCGCACCGTGGGTGCTGCCCAAGCCCTCCCGTGCCTACCCTGCGGGCCATGTCACGGCCGTTTCCACCACGCTCGGCTGGCGGCTGGTCAACGAGAGGATGCCGGCCGAGTGGACAGCTTCGCTCGGCGAGTGCAACGAGCAGCTTGCCGACCGGTTCCAGATCTCCCGGGAACGCCAGGACGCCTTCGCCGTCCGTTCCCACCAACTCGCCGACGCGGCCTGGGCGGCCGGACGGTACGACGACCTGGTGGTCGCCGTACCCGGCGTCGACCTGGCCCGTGACGAGGGGATCAGGCCGGGCTCGACGGTGGAGAAGCTGGCCGGGCTGAAGCCGTCGTTCCGCCCCGACGGCTCGATCACAGCAGGCAACGCATCCCCCCTCAACGACGGAGCCTCCGCCCTGGTGGTCGGCTCAGAGGAAGCCGCCTCGGTCATCGGCACCGCACCGCTGGCCCGGATCGCCGGCCGTGGTGTCCACGCGCTGACGCCGCAGGACTTCGGGTTCGCGCCGGTGGAGGCTGCCAACGCCGCGCTCGCCCGTGCCGGCATCGACTGGGCGGACGTCGAGGCCGTGGAGCTCAACGAGGCGTTCGCAGTCCAGTCCCTGGCCTGTGTCGATGCCTGGAGGATCGACCCTGGCATCGTCAACACCTGGGGCGGTGCGATCGCGATCGGCCACCCTCTCGGTGCCTCCGGGGGGCGCATCCTCGGCACCCTCGCCCACCGCCTCATCGCCGACCGACAGCGATGGGGTGTAGCCGCTATCTGCATCGGCGTCGGCCAGGCCCTCGCCGTCGTCATCGAGAACGTCACCCTCGGATCGGAGAACCAATGAGCCTTCCCAGCAGTGTCGGTGTCTACGGTGGTGGCCGGATGGGAGCAGGCATAGCGCACGCCTTCCTCCTGGCCGGCACCTCGGTGACCGTGATCGAGGCCGACGAGGCAGCCGCGGCAGCGGCCGACGGGCGTGTTCGCGGCAGCCTCACCAAGGCGGACGAACGCGGGAAGCTCCGCGAGCCGCTCCCGCAGGTTGCGGAGCGCCTTACCGTGGCGACAGACCCGTCGGCGCTCGTCTCGTGTGCGCTCGTCGTCGAGGCGATCCCCGAGTCCGTCGAGCTGAAGACGTCAGTGCTCACCCGCGTGGAGGAGTTTGCCCCCGAGGCGTTCCTGGCCACCAACACCAGCTCTCTCTCCATAGACAATCTCGCGACCGCGCTGGCGCGGCCGGAGAGGTTCATCGGCCTGCACTTCTTCAACCCCGTTCCCGCCAGCGAGTTGGTGGAGATCGTGGTCGGCTCGAAGACATCAGCGGACCTCGTCACCGACGCCAACGAGTGGGTGAAGGCCCTGGGCAAGACGGCCATCACGGTGACCGACTCCCCGGGCTTCGCCTCCTCACGCCTCGGTGTCGCGCTCGCCCTCGAAGCGATGCGGATGCTCCAGGACGGTGTCGCCTCGGCTGCGGACATCGACACCGCCATGACGCTCGGCTACAAACACCCGATAGGCCCCCTGAGGACCACGGACGTAGTGGGTCTCGACGTCCGGCTCGCCATCGCCGAGCATCTGGCGAAGGAGGTCGGACCACGCTTCGAGCCGCCCGCCATCCTGCGTGAGAAGGTCGCGGCCGGGCACCTCGGCCGCAAGACCGGACAGGGCTTCTACACGTGGTGATGCCAACAGGCATACCTCAAAAGAGCACTTGTTGCGGCCCCTCTGAAAGTGAGCAGTCTTTCGAGACTGACCTGCGCATTGCTCAGTTTGGTGAGTGGGACGCACCGAATATTACTTGTTGCTAGGTTGTTGGGTCACGTCGGTTGAGCCGATGTGACCTGCGGGTTTCTGGGATTTCCTCACGATGAGCGTGGACTGCTCTCTCGGAGTTGAGCAAGCCCCGCAAGCCCTCGCATGGCCTCGCTGACGTCGAACTCGCCACTGCGGAATGGGTCGACTGGTTCAACAACCAGCGCCTCCACACCGCGATCGGAGACACCCCGCCCCACGAGCACGAGACCAACCACTACGCTCAGCACCAGCCCCAGCCGGCTGCTGGAGTACACGCATAGAGCCTCCATCAGACCCGGAGCAGTTCACTTTGTTGCTGGTCATCGGTGCATCTTCCATGATCGGCAGTTACACCGAACGTTTCACAGACCCGCATATGAATCGCGAAGGTGTGGCGCGTGTCGTGGAGCCGCAGCCGGGCCGGCATCACCACGTCGGCCTCGTGCTCGTCGCTGATCCGGAGGCTTCGCAGGTGGGCCTCGTCAAAGATCTGTTCCCCGCGCTGCCTGGACAGCATCCGTCCGCCGCGGCCGACGAACAGGGCCATCGGCTCCAGGCCGAGGTCGCCCTCGATGACGGTGACCCGGCGGATCTCGGCGGGCATCGCCTCGACGCGGAAGGTCCGGTGCCGCCCGTGCAGGGTGCGCCGCGGCTTTATCTGCCGCAGGTCGACATCGTCGACAACGAACAGTTCATGCCGGCGCCGGTATAGGGCCTTCACCGAGGACCACACCGTCGCGGCCCGTTTAGTGCGGCGATACGAGATCGATCTCTCGCAGCGTCGCGTGCTGGACGGCCACCACCCGCGGCAGGCCGAACTTGGCAATAGCCTGCAACATCACCTCAGCGGGGGAGGCGCCCGGTGCGGCCGGCCGACCTCGATGTCGAGCAGGCAGCTGAACTCGCGCAGCCTCATCCCCGTGGTGATAGCCAGTTCGCCAGCCGCGCTGTTGCGCAGTGGGGAGCGGCCCCGGAAGGCGGGATCGACCGGGCCGTCGGGGAGACAGCCGCCCAGGGCCCACCTGCTTGAGGAACCGCCACTGCTGGATGGTCAGGTGGCGCACGTCCAGCTCGGTCGTGGCGCCCCAGGCCAATACGTCCCGTCCATTGCCACGGCGAAAGTTGTCGGCGCCCTCGCGACAGGGGACGTTCGGCGGCTGAGAGACGGTCGTCCGTCGCTGCGGCCGTACTTGGGGGAGGAGGAGCGGTCAGCGGTCCGGAAAGGCGGCTACGTCCGGCCAGCCAGTGCGACCAGGCCGTGCTGTGGCTCTCGGAGATCAGAGACCGCGGATCATGTCTGCGCCCTTCTCCGCGATCATGATCGTCGGGGCGTTGGTGTTGCCCCGCACCACGGTGGGCATCACCGAGGCGTCCACCACCCGCAGGCCGCCCACGCCGTGCACCCTGAGCCGGGAATCCACGACGGGGCCGATGGAGCAACTGCTCGCCGGGTGGTAAAGAGTCTGCAACTCGCGCCGGGCGAAGTCGAGCAGGCCGGCGTCGTCCGTGGAGCGCGGTACGCGGAAGTCGGCACGCCGGTGCTTGGCCAGGCTGGGCTGAGCGGCGATGTCGAGCAACATCCGCAGTGCCCGGATCATCGTGGCGCGATCCTCCTCGGTGGTCAGGTAGTTGTGCAGAACGCGCGGTTTGGCGCTGGGCAGGGCCGACCGCAGGGAGACCTTGCCCCGGCTCGTGGGGGCGAGGACGACCGCGCCGAACATGAACGCGTGGTCGGCCACGGGGCTGATGCCCTCCTCGTGGAACATCACCGGGGTGGCGTGCACCTGGATGTCGGGGGCGTCCAGTCCCTCACGGGTGCGGTGAAACCCGCCGGCCTCGCCGACGTTCGAGGTGAGGGGACCGCGCCCCTCGGTCTCCAGCAGGCGGACGTTCTCCGGTGTCTCGGCGGTGAACAACGACTCGGTATCGGTGAGATAGCACAGACCGACATGCGGATGGTCCTGCAGGTTTTCCCCCACGGGGAGGTCGACGCGGGGCCTGATGCCGCAGGAAGCGAGTTCGCTGCCCGGGCCGATGCCGGAGAGCATGAGCAGCTGCGGCGAGTTGTAGGCGCCGGCCGACAGCACGACCTCCCGTTCGGCACGCAGGCACAGCAGTTCGCCGTCCCGCTCCACCTCGACACCGGTCGCACGGTCGCCGTCCAGGAGTACGCGGGTGCACGGGACACCGGTGAGCACCTCGAGATTGGGCCGGGACAGGGCCGGCCGCAGATAGGCGTCGGCCGTGCTGCAGCGCAGGCCGTTGCGCTGGGTGAGGTGGTAATAGCCGACGCCGTCCTGCTCGGGGCCGTTGAAGTCGCTCGTGTAGTGGTGGCCCGCCTCCTGTGCTGCCGTGACGTAGGCCTCCGCCAGCGGATGCCGGGAACGGCCCTCGCTGACCGTCAGAGCCCCGCCGGTGGAGTGCCAGGGCGACGGGGCGCCCCTGAAGTCTTCGGTGCGAAGGAAGTAGGGCAGGACATCCTGCCAGCTCCACCCGTCGGCGCCGCCGGCCGCCCAGGCGTCGTAGTCACGGCGATTGCCACGTATGTAGATCATCGCGTTCATGGACGAGCAGCCGCCGAGCATCCGGCCGCGGGGCAGATAGCGACGGCGGCCGTCCAGTCCCGGTTCGCACTCGGTGAGGTAACTCCAGTCGTACTTGGTCTGGAAGAGCTTGCTGAACGCTGCCGGAATGTGGATCTCGGGGGCGTCGTCCACGGGTCCCGCCTCGATGAGCAGAACGCGCGTGGTCTCGTCCTCGCTGAGCCGGCTCGCCAACACGCACCCCGCTGATCCGGCACCCACAATGATGTAGTCGTACACCTGTCCTCCCTCGCCCGACACGGCTACGCGACCCCTTTACCTAAGCGGCATCGGAGGGCGGATCACACCGCGCTACCGGCCAATTGCCCGAGGAGGCCCGCCTCCTGCCGAGAATCGACCGCGCACTACCCGCCACAGTGGCGCATGGTGGCGTGGAGGTCGCTTCGCGTCAGGGGGTCAACGAGCCTCGTGCAGGGAGCTGACGGCCTGCACCAGGGCGTGGGGGTTCTCCCAGTTCAACATGTGTGCGGCGTCCGGCACGGTCATCAGGCGCGCGCCCGGTATGCCGGCGGTCAGGCGTCGGGCGTGGCTGGGCGGTGTGCTGCGATCGGCCGAGCCGACCATGACGACGGTGGGGAGCGCGATCTCGGCCAGGCGTGGATAGCGGTCCTCGCGGGCGAACGCTCGCACGATCGGCACGAGGGAGGCCTGGGCCTGCTGCAGGAAGACTTCGAGGAAGACCTCGATCATCGCGGGAGAGGGGCGTTTGCCGCACTGGGCGGCTCCGAAGAGGAGTCCGCCCGTGCGGGTGCGGGCCAGTCGCTGGGGGATGCCCATCTCCAGCAGCGGGACCTGCAGCCGGTTGTGCGGTGCTCCGTCGTAGATGCGGCCCGCCCAGGTCGCGAACAGCACCAGGCCGCGCAGCCGCCGGGCGACGGCGGGATGGTCGAGCACGGCACGAAGCGCGAGGAACCCGCCCACGGAATGCCCGACGAACACTGCGTCGCGTGCGTCGAAGTGCTCCAGGACCGCCAGGTAGTCCTGCGCCATAGGGCCGGAGCCGATACCGTCCGCACCCGGCGTCGACCCTCCGTGGCCGCGCTGGTCGAAAACGATGACACGGTGACCGCTGGCCACCAGGGCGGCTTGCACCAGATTCCACTCCAGGAGCGAGGCACGGTGTCCGTGAGCCACTACCACCGGTGAGCCTTCACCCGCGACAATGGTGCGCAGCACCGTCCCGTCGGGGCGGGGGAGGAACGCTTCCTCGCCCTCGGGCTCGCGGCGGAGCCGTTGGCAGGGGACGGGGTCGGGCTGGCGTTCGATCCAGCTGGCCGCTGCGCGCGCAGCGGTGGCAGCGACGGCCGCCGCAGCGGCAGCCCAGAGCAGCCGCGCCTTCATCGAGATCCTCCGAATCCGCCCCTGTGTGGTGTCAGGCCGGGTCGAAGCGAGCCGACGGCGCTCCTTATGCATCTCAACGGACTGCGGTGCGCCGGGGATTGGGCGGATTGACTCAGATGCAGCTGTTCAACCGGATGTGGATGGTTGGTGGTTGCCGGTGGGGATGGAACTCCGTGTCGTTGGGGGAGGGACGGGCTGTGGTACCACGTTCCCAGTACGACAGGAGGAGCCAGCAGAGGCCGCAGGCACCGAAGGCCGCGTCCCAGGCCGGTGGGAGAGGGGCTGATGGCGGAGGCGTCTGCGCTGGACTGCCCCGGCAGATCACGGGCATCCGCTGAGCGGTAACCAAGATACCGCGCGGGTATCGGGCCGAGTCGACACTGAGGAAAGGGAATGCAGTTGCCTATCCGGATCGCTTGTGGCTCAGCGCTCGTCGCCATTGTGCTGTCCTTCGCGGTCGTTCCGGCGTCCGCCGTCGGCGACGGAGCGCGAGCCAACCACTCCTGTGGCGATATGCGGCTGACGGGCTCACTGCCCGCGCCGCCCGCGGGCATGGCCGTACAGCAGGAGGTCTCGATCGGCGCCGACTGCAGGCCACGACCTGGTGAGGCGCGGCTGATACCGCTCGGCCGGGCCGAGGGAACCGCCGCAGGGGCTGGGATCAAAGACACCGAGAGCGGCCGGCACGGGCTCTCCAGTTGGAACGAAATGTACGACTGCTGCAACATCCGTATGACCGGCCTGTACTTGACGTCGCGCTGGACCACCGGCGGCGGTGTCGTGAGCGCGGCCACCGACGCCACCCAGCAGTGGAACCGGGAGCCGTGGGACGCGGGCTGGTCGCGGAAGTCGGCCACCGAAAGCGTCGACTGCGCCACTGGCTGTTCCGTCTACCGCAGCGAGGCACACGCGGACTTCACCTACCGGGGCATCTTCGACGCGACCGGGACCTGGTACGCCAACACCCACCACTCGTACGTCGAGATCAAGGCCGTAGGCACCGTCTCCTGCCACTTCGAGGTGGATCTGCGTCACACCTTCGTGGGCTGGAACTGGCGGCGCGGCTGCGCCTGACGGTCCCCCCGGGGCCGCCGGAACGCTGCGCACCGAACAACGATCTGTCAACCGCGCTGTCACCCGTCGACGTGCCCACGCCGTCGCGGTAGCCAGTGAGCGGGCGATCATCACTTCGCTTGGCAGCGAACCACGGTCACGGCATCCGCTACGGCAACCACCCCGGCTCGGTCACCGCCGCCGACTTCAAGCCCGCCCAGCTCCAGACGGCCGCCCAGCCCGGCCTGCCCCTCCCGCCGATCCTGATCACCGGTGACGTCGAGGACGCCCAAAAGTTCGCCGCCGAGCACGGGCCCGTGATCTACAAGCCGTTCCGCGGCCTGCCGCCGGCGAAGAGGGGAACACCGCCGCGACCTGGGCCCAGCGCGCCGTCCGCGACACCTTCGACGAGTCCTTGGCGGTGACCGCCCACCTGTTCCAGGCGCGGATCCCCAAGACCGGCGACGTGCGCGTCACCGTGGTCGGCTGTCGCGTCTTCGCCCAGCGCATCGCGGCGCCGGACGGTGCCCTCGACTGGCGCTGCGGCGACTGGGACGCCCTGGTCCACGCCCCCATCGCCGTGCCGGCGCCCATCGAGGCGGCGCTGCACCGCTACCTGGAGGCGTTCGGCCTGGTCTTCTCCCGATGTACGGCAGCGCTCCACTTCGGCCGTTTCTCTGTCGGCGCGTAGACACGGACCGCTCTGAATGGAACGCTCCCTACAGACGCGCGGACCTTAGTTCTCCCGCTCTGCCGCTTCTTCTTCCGCTCGTCGGTCGGCGTCGCCGCTCCCAGCGCAACCACGCGCCGTTATCCGCACGAGCCGCGCACCCCCACCAATGCCCAGTTCCCGCAGCCACCGATTCCTCGTACGCCCAGATTCCTCGCCAGGAGGAGTTCACCGCATGAGAGTCCGAGTCACCCCTGCGACACTCGCCGCCACCGTCCTCGCCATCACGGCGCCACTCACCGCCACCACTACCGCCACCGCGGCCCCGGCCGCCGGCCCAGCGGAGTTCGTCGTGGACACCACCTCCGACGCGGTGGACGCCGATCCGTCGGACGGCTGGTGCCGCACCGCGTCGGGCGCGTGCAGCCTGCGTGCCGCCGTCATGGCCGCCAACGCCCGGCCGGGCAGTACGGTCACACTGCCCCCCGGACATTACCGGCTCACGATCCCGCCCGACCCCCGGCTGATCATCGGCGACCATCCCGACCCGACCACGGGGGACCTGAACGTCGACGCACCCACCACGATCCAGGGCGCCGGCGCTCGGAGCACCGTCATCGACGCCAACCACCTGGACCGGGTCTTCCGCCTGCGGGCGGACACCCGCATGTCCGATGTGACGATCACCGGGGGAAGGGCCAAGCAGCGCGAACTGCCTTTCACCGACACCGGTGGCGGTGGCATCGCCAACGCAGGACACCTGACGCTGCGTCGGGTCGCCGTGACCGGTAACTCCGCCGGCTACGGCGGCGGCGTCTTCAACATCCCGGACTCCCACCTGGATCTCGTCGACAGCACGGTCAGCCAGAACGCCGCCGGAGAGGCCGGCGGCATCAGATTCGACGACAGCGGCACCGTGACGAACTCGACGATCGCCGACAACCGCGTGACCAACCCCGGCGACCGCCCCGGCAGCCTCGGCGGCTACGGCGGAGGCATCGACATCCGCGGCCTGGGAGCCGTGCAGATCCTCAACTCGACCATCACGAGGAACAGTTCCAGCGACGGCGGAGGCGGAATCAACATTGCGCCGGCCTACCTGGACAGCCTGCCCGCGCCCATCCCCGACATCGTCGATCTGCCACTGGGGCGCATGACCCTGCGCAACTCCGTCGTCGCGGGCAACACCGTCGACGGCGCGGCCGCCGACTGCGAGAAGGCCTTCGCCACCATCACGTCGCTGGGCCACAACATCGACGGCGACGGCAGCTGCCGGCTCTCGGCCGCGGGCGATCTGCCCAGTCGTGACCCGCTGGTCGGACCGCTGGCGAACCATGGCGGCCCCACGGACACCGTGGCGCTGCTGCCGGGCAGTCCCGCCCTGGACGCGGCCGAGGGCTGCCCGGCCACCGATCAGCGCGGCGTCACTCGCCCGCAGGGCGCCACCTGTGACATCGGCGCATACGAGCACACGCCATGATGCCCCAACCCCGACATCTGGAGCGAAGGATGAGAGCCCCGAGCCTGCGCCCCACTTTGGCCCGCGCCACAGCCGCCGTCGCGGCCCTGCTCCTGTCACTGACCGTTCCTGCGCCCACTGCCCGCGCCGCTTCCGCCCCCGACTCCCTGGTCGTGCCTACCGACCGCGGCTGGGTGCGGGGCGCGGCCGTCCACGACGGCGGGCGGGTCTTCCAGGGGATCCCGTTCGCCGCCCCGCCGACCGGTGAGCTGCGCTGGCGTCCGCCGCGCCCCGCGCCGCGATGGTCAGGCGTACGGAACGCCACCGCACCGGCCCACCCCTGCCCCCAGTCACCCCTGACGCTGCTCCCCGACGGCGGCCCCGTCCTGCCCGGCGAGTCCCACCGCACGGGCAGCACCGTGGAGGACTGCCTGTACCTCAATGTCCGGACACCCGCCCGCACCGGCAACCGCCCCCTTCCGGTCCTGGTGTGGCTGCACGGCGGAGGCAACGTCCACGGCGCGGGCAGCGACTACGACGGCAGCGCCCTGGCCGCGCGGGGTGTGGTCGTGGTGACCGTCAACTACCGCCTCGGGGCACTGGGGTTCCTGGCCCACCCCGCCCTGTCGGCCGAGAGCCCGGACCACGCCTCGGGCGACTACGGCCTGATGGACCAACAGGCCGCCCTGCGCTGGGTGCGGCGCAACATCGGTGCCTTCGGTGGCGACCGGCACCGGGTGACGCTCGGTGGCCAGTCCGCCGGATCGGCGGACACCTGCCTCCACGTCGCCTCGCCGACCGCGAAAGGCCTGTTCCACCGGGCGATCCAGCAGAGCGGAGCCTGCGCCGCGGACGGCGGTCTGACACCCCTCCCGCTCGACGCGGCCGAGCGAAAGGGAAGCGGCTTCGCGGCCTCGGTCGGCTGCACCGACCCGACGACCGCGGCAGGCTGCCTGCGTGCCCTGCCCACCACTGAGCTCGTCCGCGCCACCGGGACAGGGGCCGCCTCCCTGTGGGCCCCCAACACCGGCCCCGGTGTCCTGCCCCGCCCTCCGCACACGGCGTGGGCCGATGGACGAGTGAACGCGGTCCCGACGCTGAGCGGGAACACTCATGACGAATACCGCTACTTCACCGCGCTGTACGTGGATCTGCTCGGCGGCGGCCCTCTGACCCCCGACTCGTACGCCGACCTCGTCCGGCTCCAGCACGGCAACCGCGCGGCCGCGGTCCTGGACATCTACCCGGTCTGGGCCTATCCGTCCGCCAACCTGGCCTACTCCGCCATCGGCACCGATCAGCGGTTCGCCTGCCCGGCACGGGCCGACAACCGGCTGTACGGCAGCCGGGCGCCCGTCTACGCCTACGAGTTCCACGACGCCCAGGCACCGCCGTTCATCCCGGCACCGCACACGCCGCAGGGTGCCTTCCACGCCTCCGAACTCGCCTATCTGTTCCCCATGGACTCGGTGGCGCCCCTGACGCCCGCCCAGCGGCGGCTGTCCGCCACGATGACCGCCTACTGGGCCCGCTTCGCGGCCACCGGCGACCCCAACGCGCCCGGGACTGAGCCCTGGCCGCGCTACACGGCCGACGGGGACCGTATCCAGGTGCTGGCCCCGGACCGGGTAGGACCCACCACCGGGTTCGCTGCCGACCACCACTGCGCGTTCTGGCAGCCCGCTTCCGTTCCCGGAGGAGCCGTGCGATGACATCGACACTCGCCCTGATCCGGGACGGGCGCCGGACGCTGCGGCAGGGCCCGGACGTCCTGGCACACCGGCAGCGCGAACGGCTGGCCGCGATGATCGACTTCGCCCGCACCCACTCCCCGTACTACCGCGAGCTGTACCGGACGCTACCCGAACGCGTCGAGGATTCCGCCCTGCTGCCGGTCACGCGCAAGCAGAACCTGATGGCGCGTTTCGACGACTGGGTCACCGATCCCGAGGTGACCATCGAACGCGTACGGGCCTTCGTCGCGGATCCCCGGCAGGCCGGCGAGCGCTTCCTGGGCCGATACCTGGTCACCACCACCTCCGGAACGACCGGCCACCGGGGCCTGTTCCTGCTCGACGACCGCGCGGCGGCGGTGGTCAGGGCCCTGTCGCTGCGGGCCGCCCGGCGTACCCTCACGCCCGTGGTGACGGCCCGGTTGCTCGCCCGCCGCATGCGGGCGGCGCACATCGTGGCCACCGGCGGCCATCTGGCCGCGTACACCGTCATCGTCCGCTCCCGCGCGGCCGGTCGGCTGCCCGCCCGGGGCAGCCGGGTGCTGTCGGTGCACAGCCCGCTGCCCGAGCTGGTGGACCAGCTGAACCAGTACCGCCCGGTGTTCCTGGCCGGCTACGCCACTGTGATCGCGCTACTCGCCGGCGAGCAGCTGGCCGGTCGGCTGCGTATCGCCCCGGCCGCGGTGTCACTGCTGGCCGAGGGCGTCAGTGACCACGACCACCGCAGGATCCGCTCTGCCTTCGGGTCGCACCTGGTCGACACCTACGGCTGCAACGAGAGCCTCGCCCTGGCCTACGGCTGCCCGTCGGGATGGCTCCACGTCCACAGCGACTGGCTGATCCTGGAGCCCGTCGGCTCCGACCTCCGCCCCACCCCTCCGGGCCAGGAGTCCTTCACCGTGCTCCTGACCAGCTTGTGCCGATGGGCACAGCCGATCCTGCGCTACGACCTCGGCGACAGCGTTCTGCTGCGTCCTGACCCGTGCCCGTGCGGAGACCCGCTCCCCGCGATCAGAGTACGCGGCCGCGCGGCCGAGGTGCTGTCTTTCCCACGCCGGGACGGGGGCAGCGTGCACGTCGTGCCGATGGCCTTCGAGACCCTCCTGGAAAGCATCCCGGGTATCGACCTGTTCCAAATCGTCCAGACGGCGCCCACTTGCATCCGCGTGCGGATCCTGTCCGCCGCCGCAGCAGATCGGGAGCGGCTGTGGACGGCGGTGCGAAAGGAGATGGTCGCCCTGCTCACCGCTCACGGCGCGGGCCAGGTGAGGGTCGAACGCGCCCACGAGCCACCCGAGCAGTCTGCGGGCGGCAAGTACCGGGTCGTCATTCCCTGGCCTTGACATCCTCCCCTCCCTGAAGGGAGGGGATTGCTGGCTCGGGCTGCCTCCGGGAGCGGTGCTCCCGGAGGTCTTACGCCGTCGGCACCAGCCGGGTTGAGACCAGCCCGGGCGAGTATCACGCGGGCGGAGTTCTTGTCCCTGGGGGATACGACTCCGCACGCGGTGCAGGTGTAGGTACGTTCCGAAAGAGGAAGTGCGTGCTTGGTTCTCGCTCCGCACGACGCGCAGTCCATGGTGGTATGTGCGGGATTGACGAGGCGGATGTCCCGCCCGTGCTTGCGACCCGTCTCGATCAGGGCGGTCTTGGTGGCGCCGATCGCGGCGTCCGCCGCCTTGCGCGCCATCGTGGACTTGGCGAGGAACTTCGGCCGGAAGTCCTCGACGGCGATCGCATCGTGGTCGCGGACCACGGACTTGGCCCATGTGCGGGCGGTGTCCTGCCGCTGCCGGGCGACCTTCTTGTGCAGCTTCGCGGCCTGCAGCTGCGCCTGCTGGTAGCCCCTGGACGCGGCCTGTCCGCGTGCGGGCTTACGGCGGGCCGTCATCCGCTGGTAGCGGGCGAGTTTGTGTGCGGCGTTCTTCCCATGCTGGGAGTGGGGGAGGTCGTGGGCGTCGGACGTGGTGGTCGCGGTCTCCTTGACGCCCCAGTCCACGCCGAGGATACGGCCCGTGGCCGGGAGCGGCTGGGCTTCGGTGGCGACGACGACGAACGACGCGTACCAGTGCCCGACGCTGTCGCGGTACACGCGCGCCGAGGACGGTGCGCAGGGCAGGTCCCGCGACCACACCACCGTGAGCACGATCCCGCCCGCGAGGTGCAGACGTCCGTCCTTCAGCCGCAATCCCCGCGTGGTGTAGTTCAGCGTCGGCAGCGTCTCACGCTTCTTCTTCACCCTGGGCATGCCCGCGCGCTGCCGGATTGGCAACCGCTTCTCGATGTCCTTCAGCGCCTTGGACCTCGCCTTGGCGAAGTCCCGGATGGCCTGTTGCTGCGGCACCGAAGCACCGTCGCGCAGCCACGACAATGTGGCGCGGGCTTCGGTCAGCATCTTGTCGAGCTGGGCCGGGCCGCACGTCAGCTTGTCGTCCGGGTGTGCGCGGTTGTGGGCGTGTATCTGCCGGGACTTGGCGACGCATTCGTTCCAGGTCCACCGGCAGCGGTCCCACTCGGCGAGCAGGCCGGTGCGGGCGGTCGACGACACGCGCAGTCGGTAGGTGTACCGAGCGTGCCCGGCATCCTCCTGCTGCTTCCGTGGCGTCGTCATGGCATGATTTTAGCAAGGACGATGAGAAGCGGATCTCTCTCCGCCTGCCAACGGAACTGCACGCACGCCTCGTTGAAGCGGCCCGCGCCGACCGGCGTTCCCTCAACTCCGAGATCCTGCATCTGCTCGAGGTCGCCCTCACCACCGTGAACGGCGACGACCAATCGCCCTGACGGCGATTGCTCTTTCCTTGCCCTGCTCCGCAGGGGTCCGATTCCTCCCCGGCCTGAAGGCTGGGGCATCCTCGGAGGTATCAGGTGACGCCCGGCGACGGGGCGTCCTCGCCAGGGACGCCCCGCATCGGAACGCCGTGGCAAGCCGCCAGCGCCAGCAACGCCACGCGCAGTGGTCCGGTCTCCAGGACGGTATCCGGCTCGAACCAACGGGCCACGGCGGTTCCGCTCGCCATCCTCAGGGTGAAGCGCGCCAACTCGTCCGCTGCCTCGGGGCGGTCACGCAGCGCGAAGACGGAACTCACCGAATCCCGGGCCCAGGTCACCAGCGCGTCGCGGTAGTGACGCACCTCGGCCACGGCCGCGGCACTGGCGTCCTGCCGCACCATGCCCAGCCCCAACAGCAGCTTCACACCACGCGGTTGGCGCTGGAAGGCGTCCCCGACCTCCATGAGAAAGGTGTCCAGACGCTGCGCGACGTCGGCGCCCGGCACCTCGGCCGAGGGCAGAGCCGCCAGTAGCGCGGTCCTGGCGCGCTCCAGCACGGCGACGTAGATCCCCTCCTTGCTGCCGAAGTGCCAGTAGATCGAGCTGACCGGCAGACCGCACGCGGCGGAGATCATCGAGATGGACGTGGCAGCGTAGCCGTGGCGCGACATCAGGTCGGTGGCGGTGTCGAGTATCGCGTCACGGGACCGCGCGCCGCGGTCCTGGGCCGGTGCCTCCGTCATACGGCGACTCTAGTGGAAGCACAGGCAGTACCGGTCGATGCGGCGTGCGTTGCTGGAAGCCGCGCCGGAGGTGTCCACCGGGCGTGGTGGCACGACGCCGGCGTCGAGTTGTGATCGTGCCGCAGACGCGGGGTCCGGCACGCGCATTGTTCTCACAGTTCTCGGTGGGTGCCGGGGCCGGCGTGCGGGGGCGGCGGGGACGCGGCGACTCCGGGTCCTTCCCGAACAGCGCTTGCCGGCTGGACCGCGAAGGAAGTCGACGGTGGTGTCGCCCTGGCCACCGAGCTGTCGCGGTGGCCCGGCGGCCGTGCCCTGTACGACCCCAGCGCCGACGAGCCGCGCACACCGGGCCCGGTGACCGCCTGCCGCATCCGCTATTCCGGCGACACACTCTGACCACAGGCCCGGCACCCCAGTTGACGAGGCGGAACTGCGGTGCGTGAGGGGTGGAACTGGGGGAACCAGTCATGGCGCTCGGCGCCCGCGCATATGCCCCGCACCGCGCGGAAATAACTCCCGTTTTATGGGCTTGTCGGCCTGAGGTAAGGGCATCTGGTGGCCAGGAGGTTGATAACGATGGTTCCCCTGCTTCTGGTTCTTCTGCTGGCCCTGATCCTCTTCGGTGCGGGTTTCGCGCTGAAGGCGCTGTGGTGGATCGCGGTGATCGTGCTCGTCGTGTGGCTGCTGGGCTTCGTCGTCCGTACGGCGGACAGTGGCGGCCGCAAGGGCCGCTGGTACCGCTGGTAGCCGATACGCCACGCGAGAGGTGAGAGGGGCTCGGCCGGATACGGCAGGGCCCCTCTCACGTGACCAGCCCTTCCTGTGCGAACGGTTGGGAGGAATCGGGCGTATCGGACGCATCGCAGGGTGCGTGAGTGATGCACCGGCCCCGCAGGCCCGGCAGTGGAACCCTGCTCCTCCTGTCTGCGGGGCCGCTGCGCACGGCTCCTGCCGGACGTACCGGTCGACGTGCCAGCCGGACAGCCCCGAGCGGCCGGCATCGAGTCAGGGCTGTACCAGGCGGTGCAGAGCGAGTCGGGCGAGGGGGCGTAGGCGAGCAGGACGAGCTGCGGGCCGCCCATGGTCAGGCTCGTGTTGGTGCCGCGGCCCTGTGGCCTGACCTCGTGGTGCAGTCTGATCTGGATGCGTCCCAGGCGTACCCGCCACGTCCAGGTGCGGCGGTCAGGGTCGACGGCTTCAACGACGAAGGCGACATGGATGCCGGCGACTGATCCACCGTGCCGCTCAGGCCGGGACTCAGGCGGCGGCCCTCACAGTGGACGGCCTTGGTCTGGGGGGACCAGGAAGCCCACTGGTCGACGCCGGCGTAGCGCTGCCAGACCGTATTGGGGCAGGCCGCGCCAGTAGCGCTAAGGGTCATGCGTGCCACGACAGAGGGGAGAGCCGCTGTGGCGGCTGGGGGGTCGGAGCGGGTGGCATCGGTCTGGTCCTGAGGTGTGGTGAGGGACCTGCAAGGGAGAGGGCCGGATCGTCCGGGAGCAGCAGACCTACCAGGTCCGCATCCCCGCGAGCATCAGGGACGGCCAGAAGGTACGCATCCGCGAGCTCGGTGGTCCCGGCAAGCACGGCGGTGCGCCAGGAGGCTTAGACGTCATCTCATTTGGCTGAGTAGGCTGCTGGCTGTGGTGAGGATCGTTGAGCGGCTGGTGCCGGATGAGTTGTGGGAGCTGTTTCAGCGGGT
>NZ_JBHTWG010000047.1:0-45238 GCF_042792555.1 Streptomyces sp. NPDC056628
CAGCCCACCACGGCCATACCCCCCGACGGTCCGACTGGTCGGGCCAACCCGAGCCACCTCGACCAGCCGGAAAACAACCTAAATCACCGGTATTGGCCCTAGGCCGGGCCCCGGGCGGGCCTGCGGGGTCTCACCAGCCGGCCGACGGGCCCGTCAGCTCGCGGACGGCGGGACGGGCCGCGTCCAGCACGGTCATGAACCAGGACGAGAACGGGTCCTTCGCGTGCCGCTCGGCCAGCTCGGCCGCCGTGACGAACGCGGTGTCGCCGACCTCCTCCGGGTCCGGCCGCGGCGCGGCCTGCACCAGGCCGACGAAGAGATGGTTGTACTCCTGCTCCACCAGGCCCGAGTCGGGGTCCGGGTGGTTGTAGCGGACCGTGCCGGCCTCCGCCATCAGCGAGGGCGAGACGCCGAGCTCCTCGAACGTGCGCCGGGCCGCGGCCGTGAAGGGGGCCTCCCCGGGGTAGGGGTGGCCGCAGCAGGTGTTGGACCAGACACCGGGGGAGTGGTACTTGCCGAGCGCCCGCTGCTGGAGCAGCAGCCGGCCCCGCTCGTCGAAGAGGAACACGGAGAACGCGCGATGCAGCTGCCCGGGCGGCTGATGGGCGGCGAGCTTCTCCGCGGTGCCGATCGTCACACCGTTCTCGTCGACCAGTTCCAGCAGAATCGCGTCAGCGGCGCCCTTCGACGGACTCTGCGTCGAGGTGGCAGGTGTGGTCTGCATACCCATCCTTCACATCGGTGTTGCGCCCCAAGTGTGCCGTACGAATCCGGCACTCCCGGCAAGTGATCGTGCCCGGCGCGGCGGGTGGGGAACCGCCCGCCGGGGCGCCGTGGCACGAGGACGCCGGGGGGACCACCGGATCGCTGTACCCACGTCCGTACGGGCGTCTTGTCCGACCGCACGCCTGTTCCTGCCGGGTCAGTGGCAGAGCCGGTTCTCGTGCGGCGCGTGACCGGCCGGCTCCAGCTGGAAGGTGCAGTGCTCCACGTCGAAGTGGTGGCCGAGGCAGCCCTGGAGTTCGTGCAGCACCTTCTCGTGGCCGATGGCGTTCAGGACGTCGGAGCGCACCACCACATGCGCGGACAGCACCGGCATCCCCGAGGTGATCGTCCACGCGTGCAGATCGTGGACGTTCTCGACGCCGTCCACGGCGAGGATGTGGGCCCGCACCGCGTCCATGTCGACCCCCTTCGGCGCCGACTCCAGCAGGACGTCGAGGGTCTCGCGCAGCAGCTTCAGGGTGCGCGGCACGATCATCATGCCGATGACCAGCGAGGCGATCGGGTCGGCGGCCTGCCAGCCGGTGCCGAGGATCACCGCGGCGGAGACGATCACCGTCAGCGAGCCGAGGGTGTCCGCCGCCACCTCCAGGAAGGCGCCGCGCACGTTCAGGCTCTCCTTCTGGCCCCGCATCAGCAGGGACAGCGAGACCAGGTTGGCGACCAGGCCGACCGCGCCGAACACGATCATCAGGCCGCCCTCGGTGTCCGCCGGCGTGAAGAACCGCTCGACGGCCTCGTACAGGACGTACCCGCCGACGCCGAGCAGCAGCAGACAGTTGGCGAGGGCGGCGAGGATCTCCGCGCGGGCGTAGCCGAAGGTGCGCGTCGTGCTCGCCGGACGGTTCGCGAAGTGGATCGCGAGCAGCGCCATCCCGAGGCCCACCGCGTCCGTCGCCATGTGTGCCGCGTCCGCGACCAGGGCCAGGGAGTCCGCCGCCACGCCGCCGACGATCTGCACCACCATGACGGCGAGCGTGATCGCCAGCGCGACCCGCAGCCGTCCCCGGTAGGCGGCGGCCGCCGTACCGGTCGGGGGCGCGTGCGCGTGCCCGTGATCGTGCCCAGCCCCCATGGGAAGCCGCCCTTCTGGTCGTACGACGATCGCAACCGTCCGTCCGGGATGACAGTCAACTACGGGCGGGGGGTATCCGGCAACGCGGCGTTGAATACCGTTGTCATGTGCCATGACCTGCGGAAACGTTCCCCAGGTCAGCGCCGCGCCCCCGGCCGGGGCCGCTCAGCCGCCGTGGTGGTGCCGCCAGCCGGCCCACGCCGACTCGACCATCTCGCGTACCCCGCGCCGGGCCGTCCACCCGAGCTCCCGGGCGGCCAGCTCGGCCGAGGCGACCGCGCGCGGGGCGTCCCCGGGCCGGCGCCCCTCCACCTCGGGAGGCCGCCGGTCGCCGGTCACCTCACCGATCACGCCGATCAGCTCGCGGACGGAGACCCCCGCACCGCTGCCGATGTTCAGCGTGAGGTCGCCGCCCGCGTCCGCCGCGGACAGGCGCCGGGCCGCCGCCAGATGCGCCTCGGCGAGGTCGGCCACATGGATGTAGTCACGGACGCAGGTGCCGTCCGGCGTCGGGTAGTCGTCGCCGAAGATCCGCGGGGCCTCGCCGCGGCTGAGCCGGTCGAAGACCATGGGCACGATGTTGAAGACGCCGGTGTCCGCGAGTTCCGGCGCCGCCGCGCCCGCCACGTTGAAGTAGCGCAGGCACGCCGTCGCGATGCCGTGCGCCTGCCCCGCCGCCCGCACCAGCCACTCCCCGGCCAGTTTGGTCTCGCCGTACGGGTTCACCGGGGCGCACGGGGTCCGCTCCGTGATGAGGTCCACATCCGGGTTGCCGTACACGGCGGCGGACGACGAGAACAGCAGGCGCCGGATCCCGGCCTCCGCGGCCGCGTCCAGGAGCGTGGCGAGACCGCCCACGTTCTCCCGGTAGTAGCGGGTGGGCTGCGCCACCGACTCCGCGACCTGCTTGCGGGCCGCGAGATGCACCACACCGGTCACCCCGTGCTCGGCGAAGACCCGCTTGAGCAGGTCGCCGTCCAGGGACGAGCCGCGTACCAGCGGCACCTCGGCCGGCAGCCGCGCCGGGTACCCGGCCGAGAGGTCGTCCAGGGCGAGGACCCGCTCCCCGGCGTCCGTCATAGCCCGCGCCACATGTGCTCCGATGTAGCCGGCCCCGCCTGTGATCAGCCATGTCATGGTTGCCCACCCTATGCCGACCCGCCGCGGCCTCCCGCAATGCCCCTGGTGCCCCGCTATGTCCGGGCGGGTTTGTGGGCGGCCCCCGCGATCCCCGATGATGATCGCGGCGCAGCACCGGGCGAACCACGTCGATCTTCACGCCGAACGGCCGGTGAACGTCGGCTTCCCGTCATCCGATAGCCTCTGCCGACACGCCGCCCGGACGCCACCGGCAAGGGGCGCCGCCACCATGCACATGACCGGCGCGAGCACGCCGGCACCCAGGGAGTGAGTTCGGTTGCCGACCGCCATCCTCACCGGTCAGCCGGTCCCCGGATCGTCGATCGAGGGCGATCTGCGGTCCCTCGGCTACGACGTCCGGATCGCCTCGGACCCGGCCGACGCCGAGACCCTTCTCGCCCAGGTCCCCGGTGACCAGCGCGTCGCCCTGGTCGACGCCCGCTTCGTCGGGCATCCGCACGCCCTGCGTCTCGGCCTGACCGACCCCCGCTTCCCGCTCGCCGCGATCCCCGGCGCCGTCACCGCCCAGCCCGCGGGCCGGCAGGCGCTCACCCGCGCCGTGGCCCGCGAGACGTCCGCCGGCGGCGGCACGGCCGACGGGGGTGCCCCCGCGCGAGTGAAGTCGAGCGTCGTGGACGTCGACAGCCTCGCCGACCGCGTCGCCACCGCCCTCGCCACCGAGGGCACCGACGTCCACCGTCCCGAGCTCGGCAGCCTCGTCGCCGCGGTCCCGGCCGACCCGCAGGCCCGCAACGAGGCCCGGCAGTCCGTCGCCTCCGTCGACGACGAGGCCGTACGCCTGAAGTCGGCCGTCAAGGCCCGCGACGGCTTCTTCACCACGTACTGCATCAGCCCGTACTCCCGCTACATCGCCCGCTGGTGCGCCCGCCGGGGTCTGACCCCGAACCAGGTCACCACCGCCTCGCTGATCACCGCCCTCATCGCGGCGGCCTGCGCGGCGACCGGCACCCGGGGCGGCTTCGTCGCGGCGGGCGTCCTGCTGATCGCGTCCTTCGTCCTGGACTGCACCGACGGCCAGCTCGCCCGCTACTCCCTGCAGTACTCCACGCTCGGCGCCTGGCTGGACGCCACCTTCGACCGGGCCAAGGAGTACGCCTACTACGCAGGTCTCGCCCTCGGCGCGGCCCGCGGCGGCGACGACGTATGGGCGCTCGCGCTCGGCGCGATGATCCTGCAGACCTGCCGGCACGTCGTCGACTTCTCCTTCAACGAGGCCAATCACGACGCCACCGCCAACACCAGCCCCACCGCCGCCCTCTCCGACAAGCTGGACAGCGTCGGCTGGACGGTGTGGGTCCGCCGGATGATCGTGCTGCCGATCGGTGAGCGCTGGGCGATGATCGCGATCCTGACGGCGGCCACGACGCCCCGGATCACCTTCTACGCACTGCTCATCGGGTGCGCGTTCGCGGCGACGTACACGACGGCGGGGCGGGTGCTGCGGTCGCTGACGCGCAGGGCCAGCCGGACGGACCGGGCGGCCCAGGCGCTGGCCGACCTCGCGGACAGCGGACCGCTCGCCGAGCTGATCGCCCGCCGCCTGCCGGGCCGGGTGCGCAGGACCGCGCCGCTCAGCGCCGCCGCCGGCGCGATCGCCGTGGTGCTGGCGGCCTGGCTCTGGGGTCCCGCCTGGCAGGTGGCCCTGCTCGCGGGGCTCTACGTCCTGCTGTCGGCCGAAGCCGTCTCGCACCCCCTCAAGGGCGCCCTCGACTGGCTGATCCCCCCGTTCTTCCGGGCGGCC
The DNA here is from genome assembly GCF_042792555.1 of Streptomyces sp. NPDC056628. NCBI lineage: Bacteria > Bacillati > Actinomycetota > Actinomycetes > Kitasatosporales > Streptomycetaceae > Streptomyces > Streptomyces sp. NPDC056628. The sequence continues at coordinate 4,761 of NZ_JBHTWG010000047.1, forward strand.
GAGTACTGCACCGTCCTGGTCCTGGCAGCCAAAGCGGACGTGAACGGAGCCCTTCCTGCGGCTTTCGGCCTGGTGGCGGCCGTCGCCTACCATCACTACGACACGGTGTACCGCATCCGCGGTGGCGCCGGCGCGCCCCCCGTCTGGCTGGTGCGCACCATCGGGGGGCACGAAGGACGGACCCTGCTCGTCACCCTCCTCGCCGCGGTGCTCACCGCGTCGCAGTTCACGGTCGCGCTCACGGCCCTCGCCGTGGCCGTGGCCCTGGTGGTGCTCATCGAGAGCATCCGCTTCTGGGTGACCGCCCACAAGGGCGGCGCACCCGCCGTACACGATGAAGGAGAACCCGCATGATCGGCCTCGTGCTGGCGGCCGGCGCCGGACGGCGTCTGCGCCCCTACACCGACAGCCTCCCGAAGGCTCTGGTGCCGGTGGGCCCCGCGGGCATAGAGGGCGAACCGACGGTTCTCAACCTCACCCTCGGCAACTTCGCCGAGATCGGCCTCACCGAGGTCGCGATCATCGTCGGCTACCGCAAGGAGGCCGTGTACGAGCGCAAGGCGGCGCTGGAGGCGAAGTACGGCCTCAAGCTCACCCTCATCGACAACGACAAGGCCGAGGAGTGGAACAACGCCTACTCCCTGTGGTGCGGCCGTGACGCCCTCAAGGACGGCGTGATCCTCGCCAACGGCGACACCGTGCACCCGGTCTCCGTCGAGAAGACGCTGCTCGCCGCCCGCGGCGAGGGCAAGAAGATCATCCTCGCCCTGGACACCGTGAAGTCCCTGGCCGACGAGGAGATGAAGGTCGTCGTCGACCCCGCCAAGGGGATGACGAAGATCACCAAGCTGATGGACCCCGCCGAGGCCACCGGCGAGTACATCGGCGTCACCCTCATCGAGGGCGACGCCGCCCCCGAGCTGGCCGACGCTCTGAAGACGGTCTGGGAGACCGACCCGCAGCAGTTCTACGAGCACGGCTACCAGGAGCTCGTGAACCGCGGCTTCCGTATCGACGTGGCACCGATCGGCGACGTCAAGTGGGTGGAGATCGACAACCACGACGACCTCGCCCGTGGACGGGAGATCGCGTGCCAGTACTGACCCGGCTCATCCCCTCGCCGGTCGTCGTGGACATCCGCCAGGGTGCCCTCGACGACCTGGCGAGTGTCCTCGCCGACGAGCGGATCTCCCACTCCGGCAAGCTCGCCGTCGCCGTCAGCAACGGCTCCGGCGCCCAGCTGCGGGAGCGGCTCACCCCCGCGCTGCCCGGCGCCTCCTGGTACGAGGTCGGCGGCGGCACCCTGGACGACGCGGTCCGGCTGGCCGGCGACATAAAGGCCGGCCACTACGACGCCGTCGTCGGGCTCGGCGGCGGCAAGATCATCGACTGCGCCAAGTTCGCGGCGGCCCGCGTGGGCCTGCCCCTGGTCGCCGTCCCGACGAACCTCGCGCACGACGGGCTGTGCTCGCCGGTCGCCACGCTCGACAACGACGCCGGCCGCGGCTCCTACGGCGTGCCGAACCCGATCGCCGTCGTCATCGACCTCGACGTCATCCACCAGGCCCCGGCCCGCTTCGTGCGCGCCGGCATCGGGGACGCGATCTCCAACGTCTCCGCCATCGCCGACTGGGAGCTCGCCCACCGCGTCAAGGGCGAGAAGATCGACGGCCTCGCCGCCGCGATCGCCCGCCAGGCCGGCGAGGCCGTCCTGCGGCACCCCGGCGGCATAGGGGACACCGGCTTCCTCCAGGTGCTGGCCGAGGCGCTGGTGCTCAGCGGTATCGCCATGTCGGTGTCGGGCGACTCCCGTCCCTCCTCCGGCGCGTGCCACGAGATCAACCACGCCTTCGACCTGCTGTTCCCGAAGCGCGCCGCCGCCCATGGCGAGCAGTGCGGACTGGGCGCGGCCTTCGCCATGTACCTGCGCGGGGCGCACGACGAGTCGGCCTTCATGGCCGGGGTGCTGCGCCGGCACGGCCTGCCCGTGCTGCCGAGCGAGATCGGGTTCACGGACGACGAGTTCGTCCGCGCCGTGGAGTTCGCTCCGCAGACCCGGCCCGGCCGGTACACGATCCTCGAACACCTCGACCTGACAACCGACCAGATCAAGGACGTCTACGCCGACTATGTCAAGGCCATCGGTAGCTGAACTACGCCCCGTCGTCCACCCCGCGGGGGTGAAGGACCGGCGCAGCGGTGAGCACTGGATGGGACGCCTCTACATGCGAGAGGTGTCCCTGCGGGTCGACCGCTACCTGGTGAACACCAGGGTCACGCCCAACCAGCTCACGTACCTGATGACCGTCTTCGGTGTGCTCGCGGCCCCGGCACTCCTCGTGCCGGGGATCCCGGGCGCCGTGCTGGGCGTCGTGTGCGTCCAGATGTACCTGCTGCTCGACTGCGTCGACGGCGAGATCGCGCGCTGGCGCAAGCAGTACTCCCTCAGCGGCGTCTACCTCGACCGGGTCGGTGCCTACCTCACCGACGCCGCGGTGCTGACCGGCTTCGGGCTGCGCGCCGCCGACCTGTGGGGCGGCGGCCGGATCGACTGGCTGTGGGCCTTCCTCGGCACGCTGGCCGCGCTCGGCGCCGTCCTGATCAAGGCCGAGACCGACCTCGTCGGCGTCGCCCGCCACCAGACCGGCAAGGAGCCGGTCAAGGAGGCCGCCGCCGAGATGCGCTCCTCGGGCATGGCGCTGGCCCGCCGGGCCGCCGCCGCCCTGAAGTTCCACCGGCTGATCCTCGGCATCGAGGCGTCGCTGCTCATCCTGGTCCTCGCGATCGCCGACCAGATCCGCGGCGACCTGTTCTTCTCCCGGCTCGGCGTCGCCGTGCTCGCCGGCATCGCCCTCGTGCAGACCGTGCTGCACCTGGTGTCCATCCTCGCTTCGAGCAGGCTGAAGTGAGCGGCATGAAGGTCGGCGCGGTCGTCATCACGATGGGCAACCGCCCCGAGGAGCTGCGCGCCCTGCTCGACTCGGTCGCCCAGCAGGACGGCGACCCGGTCCAGGTCGTCGTGGTCGGCAACGGCTCACCCGTCCCGGACGTCCCCGAGGGCGTGCGCACCATCGAGCTGCCCGAGAACCTCGGCATCCCCGGCGGCCGCAACGTCGGCATCGAGGCCTTCGGCCCGAGCGGCCGGGACGTCGACGTCCTGCTCTTCCTCGACGACGACGGCCTGCTGGCCCGGCACGACACCGCCGAGCTGTGCCGCCAGGCCTTCGACGCCGACCCGCGGCTCGGCATCATCAGCTTCCGCATCGCCGACCCCGAGACGGGGGTCACCCAGCGCCGCCACGTCCCGCGGCTGCGCGCCGCCGACCCGATGCGCTCCTCGCGGGTCACCACCTTCCTCGGCGGCGCCAACGCCGTGCGCACCCAGGTCCTCGCGGAAGTCGGTGGCCTGCCGGACGCATTCTTCTACGCGCACGAGGAAACCGATCTGGCATGGAGGGCCCTCGACGCGGGCTGGATGATCGACTACCGGTCCGACATGGTGCTGTACCACCCCACGACCGCGCCCTCGCGGCACGCGGTCTACCACCGCATGGTCGCCCGCAACCGGGTCTGGCTCGCCCGCCGCAACCTGCCCGCGTCGCTGGTCCCCGTCTATCTCGGCGTGTGGCTGCTGCTCACCCTTCTCCGGCGCCCCTCGGCGCCGGCGCTGAAGGCATGGTTCGGGGGCTTCCGGGAAGGCTGGACGACTTCGTGCGGTCCCCGCCGTCCCATGAAGTGGCGTACGGTGTGGCGGCTGACCCGACTGGGCCGGCCCCCTGTCATCTGACAGGCTCGGCCCTGAGGAGCACCGGCCCGCACCCCGGCCGCAGGTACATGCCAGACCCGCACAGGCTGCGCATCCCGATGACGAAAGTTTCAACTGGTGAGTGAGACAACGCACGACGGCCCGGTCGCGGTGAGCGCGCCGCCGTCGCCCGACGAGGGACTCACGGCGGCCGAGCTGGCCGCCAAGTACGGGCTGTCCGTGAGCGGCGCCCGGCCCTCGCTGTTCGAGTACGTCCGCCAGCTCCGGGACCGGCGGCACTTCATCCTCGCGTTCTCGCGGGCGAAGCTGACCGCCCAGTACAGCCAGGCCAAGCTCGGGCAGCTCTGGCAGGTGGCCACCCCGCTGCTGAACGCCGCCGTGTACTTCCTCATCTTCGGTCTGATCCTGCAGGCCGACCGGGGCATGTCCCGCGAGGTGTACGTGCCGTTCCTGGTCACGGGTGTCTTCGTGTTCACCTTCACCCAGAGCTCGGTGATGGCGGGGGTCCGGGCGATCTCCGGCAACCTCGGGCTGGTGCGCGCGCTGCACTTCCCGCGGGCCTCGCTGCCCATCTCCTTCGCGCTCCAGCAGCTCCAGCAGCTGCTGTTCTCGATGGTCGTGCTGTTCGTCGTGGCGGTGGCCTTCGGCAGCTACCCCTCGCTGTCCTGGCTCTTGATCGTCCCGGTGTTGGTGCTCCAGTTCTTCTTCAACACCGGCCTCGCGATGATCATGGCGAGGGCCGGTGCCAAGACCCCGGACCTCGCCCAGCTGATGCCGTTCGTGATGCGCACCTGGATGTACGCGTCCGGCGTGATGTTCTCCATCCCGATCATGCTGGAGGGCAAGCCGGAGTGGATCGCCACGGTCCTGCAGTGGAACCCGGCCGCGATCTACATGGACCTGATGCGCTTCGCCCTGATCGACGGCTACGGCTCCTCCAACCTGCCGGACCACGTGTGGATGGTCGCGCTCGGCTGGGCCGTGCTGTTGGCCGTCGGCGGCTTCGTGTACTTCTGGAAGGCGGAGGAGAGGTACGGCCGTGGCTGAGCAGAAGCCGGGGGAGCGCCTCCCCACCGTCATCGCCGACGAGCTGCACATCGTGTACCGCGTCAACGGCGCCAAGTCCGGCAAGGGCAGCGCCACCGCGGCCCTGAGCCGCATCCTCAAGCGCGGCGAGGAGCGCGGGGTGCGCAAGGTGCACGCCGTGCGCGGTGTCTCCTTCGTCGCCTACCGGGGCGAGGCCATCGGCCTCATCGGCTCCAACGGCTCCGGCAAGTCCACCCTGCTGCGGGCCATCGCCGGGCTGCTCCCGGCCGAGAAGGGCAAGGTCTACACCGACGGGCAGCCCTCGCTGCTCGGTGTGAACGCCGCCCTGATGAACGACCTCACCGGCGAGCGCAACGTCATATTGGGTGGGCTCGCCATGGGTATGACCCGCGAGCAGATCAAGGCGCGCTACCAGGACATCGTCGACTTCTCCGGCATCAACGAGAAGGGCGACTTCATCACCCTGCCGATGCGCACCTACTCGTCCGGCATGGCCGCCCGGCTGCGGTTCTCCATCGCCGCCGCCAAGGACCACGACGTCCTCATGATCGACGAGGCGCTGGCCACCGGCGACCGCAAGTTCCAGAAGCGCTCCGAGAACCGCATCCGCGAGCTGCGCAAGGAGGCCGGCACGGTCTTCCTCGTCAGCCACAACAACAAGTCGATCCGCGACACCTGCAACCGCGTCCTGTGGCTGGAACGCGGCGAGCTCCGGATGGACGGACCGACGGACGAGGTCCTCAAGGAGTACGAGAAGTTCACGGGCAAGTAGTCCACCCCGTGGTGGGCCGTGTGGCCCAGAACGCTTCGCAGGGCCCCGCCGGAACTGCTCCGGCGGGGCCCCGCGTCTGCAAAGGAAACGTCAACTCCGCCTGGTGCGAGGAATCTTGGCGCCAATCGGTGTGTTCTTGTGATGTGCGGGACACCCCCAGGAGCCGTGCAGGGTTGTACAACGTAAGCTGTACCGGTACCGAAACACGCAAGTGGGGCGATAAGACGTGATGTCTGCCTCCGGGCCCCGGCGCGGAGGCCCGGGCGGCGTGTCCGAAATAGTGCGCATCGGGTCTGCGGTGTAGAACGGGAGATGTGACGGCAATGGCTACGGAAACTCCCCAGGTCCACGCAGCGTGCGCCGTCTTCACGCCGGGCAGTCCACGGTGACGGGTGCCGACGCGCTCACCGCCGATCCGGAGCGCGCCACCCTCGACAAGGCCGCCGCGGAGAACTTCCCCGTGGCGCCGTTCTTCCTGCCCAGGGCCTGGCGCACCGACCTCATGGCCGTCTACGGCTTCGCCCGCCTCGTCGACGACATCGGCGACGGCGACCTCGCGCCCGGCGGCGCCGACGCCCGCCTGCTCGGCGTGTCCGCCGCGGACGCCGACGACCGCCTCGTCCTGCTGGACGCCCTCGAGGCCGACCTGCGCCGCGTCTTCGACGGCACCCCGCGCCACCCCCTGCTGCGCCGCCTCCAGCCGACGGTCCGCCGCCGCTCGCTGACCCCCGAGCCCTTCCTCCGCCTGATCGCCGCCAACCGCCAGGACCAGCTCGTCGGCCGGTACGAGACCTACGACGACCTCCTTGCCTACTGCGAACTGTCCGCCAACCCCGTCGGCCGGCTCGTCCTCGCCGTCACGGGGACCACCACACCCGAGCGCGTCCGCCGCTCCGACGCGGTGTGCACCGCGCTGCAGATCGTCGAGCACCTCCAGGACGTCGCCGAGGACCTCGGGCGTGACCGGATCTATCTGCCCGCCGAGGACATGAAGCGCTTCCACGTCGGCGAAACCGACCTGGCGGCGAAAACAGCGGGCGCGTCGGTGCGCGCACTGGTTGCATACGAAGCCGAACGCGCCCGGAACCTCCTGAATGAAGGCACGCCCCTCGTGGGTAGCGTCCACGGCAGGCTCAAGCTGCTGCTGGCGGGTTTCGTGGCGGGGGGAAGGGCGGCCGTCGAAGCGATCGCCGCCGCCGAATACGACGTACTCACAGGCCCGCCCAAGGCCGGCAAGCTCCGGCTGCTGCGCGAGGTGGGCGGGACCCTGCGAGGAGAGGGGTGATCCGGACCGTGGAGTCTGCACCACACGTGTCCGCACCGGTACTCGCCGCCTACAGCTACTGCGAGACCGTCACCGGACGGCAGGCCCGGAACTTCGCCTACGGCATCCGGCTGCTCCCCACGCCCAAGCGCCGGGCGATGTCGGCGCTGTACGCGTTCTCGCGCCGGGTCGACGACATCGGCGACGGCGCCCTGCCCGGCGACGTCAAGGCCGCCCGGCTCGAGGACACCCGGAAGGCGCTGACCCGGATCCGCGAGGGCGAGATCGACGAGGACGACACCGACCCCGTCGCCGTCGCGCTCGCGCACGCCGCCGCCACCTTCCCGATCCCGCTCGGCGGCCTGGACGAGCTGATCGACGGCGTGCTCATGGACGTCCGGGGCGCGGCCTACGAGACCTGGGACGACCTCAAGGTCTACTGCCGCTGCGTCGCGGGCGCCATCGGCCGCCTCTCCCTCGGTGTCTTCGGCACCGAACCGCACGCGCGCGGCGCCGAACGAGCCTCCGAGTACGCCGACACCCTGGGCCTGGCCCTCCAGCTCACCAACATCCTGCGCGACGTCCGCGAGGACGGCGAGGGCGGCCGTACCTATCTGCCCTCGGACGACCTCGCCAAGTTCGGCTGCTCGGCCGGCTTCCACGGGCGCACCCCGCCGGAGGGCTCCGACTTCGCCGGCCTCGTGCACTTCGAGGTGCGCCGGGCCCGCGCCCTGTTCGCCGAGGGGTACCGGCTGCTCCCCATGCTCGACCGGCGCAGCGGCGCCTGCGTCGCCGCGATGGCCGGCATCTACCGCCGCCTCCTGGACCGCATCGAACGCGACCCGGAGGCCGTCCTGCGCGGCCGCGTCTCCCTGCCCGGCCGGGAGAAGGCCTACGTGGCCGTCCGCGGCCTGTCCGGCCTCGACTCCCGGCACGTGACCCGGCGAGCGGTCAGGAGGCGTGTCTGATGGACCACACACTGGGAGGAGAGAGCCTGGGTCGTGTCCGCAGAGTCCCGCCCGCCGTCCGGCGTCCGGCAGGTTCCCCCGAGCGCTTCGAGCAGGGGGAACCCCCACTCGCCGCACCGGACGGAAGCCCACGTGCCACCGGTACGTGGGCTTCCGTCCGGCATGCCGGGAGCACGCGCCGGACCCCGCTCGGCCCGCCCTCCGGGCGGACGACGCGACTTCGCGGACCCGACGGAGGCGGAAAACGGCGGGCAACCCTCCGCGGCCGTACCGCGTCCCTGACCACGACGACCGACCGAACGGCGTCCGGGCGCACGCACGGCGGTCGCACGGGGGAGGGCGCGCGATGACCGACGGCACACGGTCCGAGGGACCGCTCGCCGGCACCCCGGACCGCTTCGGACGGGACGCCGTCGTCGTCGGCGGCGGGCTCGCCGGCGTCACCGCCGCGCTCGCGCTCGCCGACGCCGGAGTGCGCGTCACCCTGCTGGAGGGCCGGCCCCGGCTCGGCGGCCTCGCCTTCTCCTTCCGGCGCGGCGACCTGACCGTCGACAACGGACAGCACGTCTACCTGCGCTGCTGCACCGCCTACCGCTGGTTCCTCGACCGGATCGACGGGGCCGCGCTCGCTCCCCTGCAGGAACGTCTCGACGTGCCCGTCGTCGACCTCGGCAAACCCGAGGGACGGCGGCTCGGCCGGCTGCGTCGCGACCCGCTCCCCGTCCCCCTGCACCTCGGCCGCAGCCTGGCCGCCTATCCGCACCTGTCGCTCGCCGAGCGGGCCAGGGTCGGACGCGCCGCGCTCGCGCTCAAGGGCCTCGACCCGGCCGACCCGGACCTCGACGGCCAGGACTTCGGCAGCTGGCTGGCCGCGCACGGCCAGTCCCCGCGCGCCGTCGAGGCCCTGTGGGACCTGGTCGGCGTCGCCACCCTCAACGCCGTCGCGGGCGACGCCTCGCTGGGGCTCGCCGCCATGGTGTTCAAGACCGGCCTGCTGTCCGAACCGGGCGCCGCCGACATCGGCTGGTCCCGCGTCCCGCTGGGCGACCTGCACGACGGGCTGGCCCGCAAGGCCCTCGACTCCGCGGGCGTGCGCACCGAGCTGCGCACCCGCGCCACCGCCCTCTCCCGGGACGCCGACGGACGCTGGAGCGTCCAGGTGCCCGGCGAGACGCTCCACGCGGACGCCGTCGTCCTCGCCGTGCCCCAGCGCGAGGCCCACGGCCTGCTGCCCGACGGCGCCCTCGACGCCCCCGAACGGCTGCTGCGCATCGGCACCGCGCCGATCCTCAACGTCCACGTCGTCTACGACCGCAAGGTCCTCGCCGCCCCCTTCCTGACGGCCCTCGGCACCCCGCTGCAGTGGGTCTTCGACCGCACCGAGGCGGCCGGACTCACCGAGGGCCAGTACCTCGCGGTGTCCCAGTCGGCCGCGCAGGACGAGATCGACGCACCCGTGGCCACCCTGCGCGAGCGGTACCTGCCCGAACTGGAGCGGCTGCTGCCGCGCGCCCTGGACGCCCGTGTGAAGGACTTCTTCGTCACCCGCGAACGCACCGCGACGTTCGCCCCGACCCCCGGCGTCGGGCGGCTGCGGCCCGGCGCCCGCACCAAGGCACCCGGCCTGTACCTGGCCGGAGCGTGGACCGCCACCGGGTGGCCCGCGACCATGGAGAGTGCGGTCCGCAGCGGCGTCGGAGCGGCCGAGGCCGCCCTCGGCGCCCTCGGCCGGCCCCGCCCCGGCCACCTCTTCGCCATCGAGGAGGCGGCCTGATGCTGAACGAGCACGCGGCGGCAGGCTCCCGCACCCCCGGTACCGCAACAAGAGGAGAGACCGTGCCCACTGTGCCCCCGGCCGAGATGGCCGCTCGAGAGACCGCGGTCGACGTGACCGCGCTCCTGGAGCGCGGGAGGACCCTGGCCACACCGGTACTGCGGACGGCGATCGACCGCCTGGCCCCTCCCATGGACACCGTCTCCGCCTACCACTTCGGCTGGATCGACGCCCACGGCAACCCCACGGCCGGCGACGGCGGCAAGGCCGTACGCCCCGCCCTCGCGGTGCTCTCCGCCGAGGTCACCGGCGCCGCCCCCGAGGCCGGCATCCCCGGGGCCGTCGCCGTCGAACTGGTCCACAACTTCTCCCTGCTGCACGACGACCTGATGGACGGCGACGAGCAGCGCCGGCACCGCGACACCGTCTGGAAGGTGCACGGCCCCGCCCAGGCCATCCTCGTCGGCGACGCCCTGTTCGCCCTCGCCAACGAGGTCCTGCTCGAACTCGGCACCGTCGAGGCCGGCCGCGCCGCCCGCCGGCTCACCACCGCCACCCGCGCCCTGATCGACGGTCAGGCGCAGGACATCTCCTACGAGCACCGCGACCGCGTCAGCGTCGAGGAGTGCCTGGAGATGGAGGGCAACAAGACCGGCGCCCTGCTGGCCTGTGCCTCCTCCATCGGCGCGGTTCTCGGCGGCGCGGACGAGCGGACCGCAGACACCCTGGAGAAGTACGGCTACCACCTCGGCCTCGCCTTCCAGGCCGTCGACGACCTGCTCGGCATCTGGGGCGACCCGGACGCCACCGGGAAGCAGACCTGGAGCGACCTGCGCCAGCGCAAGAAGTCCCTGCCGGTCGTCGCCGCGCTCGCCGCGGGCGGCAGCGCCTCGGACCGGCTCGGCGAGATGCTCGCCGCCGACGCCAAGAGCAGCGACGTCGAGAACTTCTCCGAGGAGGAGTTCGCGGCCCGCGCCGCCCTCATCGAGGAGGCGGGCGGCCGCGAGTGGACGGCCGGGGAGGCACGCCGCCAGCACACCATCGCCGTCGAGGCCCTCGACGCCGTCGACATGCCCGAGCACGTCCGGGCGCAGTTCACGGCGCTCGCCGACTTCGTGGTCGTCCGCAAGAGATGAACACCACCGGGGGAAGAGAGATGATCGGTATCGGTCGAATAGTCCTCGCGTAGTCGCCGGCCGGTGGTGCTGGACGCAGCGCCCCGGCCGACGGCGGACCCACAGCAGACGCACCGCTTGCAGCACTGCACGAAGGGGAAGCCATGACAGCGACGACCGACGGAAGCACCGGGGCCCTGCCGCCCCGGGCCGCCGGGGCCAGTGACATCCACAGCGAGACCCCCCTGGCGGCCGGGGCGCACGAGGCCGCCGAACGCGCCGTCCGGCGCGCCACCGACTTCCTCCTGGCCCGACAGGACCCCGAGGGCTGGTGGAAGGGCGACCTCGAGACGAACGTCACCATGGACGCCGAGGACCTCCTGCTGCGTCAGTTCCTCGGCATCCGGGACGAGGCGACCACCCGAGCCGCGGCGCTCTTCGTCCGCGGCGAGCAGCGCGACGACGGGACCTGGGCCACCTTCTACGGCGGTCCGGGCGAACTGTCCACCACCATCGAGGCGTACGTCGCCCTGCGGCTGGCCGGCGACGCGCCCGACGCCCCGCACATGGCGAAGGCCTCCGCCTGGATCCGGGCACAGGGGGGCATCGTCGAGTCCCGGGTGTTCACCCGTATCTGGCTGGCCCTGTTCGGCTGGTGGAAGTGGGAGGACCTGCCCGAACTCCCGCCGGAGCTCATCTACTTCCCCACCTGGGTGCCGCTCAACATCTACGACTTCGGCTGCTGGGCCCGGCAGACCATCGTCCCGCTGACGATCGTCTCCGCGAAGCGCCCGGTGCGCCCCGCGCCCTTCCCGCTCGATGAGCTGCACACCGACCCGGAGCACCCCAACCCGCCCAAGCCGTACGCCCCGGTGGCGAGTTGGGACGGCGCCTTCCAGCGGCTGGACAAGGTCCTGCACAAGCTGCGCAAGGTCGCGCCGCGCGGACTGCGCAAGGCGGCCATGAACAGCGCCGCCCGCTGGATCATCGAACGCCAGGAGAACGACGGCTGCTGGGGTGGCATCCAGCCCCCGGCGGTGTACTCGATCATCGCGCTGCACCTGCTCGGCTACGACCTCCAGCACCCGGTGATGCGCGAGGGACTGGCGTCCCTGGACCGCTTCGCCGTGTGGCGCGAGGACGGCGCCCGGATGATCGAGGCGTGCCAGTCACCGGTGTGGGACACCTGTCTGGCCACCATCGCGCTGGCGGACGCGGGCCTGCCCGCCGACCACCCGCAACTCGTCAAGGCCGCCGACTGGATGCTGGGCGAGGAGATCGTCCGGCCCGGCGACTGGGCGGTCCGGCGGCCCCAACTGCCGCCCGGCGGCTGGGCCTTCGAGTTCCACAACGACAACTATCCCGACATCGACGACACCGCCGAGGTGGTCCTCGCGCTGCGCAGGGTCCGCCACCACGACCCCGAGCGGATGGAACACGCGATCGGCCGCGGGGTGCGCTGGAACCTCGGCATGCAGTCCCGCGACGGGGCCTGGGGCGCCTTCGACGTCGACAACACCAGCCCCTTCCCGAACCGGCTGCCGTTCTGCGACTTCGGCGAGGTCATCGACCCCCCGTCGGCGGACGTCACGGCGCACGTCGTCGAGATGCTCGCCGTCGAGGGGCTCGCCCACGACCCGCGCACCCGGCGCGGCATCGCGTGGCTGCTCGCCGAACAGGAGCCGAACGGCTCGTGGTTCGGGCGCTGGGGCGTCAACTACCTCTACGGCACCGGGTCCGTCGTCCCGGCCCTGGCGGCCGCCGGCTTCCCCGGCTCCCACCCGGCGATCCGCCGGGCCGTCGCCTGGCTGGAGTCCGTCCAGAACGAGGACGGCGGCTGGGGCGAGGACCTGCGCTCCTACAAGTACGTCAAGGAGTGGAGCGGCAAGGGTGCCTCGACGGCGTCGCAGACGGCCTGGGCGCTGATGGCGCTCCTGGCGGCGGGGGAGAAGAACTCCAAGGCCGTCGAGCGCGGCATCGAGTGGCTCGCCGCCACCCAGCGGCCGGACGGCTCCTGGGACGAGCCGTACTTCACCGGCACCGGCTTCCCCTGGGACTTCTCGATCAACTACCACCTCTACCGGCAGGTCTTCCCGCTGACCGCGCTCGGCCGGTACCTGCACGGCGAACCCTTCGCCGGCAAGGCGACCGCCCCCGCGGCCGACGCCGAGGGGAGCGGATGACCTCACAGCCCGCCCCGGTCCCGCTGCTGATCGCCTGCGCGCTCGGCATCGAGCAGATCGCCCTGCGCACCGGCGACCGGGGCGGGGCCGGCGGGCCGGTCACCGTGCTGCGCACCGGCATGGGCCCCCGATCGGCCGAGCGCTCGGTGACTCGTCTGCTGGCCGGTCCGGCGCTGGCCGGGGCCGCCGTCCTCGCCACCGGCTTCTGCGCGGGCCTCGCCCCCGGGATGCACCCCGGCGACCTCGTGGTCGCCGAGGAGACCAGGGATCCGGCGGGAACCGTTCCGTGCACGGGGACCGACCTACTGGTCAAAGCACTCACGCGGTCCGTCCCGGGCCGCACCGTCCACACCGGACCGCTCACCGGCTCGGACCACGTGGTCCGCGGTCAGGAACGGTCCGATCTGCTCACGACCGGCGCGATCGCGGTCGACATGGAGTCCGCGGCCACGCTCCTGAGCGCCGTACACATGGGCGAGCGCCCGGTTGCGGCCGTCCGGGTGGTCGTGGACGCTCCAGAACATGAACTCGTCCGGATCGGCACATTGCGCGGTGGAATATCTGCCTTCCGCGTTCTTCGTTCCGTTCTGCCCGCTTTCTATGAATGGCACCGTTCCTTGCTGCTCCCCAGGAGGTGAGCCAGATGGCCATGCCGCTGCGCCAGTCCATCAAGGTCGCTACTTACTTGGCTGAACAGAAGCTCCGCAGGCGCGACAAGTTCCCGCTCATCGTCGAGCTGGAACCCCTGTTCGCCTGCAACCTCAAATGCGAGGGCTGCGGCAAGATCCAGCACCCGGCGGGGGTCCTGAAGCAGCGCATGCCCGTCGCGCAGGCCGTGGGCGCGGTGCTGGAGTCCGGTGCGCCGATGGTGTCCATCGCCGGCGGCGAGCCGCTGATGCATCCGCAGATCGACGAGATCGTGCGGCAGCTCGTGGCCAAGCGCAAGTACGTCTTCCTGTGCACCAACGCCATGCTGCTGCGCAAGAAGATGGACAAGTTCACGCCGTCGCCGTACTTCGCGTTCGCCGTGCACATCGACGGCCTGCGCGAGCGCCACGACGAGTCCGTGGCGAAGGAGGGCGTCTTCGACGAGGCCGTCGAGGCGATCAAGGAGGCCAAGCGGCGCGGCTTCCGGGTCACCACCAACTCGACGTTCTTCAACACCGACACCCCGCAGACCGTCATCGAGGTGCTCAACTTCCTCAACGACGACCTCCAGGTCGACGAGATGATGATCTCGCCCGCCTACGCCTACGAGAAGGCCCCCGACCAGGAGCACTTCCTCGGCGTCGAGCAGACCCGCGAACTGTTCAAGAAGGCCTTCGCCGGCGGCAACCGCCGCAGGTGGCGGCTGAACCACTCGCCGCTGTTCCTCGACTTCCTCGAGGGCAAGGTCGACTTCCCGTGCACGGCCTGGGCGATCCCGAACTACTCGCTCTTCGGCTGGCAGCGCCCCTGCTACCTGATGAGCGACGGCTACGTCCCGACGTACCGCGAGCTGATCGAGGACACCGACTGGGACAAGTACGGCCGCGGCAAGGACCCGCGCTGCGCCAACTGCATGGCGCACTGCGGCTACGAACCCACCGCCGTCCTCGCCACCATGGGCTCGCTGAAGGAGTCGCTGCGCGCCATGCGTGAGACCGTCTCCGGAAACCGGGAGTGACCCCGTGACCGCCATCTCCTTGGGTGTCCCCGAGGTACCGGCCCGGCCGATCGCCGAGCGACGCGAGTCCCGGCAGATCCAGGTCGGCCCGGTGGCGGTCGGGGGCGGCGCCCCGGTGTCGGTGCAGTCGATGACGACGACGCGCACGTCCGACATCGGTGCGACGCTGCAGCAGATCGCGGAGCTGACGGCGTCGGGCTGCCAGATCGTGCGGGTGGCGTGCCCGACGCAGGACGACGCGGACGCGCTGGCGACGATCGCCCGCAAGTCGCAGATTCCGGTGATCGCGGACATCCACTTCCAGCCGAAGTACGTGTTCGCGGCGATCGAGGCCGGCTGTGCGGCGGTGCGGGTGAACCCGGGCAACATCAAGCAGTTCGACGACAAGGTCAAGGAGATCGCGCGGGCCGCGAAGGACCACGGCACGCCGATCCGGATCGGGGTCAACGCCGGGTCGCTGGACCGGCGGTTGCTGCAGAAGTACGGCAAGGCGACGCCGGAGGCGCTGGTGGAGTCGGCGCTGTGGGAGGCGTCCCTCTTCGAGGAGCACGACTTCAGGGACATCAAGATCTCGGTGAAGCACAACGACCCGGTGATCATGATCGAGGCGTACAAGCAGCTCGCCGCCCAGTGCGACTACCCGCTGCACCTCGGCGTGACCGAGGCCGGCCCGGCGTTCCAGGGCACCATCAAGAGCGCGGTGGCGTTCGGTGCCCTGCTGTCGCGGGGCATCGGCGACACCATCCGGGTGTCCTTGAGCGCCCCGCCCGCGGAGGAGGTCAAGGTCGGCATCCAGATCCTGCAGTCGCTCGGGCTGCGGGAGCGGCGCCTGGAGATCGTCTCCTGCCCGTCGTGCGGCCGGGCGCAGGTCGACGTCTACAAGCTGGCCGAGGAGGTCACCGCGGGTCTGGACGGCATGGAGGTGCCGCTGCGGGTGGCGGTCATGGGGTGTGTCGTCAACGGCCCCGGGGAGGCCCGCGAGGCCGACCTCGGCGTCGCCTCCGGCAACGGCAAGGGCCAGATCTTCGTCAAGGGCGAGGTCATCAAGACCGTCCCCGAGTCCAAGATCGTCGAGACTCTCATCGAGGAGGCCATGAAGCTGGCCGAGCGGATGGAACAGGACGGGGCCGCATCGGGCGTCCCCACCGGCACGGGGAAACCGGCAGTGACGGTGAGTTGAAGCACGGCACGGACCGAGAGGGGGCCCGAGCATGACGATTCTGGAGAGCATCCGGGGACCACGTGACCTGAAGGCGCTGTCCGAGGCGGAACTCGGTGAACTGTCCGACGAGATCAGGGAGTTCCTGGTGCACGCGGTGGCCAGGACCGGCGGCCATCTCGGGCCCAACCTGGGGGTGGTGGAACTGTCCGTCGCGCTCCACCGGGTCTTCGAGTCGCCGGTCGACCGCATCGTGTGGGACACCGGGCACCAGAGCTATGTGCACAAGATGCTGACGGGACGTCAGGACTTCTCCAAGCTGCGGGGAAAGGGGGGCCTGTCGGGCTACCCCTCCCGTGAGGAGTCCGAGCACGACATCGTGGAGAACAGCCACGCCTCCACCGCCCTCGGCTGGGCCGACGGGCTCGCCAAGGCCCGCCAGGTGCAGGGGGAGAAGGGGCACGTCGTCGCGGTCATCGGCGACGGGGCGCTGACCGGCGGCATGGCCTGGGAGGCGCTGAACAACATCGCGGCCGCCAAGGACCGCCCGCTGATCGTCGTCGTCAACGACAACGAGCGTTCGTACGCACCGACCATCGGCGGCCTCGCCAACCACCTGGCGACCCTGCGCACCACCGACGGCTACGAGAAGGTGCTGGCCTGGGGCAAGGACGTCCTGCTGCGCACGCCGCTGGTCGGCCACACGGTCTACGAGTCCCTGCACGGCGCGAAGAAGGGCTTCAAGGACGCCTTCGCACCCCAGGGCATGTTCGAGGACCTGGGCCTGAAGTACGTCGGCCCCATCGACGGGCACGACGTCGGGGCCGTCGAGTCGGCGTTGCGGCGTGCCAAACGCTTCCACGGCCCGGTGCTGGTCCACTGCCTCACGGAGAAGGGACGCGGTTACGAACCCGCCCTCGCCCACGAGGAGGACCACTTCCACACCGTCGGCGTGATGGACCCGCTGACCTGCGAACCGCTCGCGCCGTCCAACGGGCCCTCCTGGACCTCGGTGTTCGGCGACGAGATCGTCCGGATCGGCGAGGAGCGCGAGGACGTCGTCGCGATCACGGCGGCCATGCTGCATCCCGTCGGCCTCGGCAAGTTCGCGGAGCGGTTCCCGGACCGGGTCTGGGACGTCGGGATCGCCGAGCAGCACGCGGCCGTCTCGGCGGCCGGCATCGCCACGGGCGGACTGCACCCGGTCGTCGCCGTCTACGCCACCTTCCTCAACCGCGCTTTCGACCAGTTACTGATGGACGTCGCGCTGCACCGCTGCGGGGTGACGTTCGTCCTGGACCGGGCCGGTGTCACAGGCGTCGACGGAGCTTCGCACAACGGCATGTGGGACATGTCGATCCTCCAGGTCGTCCCCGGCCTCAGGATCGCCGCGCCCCGGGACGCCGACCAGCTGAGGGCGCAGTTGCGGGAGGCCGTGGCCGTGGACGACGCCCCGACGCTGGTGCGGTTCCCGAAGGAGTCGGTCGGACCGTCGATCCCGGCCGTCGACCGGCTGGGCGGACTCGACGTCCTGCACCGCGGCGGACCCGGGCAGGACGTCCTCCTCGTCGCCGTCGGAGTGATGGCCCCGGTGTGCCTCCAGGCGGCCGACCTGCTCGAAGCACGCGGCATCGGCTGCACCGTCGTCGACCCCCGCTGGGTCAAGCCCGTCGACCCGGCGATCGCGCCGCTGGCCGCCCAGCACCGGCTGGTGGCCGTCGTCGAGGACAACAGCCGCTCGGCCGGCGTGGGCAGTGCCGTGGCGCTCGCGCTCGGCGACGCCGACGTGGACGTGCCGGTGCGGCGGTTCGGCATCCCGGAGCAGTTCCTCGCGCACGCCAAGCGGGGTGAGGTGCTGGCCGACATCGGCCTCACGCCCGTCGAGGTCGCCGGCCGGATCAGCGCGAGCCTGGCCCTGAAGGAAGCCGCGGGCGGTTCGTCCGACCCGTCCGACGGCGACGGGGCGGCCGGCGGCCCCGCGGACGCCGGCCGCCCCGCGGGCCGTCCCGTCGCGTCAGTCAAGGAGAAAGCTGAATGACCACCGAGTTCGACCTCGGCAGACTCCTCGCCGAGCGCGGAGCCGAGCGCTACGAGCTGCACACCCGGTACCTCAACCACCAGCTCCCGCGCATGCTGCACACCATCGGCTTCGACAAGGTCTACGAGCGGGCCGAGGGCGCCTATTTCTGGGACGCCGACGGCGACGACTACCTCGACATGCTCGCCGGGTTCGGGGTGATGGGCCTGGGCCGCCATCACCCCGTCGTCCGCAAGGCGCTGCACGACGTGCTGGACGCCCAGCTCGCCGACCTCACCCGCTTCGACTGCCAGCCGCTGCCCGGGCTGCTGGCGGAGAAGCTGCTCGCCCACAGCCCCCACCTGGACCGGGTGTTCTTCGGCAACAGCGGCACGGAGGCGGTGGAGACCGCGCTGAAGTTCGCGCGGTTCGTCACGGGCCGGCCCAGGGTGCTGTACTGCGACCACGCCTTCCACGGGCTGACCACCGGCTCCCTGTCCGTCAACGGCGAGTCCGGTTTCCGGGACGGCTTCGCGCCGCTGCTGCCCGACACGGCCGTCCCGCTCGGCGACCTCGACGCCCTGGCGCGGGAGCTGAGGAAGGGCGACGTGGCCGCGCTGATCGTCGAACCGATCCAGGGCAAGGGCGTGCACGAGGCCCCGCCCGGCTATCTGCGGGCCGCCCAGGAGCTGCTCCACCGGCACAAGGCGCTCCTCATCGCCGACGAGGTGCAGACCGGTCTCGGCCGCACCGGCTCCTTCTACGCCTACCAGCACGAGGAGGGTGTCGAACCAGACCTGGTGTGCGTGGCCAAGGCGCTCTCCGGCGGCTATGTGCCGGTCGGCGCCACGATCGGCAAGGACTGGATCTTCAAGAAGGTCTACTCGTCCATGGACCGGGTGCTCGTCCACTCGGCGAGCTTCGGCTCCAACGCGCAGGCCATGGCGGCCGGGCTCGCCGTCCTGTCCGTCATGGAGGACGAGGAGATCGTCGCGGGCGTCCGGGCCACCGGCGAGCTGCTGAAGTCACGGCTGGCCGCACTCACCGACAAGTACGAGCTGCTCGCCGACGTGCGCGGACGCGGCCTGATGATCGGCATCGAGTTCGGCCGCCCGGACTCGCTCAAGCTGCGCAGCCGCTGGACGATGCTCCAGGCCGCGCGCAAGGGCCTGTTCGCCCAGATGGTGGTCGTGCCGCTGCTGCGGCGGCACCGGATCCTCACCCAGGTCTCCGGGGACCACCTGGAGGTCATCAAGCTGATCCCGCCGTTGATCATCGGCGAACGCGAGGTGGACCGGTTCGTCGACGCCTTCACGGACGTCATGGACGACGCCCACCACGGCGGAGGCCTCATGTGGGACTTCGGCAAGACGCTGATCAAGCAGGCGGTCGCCAACAGATGAGTGCGGGGTGGCCCGCCCTCGACGCGGGCTTTGCCCCTGAGGCAAAAAATTTGCCCGTGAGGCAAGTCTGCTGCTGAATGGGAGCATGAACGCTCCCGAGAACCAGCCCGGGGACGGAGCGACCGGGCCGGCCGAGTCCCTGCCGGCCGTCGCGCCGCAGCTGCGGGCCCTGCGCCGCCGGGCGGCCCTCACCCTGGAGGGTGCGGCCCGCGCCGCCGGGCTGTCGGCCGCCCATCTCTCCCGGCTCGAGACCGGGCAGCGGCAGCCGTCGCTGCCGATGCTGCTGGCGCTCGCCCGTATCTACGGTACGACGGTCGGCGAGCTGCTCGGCGAGAGGGTCCCCGACCGGGACGCCGTCGTGCGCGCCGCCGACATGGAACCCACCGCCGCCGGCGGCTGGACGTACTGGCAGGCCGGAGTTCCCGGCCGCGGGATGCAGGCCCTCCGGGTCCATGTGCCGTACGGCTCGCAGGGCGACATCGTGCGCGTGCACCCCGGCGAGGAGTGGCTCCACGTCCTCAAGGGGCGGCTGCGGCTGCGCCTCGGGGACACCACGCACCGCCTCGGCCCCGGGGACAGCGCGCACTTCGACTCGCTCACCCCGCACCTGCTCGCCGCCGAGGACGACGGCGGCGCCGAGCTCCTCTTCGTCCACACCCTGTTGCAGAGCCCCACGGCCACCCTGTGCCTGGGCCCCACCCCTGGAGAGACGTCATGACCGACATGGAGGAGAAGTTCCCGCGCGCCCTGTGGGTGCGGCTCATCATCTACATCGCGGTGGGGCACGTCTTCGCCGCCTTCGTCTTCTTCCTCTTCGAGGCGGGCGGCGGGAAGTAGGCGCACCCCGCGCCCTCAGTCGAGAAGCCGCTCCCGCAGGCGCTCCCGCGCCTCGGGGGTGAGCCGCAGACCCTGCTCCAGGTAGGTGTCGACGTCGCCCCACGTCTCGTCGATCGTGTCGAAGGCGGCCTTCAGGTACTCCGCCCGTGCGTCGAAGAGAGGGCTCAGCAGCTCCATGACCTCGGGCGAGTACGCCGAGGGGGCGCTGCTGCCGCGCCGCACCTTGTAGCGGCGGTGCTTCTCGTTGGACTTCAGATAGTCGGCGACGATCGCCTCCCGCTCGACGCCGACGGCGAGCAGTGTCACCGCGATGGACAGGCCGGCGCGGTCCTTGCCGGCCGCGCAGTGCATCAGCGCCGGGACGCTGTCCTCCACCAGGGAGTGCAGCACCCGTGAGTGCTCGCCGGTGCGCTCCGTGACGATGGAGCGGTAGGAGGCGATCATCCGGGCCGCGCCCTTGCCGTCCGCCAGGATCTCCCGCAACTGGTCGAGGTCGCCGTCGCGGACCATCTTCCAGAACTCCGCGCCGTCCGCGGGGTCGGACAGCGGCAGGTTCACATTGCGGACACCCGGCAGCTCGACGTCGGGGCCCTCCAGCTTCTGGTCCGCCGCGTTGCGGAAGTCGAAGATCGTGTGCAGCCCCAGCGAGTCGAGGAAGGCGGCGTCCTCAGGGGTGGCGTGGGCGAGGTGGCCGCTGCGGAACAGCACGCCGTGGCGCACCCGTCGTCCGTCCACGGTGGGCAGACCGCCCACGTCGCGGAAGTTGCGCACACCGGCCAGTTCGGGCTCGGTCGACGGGATCTGCTGCGTCACGGGGGCTCCTCCCGGTGGGCCCCGCCGGCGCGGCTCGGCGGTGAGGCCGGCGAGGTGCGCTTCTGACGATACGACATGACTGTGCGCGCCAATCAGTTGTCCACAGGCGACAGCTGGGGAGTAATGACCTGAAACGGGCAAGTCGCCGTATGTCATCATCGATGACGGATGTTTTATCCCGATTCGCATCCGATGCGAGGTGATTCCCTCTGGGATTCAGGTCGGATTCGCGCCGAAGGTTCGATGTGCCGGATATCCGTTGACGTCACATCTAGGCTTTCTGTCCGAATTGATGCCTTCATTCCAACTCGTTCTGAAATAAGGAAACCTGGAGCGACGTCACGTGAGGAGCGTCATATCCGTGACGGTGCGTCGCCCGTCATGTCCACGTAATCGGCCTGCCGCTTATGGGAATTCGAGGGTGGCGACCTCTTCGAAATACACGGAGTGTGACCGGTGAATCCCGTAAGGGATCAAGACGAGCGCATTCGGTCGGAACCCCTCACTTGTTCCCATGCGTCTTTCTCGCTTACGTTCACCACCAATCCGGACGGACGCCGAATCCTGCCGCCGACCGGAATCCGCGCACACTCACCCGTCCACGGCAGGAGCGGGGGACCCACAGGTACATCGCCTGTTCCGGTCCCGGAACAGGCTTGGGGTCAAGCCGCGTCCCGACGCGGCCGGGCATCTCCAGCCCGCACCCGACAGCTCACCTCGCAGGCGCCGGAGAGGAATTCGCCATGCCCGCCAAGGGTAAGCATCGCCGTCCCAAGTCCCTGCGCTTCACCCGGACGATCGCCGTCGCCGGAACCGGTGGCGCCGCTCTCGCGCTTCCGCTGATCGGGGCCACCGGCGCCCACGCCGCGACCGGCCAGTCCGTCCCGGAGAAGGCGGTCCAGTCCGTCCAGGTCGCCGCCGAGAAGGCCCCGGCGCAGAAGACCTCCGCCCAGAAGACGCGCACCTACGAGGTGAAGCGCGGCGACTACCTGGCGAAGATCGCCGACGAGCAGGACGTCCGCGGCGGCTGGAAGAAGCTCTACGCCGACAACCGCGAGGCCGTCGGCGCCGACCCGTCGCTCATCCACCCGGGTCTGAAGCTCTCGATCGGCAAGAACGCCGCGACCGCCGCACCCAAGGCGTCGGCCCCGTCCTCCTCCCCGTCCGAGCCGTCCGCGAAGCCCGCAGCGCCGAAGAAGGCCGCCGCGCCGAAGAAGGCCGCCACGGCCGCGCAGAGCGCCGACGAGGCGAGCACCGTCAACGGCTTCACCGCCCCGGTGTCCGCCGCCGCCGTCGGCACCTCCTACAAGGTCGCCGGCAGCATGTGGTCCAGCGGCTACCACACCGGCGTGGACTTCTCCGCCGCCACCGGCACGCCCCTGAAGGCGGTCGGCGCCGGCACCGTCGTCTCCGCCGGCTGGGGCGGCGCGTACGGCAACCAGGTCGTCATCCGGCTCGCCGACGGCTACTACGCCCAGTACGCCCACCTGTCCTCGCTGTCCGTCTCCAGCGGCCAGACGGTGACCGCGGGCCAGCAGATCGGCCTCTCCGGCGCGACCGGCAACGTGACCGGCCCCCACCTGCACTTCGAGATCCGCACCACGCCCGACTACGGCTCGGACGTGGACCCGGTGGCCTACCTCCGCTCCAAGGGCGTCGCCATCGGCTGACCGCCCCACCGCACGGCGCGCACCACCTGCCTGACACGCACGCGCACCACCTGCCTGACACGCAGCCGAAGGCCGGACCCCGATCCCCGGGGTCCGGCCTTCGGCCCGTCCCGGGCGGGCACGGGTCGCGTTTCGGCGCTCAACGTCCCGGCCAGGAGCCGTATTCCGGCTTTGGTGAAGGCTTTGGCAGTGGCTTATCTCACCGTTCGTCAACCTCTTCCTACGGTCGCGTAGGTCACATCGGAAGGTGAATCATGTCCCGACGTGACAGACGATTCGAAGAGTGACAGCAGAGCAGTGATCGGGTCGTACGTCGCGGTGGGGGACAGCTTCACCGAGGGCGTCGGCGACCCCGGCCCCGACGGGGCGTTCGTCGGCTGGGCCGACCGGTTCGCGGTCCTTCTGGCCGACCGGCGGCCCGAGGGCGACTTCCGGTACACGAACCTCGCCGTGCGCGGCAGACTGCTCGACCAGATCGTGGCGGAACAGGTCCCCAAGGCCGTCGAATTCGCCCCGGACCTCGTGTCGTTCTGCGCGGGCGGCAACGACATCCTGCGGCCCGGCACCGACCCCGACGAAGTGGCCGAACGGTTCGAACGGGCCGTCGCCCGGCTCGCCTCGGCCGCGGGCACCGTGATGGTGACGACGGGCTTCGACACCCGTGGCGTGCCCGTGCTGAAGCACCTGCGCGGCAAGATCGCCACCTACAACGGGCACGTACGCGCCATCGCCGACCGCTACGGCTGCCCGGTGCTCGACCTGTGGTCCCTGAAGACCGTCCAGGACCGCCGGGCCTGGGACAGCGACCGGCTCCACCTCTCACCCGAGGGGCACACGCGCGTGGCGCTGCGCGCGGGCCAGGTCCTCGGGCTGGAGATCCCGGCCGACCCGGACCAGCCCTGGCCGCCGCTCCCGCCCCGCGGGACCCTGGAGATCCGGCGCGACGACGTCCAGTGGGCGCGCGAGTACCTGGTGCCGTGGATCGGGCGGCGCCTGCGCGGCGAGTCGTCGGGCGACCATGTGACGGCCAAGGGGGCGCTCTCGGCGTACGACATCAAGATGCGCATCGCGTCGGTGGCCTGAGCCCGGCGGCACGGCCGGGGGAGTGCGGAGCCGCTCGGGACCGTCACGGTCGCGGGCGGCCGCTCACCGTGGTGAGGCAATCAACGCCGTCCGCTCCAGGCCCAGTTCCCGGGCCAGCGCCTCGTCCACCCACTCCTGGGCCCGCGCGCGGGACAGCGCCCCGGGATACGACGTCAGCTGCACGGCGAGACCGTCCAGGAGCGCGGTCAGGCGCAGCGCGGCGGCCGCCGGGTCCGGGCAGCTGAACTCGCCCGCGGCCGCGCCCTCCGCGAGGACCCCGGCGAGGGCGCTCTTCCACTGCAGGTCGAGCTCGCGCGTGACCTCCCGCAGGGCCGTCTCGCGCAACGCGGCCGCCCAGCCCTCGATCCACAGCCGCCAGCCCTTGGCCTGTCCGGTCGGCGCGTACCAGCGCACGGCCGCCCGCAGCCGCCGTACTGCCGTCGTGCGGCGGCCCAGGATCCTGCGCAGCCGCGCCAGGTCGCCCTCGGCGGCGTGCGCGAACGCGGCCGCGACCAGCTTCTCCTTCGTGGCGAAGTGGTAGAGCACCAGCGCGTTGCTCACCCCGAGCGCCGAGGCCACGTCGGCGATCCTGACCGCCGCCACACCCCGTGCCTCTATCTGCTCCACCGCGGCGCGCAGCAGTTCCGCCCGCCGCTCCGCCACGCTCAGCCGCACTCTCGCCCTCGCCACGCGGCCACCCTACGGCCTGGCCGCGCCGCCCCAGGGGGTGCACCCCCGGCCGTCAGCGGTGCCGGCCGAACCGTTCGGTGATCACCGGGAGCAGGTCCGCGGCGATGGCGTGCGCGGCGGCACGCGGAGTCGTCCCGTCGGCCTCCGCGCGGGCCAGCGTGCGATCGGTCAGGGCCCGCATCGCACGCCGCGTGTGGGCGAACGCCTCGTCCGCGTCCGGACCGATGTCCCCGAACAGCGTCCACCACCACCACGCGTTCGTGGCGGAGTTGACGACGACGTCCGGCAGCACCGTGACCCCCCGCGCGGCCAGCAGCAGCTCCGCCTCCGGGCGGACGGGCATGTTCGCCGCCTCGGCGATCCAGCGGGCGCTGATCCGGCCCTGGTTGGCGGCGTCCACCGCGTACGACACGGCCGCCGGCACCAGGACCTCCGCCTCGGTCGACAGCCAGGCGTCCCCCGGCAGCTCACGGTCGCCGGGGCGCAATGCCGCACGGTCCACCGTCCCGTAGCCGTCCCGCGCCGCCAGCAGCGCCTCCACGTCCAGCCCCGCCGGGTTGGCGATGGTCCCCTTGATGTCGGCGACGGCCACCACGGTGAGCCCCGCGCGCGCGAGGAACCGCGCGGTGGCCCCGCCCATCGTGCCCAGGCCCTGCAGGGAGACCCGGGTCCGCCAGCGTGGCACCCCGGCCCGGTCCAGCGCGGTGAGCACCGACTCGGCCACCCCGCAGCCGCCCACCAGCTCGTCGAGCCCGATGCCGTCGACGTCCACCGCGAACGCCTCGGCCAGCCGGTGACGGGCGGCGGCCTCGTCGTCCAGCAACGGGTACACCGCCTGCACGGACGAGACGAGCCCCGCCTCCCGGGCCGCCCGGTCGACCACGTCCTGGCTGAGCCCCAGGTCCTCACCCGTGGTCCACAGCGTCTCGACGTACGGCCGCACCGCCCGCAGGTAGCGCACCAGCAGTCCGTACGCCTCCGGGTCCCGGGGATCGCAGTCGATGCCGCCCTTGGCGCCGCCCAGCGGGACGTACCGGGCGTCCGGGTCGTAGTGGAGGGCCTCCTTGAGGGTCATGCCCGCGGCCAGCCCGGCGATCTCCTCCAGCGTGCAGTCCGGCCGCATCCGCAGTCCGCCGCTGGAGACGCCGCGCACCAGCCGGTCCACGACCAGGAAGCCCTGGCGGCCCGTGACGTGGTCGGTCCAGGTGAGGGACAGGTAGGGCGAGGTCATGCGAACTCCGGGGTCGACGGCGGTCAGCGCGGTCGTCCGCGAGGTGACGGGGCGCCCGGGCGGCCGGGAGAGAGCCGCTTCGCTCCTGAACGACGGGTCAGTATCACGATGAAGGAAAGGACATGTCAACGCATGCGGCGCATGCGCCGCCGGACCGCGGGAACGATCGCCGCGGACCCGGCGTTCGGGATGACAGGGGCTGTCGGCCGGTGATCGCGGGGGACCGTCGGTGGGCCGACCATAATGGAAGCCCCACCGACTCCACCTGGAGGTACCGTGGCCGGTTCCCGATTCCCGAGCGCCGGGCTGAGCGCCCTGCGGCCCACGGCCTTCGGCGTGGACCCCAGCGGTGAGCGCATGGCCCGCATCCGCCGATCGCCGCACTTCCGGGACGGCGTGTTCCAGAACCCCGGCGGGACCGCGCGGATCAGACCGTCCGGCTCGACGCTGGAGTTCGCGAAGGTCTTCTTCGACAAGGACACCCGGCCCCTGCGCGTGCCGAACGGCACCGTGCCGGTACACCCCACCACCTACGCCGACCTCGCGAAGCCGCCCGTCACGGGACTGCGCCTGACCTGGATGGGGCACTCCAGCGTCCTCGCCGAGATCGACGGCCACCGCGTGCTGTTCGATCCCGTGTGGGGCGAGCGCTGCTCGCCGTTCCCGTTCGCCGGGCCCAAGAGGCTGCATCCCGCGCCGCTCCCGCTCGCCGCGCTCGGCCCGGTCGACGTCGTCGTGATCTCGCACGACCACTACGACCACCTCGACCTCCCCACGATCAAGGCGCTGGCCGGCACCGGCACCCTCTTCGCCGTCCCGCTCGGCGTCGGCGCCCATCTCGAGCACTGGGGCGTCCCCGCCGACCGGCTGCGCGAACTGGACTGGCACGAGACGACCAAGATCGGCGGCCTCACCCTCACCGCCACCCCCGCCCGCCACTTCTGCGGCCGCGGGCTGCGCAACACCCAGCACACGCTCTGGGCGTCCTGGGTCGTCGCCTCGCAGGAGCACCGGATCTACCACAGCGGTGACACCGGCTACTTCGACGGCTTCCGGGACATCGGCGCCGCGCACGGGCCCTTCGACGCCACGATGATCCAGGTCGGCGCCTACTCCGACTTCTGGCCGGACATCCACATGACGCCCGCCGAGGGCGTGAGGAGCCACCTCGATCTGCAGGGAGGCACCCCCGGCGGGGTGCTGCTGCCCATCCACTGGGGCACCTTCAACCTGGCGCCGCACGCGTGGGCTGAGCCGGGGGAGTGGATGAGGGACGCCGCCGAGGAGGCGGGCCAGGCGGTGGCGTTCCCGCGGCCCGGTCAGCCGTTCGAACCGGCGGGGGAGCCGCCCGTGGAGCCGTGGTGGCGGACCGTGTCGGGTCCGGTCCCGCGGACCTGGCAGCCTCCCCGGAGCACCGACGGCGGGACCACCACCGCCACGGGCGGCCTCGACCTTGCGAGCGGGCGCTGACGGCGACCGGGGACGGTGGCCCGACCCGGACGACCTGACCCGGGCGGGCGGCGGTCGTCACGGCCTGGGGCTGCCCGTCCTCGGGAGGGCGAGGATCGCGACGGTGGTGCCGGCCGCCGCCACGGCGGGACCGAGGCGGGCGTCGATCGCCATGGCCCCGGACGCCGTCAGGGCGCCCAGGACCAGCATCACCACCACGCCCACTCGGACGCCCGCATGCCGGGAGCTGCCGTCGGCGGCGTCCTGCGCCAGGCTGGTCAGGGTGCCGGTCACGAAGGTCGTGGTCACCCCCGCGCCGTGCGCCGACCGTTTGACGGCGGCGGTCTGGGCGCCCATCGCTCCCGCGGCCGCCGCGAGCATCAGCAGCCGGAGGGCGGTGCCCGGGGTGGACTGCGCCGACCTGAGGAGCAGCACCACGAGGTCGAGCGCCACCACGGCCAGCAGGACGGCCCTGATACGGCCCCACCCCGTTCCGGGGTGTCCCGGTGTCGCCTTGGACGCCAGGTACACCGCGATCAGGAATGCTCCCAGTGCGGTGGCCGCCCCCGCCACCAGGGACCCGTACCCCGGTCGGCTCGTGAGGCCCGACAGGACGAGGCTGCCGGTCATGTTGGCGGTGAACACGCCCCCGAGCTGGACGAACGCGAACGCGTCACCGGCTCCCGCGGCGAACGACAGAAGCACGGCCACCACGGACAGACGCGTCGGTGCCGGCGTCGCCGCCGAGGTCGACACGGGTCAGGCTTCCCGCGTCGGAGGAGCCGTCGGCCGGCCGAAGAAGATCATCGATCACCCTTCCCGAACACCTTCCCTCAAAGGTGTCACGGGGCGTCGAGAGGCGCACAGCTGGGCACTGCGCCGAGCGTGTGAAGGTGCGCGGGGGCGCTCGGATCGCCGAGTGCGCCGCTACAGCCGGTGACGCTCTGGGGTGCGCGCGGTCGGTGCGCCGGACGCCTCGACGCTTCGCAGGAGGTCGTCGCGGCGTGAAGGCCGTGACTCCGGCCGGGAACGACCGTCGCGTCGGGTGCTTGCCCCCTTGGCGTCGATGGCTGCTTCTGACCAGCTCTGATCGTTCGTTGATGCTTTCCGGACGAGTGTCGTGACCGGTTATCGGTCTGTCGTACGAGCCCTCATACCAGAGCGGGACGCCGCCTGCCGGAGTTTGGCAACTGCCCACCGCACTTGATGCGCAGGCGACTACTGTGAGTGTCCGTCGGGCGACACGCAGCCGAATTCCCTCGGTTCCGTCGACCGGCACCGAGAAGGCGCACACCCCGGGCCGCGCAGACCGCGTGCACCCCCAGGCCCCCGACCGACGGACCAGTACGAGGACCCCGATGTCTCAACTCCGCGCCCCGGCCCCACGCGCTGACCGCCGTGAGGGCGGGAGGCACGGGCGCCCCGCCGCCCGTACCGCACCCGCGCTGCCCGAGACGCAGATACGGCCCCAACTGCTCCGCCTGGCCGTCCTGCCACCCGTGGCGGTGTCCCTGAGCGCCTGCGCCGCGGTGCTGTTCGTCGTGCGCTCCACCGGAGCACGGCCGAACCCGGTCCTGTGGGTCGTCCTGGCCGGGGCGCTCTCGGTGACCCTCGCGGGCATCGTCATCGCCGCCGTCGCCGCCGACCGCGCCGCCCTGACCGTGAGCCGGCGCATCGGCGCCCTGCGCCGCGCCAGCGCCCGGGGCGAGGCCGAACTGCGCTCCCTCGTCGAGGCGTTGCGGCGCGGCGACGGCCCGCCGAAGCGCACGCCACGCAACGGACCGCCCGACGACGCCGACGACTTCGACCTCCTCGCCGCCGACCTGGCCCGCGCCCACGACGGAGCGGTCCACGCCGTCGTGCAGGCCTCCCGGTTGTCGAGCCAGGCCGGCAGCGAACAGAAGCTGGAGGTCTTCGTCAACCTCGCCCGGCGCCTCCAGTCCCTCGTGCACCGGGAGATCTCCATCCTCGACGAGCTCGAGAACGAGATGGAGGACCCGGACCTCCTCAAGGGGCTCTTCCACGTCGACCACCTCGCGACCCGCATCCGGCGGCACGCCGAGAACCTCGCCGTGCTCGGCGGCGCCGTCTCCCGGCGGCAGTGGAGCAACCCCGTCCCGATGACCGAGGTGCTGCGCTCGGCCATCGCCGAGGTCGAGCAGTACTCCCGGGTCAAGCTGGTGCCGCCGATCGACGGCACCCTGCGCGGCCACGCCGTCGCCGACGTCATCCACCTCCTGGCCGAACTGGTCGAGAACGCCACGGTGTTCTCCGCTCCGCAGACCCAAGTGCTGCTGCGGGCCAACCTCGTGACGTCCGGACTGGCCGTCGAGGTCGAGGACCGCGGGCTCGGCATGCCCGTCGGCGAACAGGCCCGTATGAACGCGCTGCTCGCCGACCCCGACCAGGTCAACGTCGCCAGCCTCCTGTCGGACGGGCGCATCGGCCTGTTCGTCGTCTCGCAGCTCGCCAAGCGGCACGGCATCCATGTGCGCCTGCAGACGAACATCTACGGCGGTGTCCAGGCCGTCCTCGTGGTCCCGCAGGGGCTGCTGGGCGCGGGGCCCGGTGCCCCCGCCGAGGCGCCCAGGGCCCAGGAACCCCGGACGGCGGAGGCATCGGGGGGCCGGCCCGCCGGTCCCGCCACACCAGTGCCGCCGCCTCCGCGGCCGGGCGTACGGCAGGTGGCGAGGAGGCCACCGCAGCACCGGCGGCCCGACCCGGAAACGGCCACGGACGGCACACGGGGCGCGTCCGCGCCCGGACGGACGGCCTCCCCCCAGGCGCGCCCGCGCACCGGCACACCGGGCAGCGTCCCGGTACCGGCCCAGGGCGAGGCACCGCCGCTGCCCGTGCGCGGCGCCCACCAGGGGCGGGCCAACCCGGCGGAGGCGGTGCCCGGCGTCAGCGCCGACGACCGCCGTCAGCTCGCCGAGAACGGCGTCGGACCGCTGACACCACGCAGCGGTGCCGTCCGCGGCACCATGGGCAGACCCCAACTGCCCCGGCGCCGCGCCCAGGAGCACATCGCGCCGCAACTGCGGGACGGCCCGGTGGCACGCCAGGAGTCCGACCAGGCCGCCGGGCACGACCCGGGACTCATGGCGGCCTTCCAGCGTGGCATCGGACTCGCCGAGACCCAGCAGCACATGGAGTCGACGCACACGTCCGCGGCCCATATGGACACAAGCCACCACCTCCCCGTGGTCCACATGGGTTCAGGGCACACAGCCCTGCCCCCCATGGAGGCGGCACACGGTCAGGCAGCGCCCGGGGACACCTCCCCCTCCGTCCGCCTGTCCCCGACATCGCTGGATGCGGGGCACACAGACGTGCCCCAGATGACCGGCCTGCCGTCCATGGAGGAGACACCCATGGACGCGTCCCCCACCGAGACGTCCCCTCGGGACGCGTCCACCCTGGACGCCTTCTCCCTGGACAACTCGCCCATGGGCGTCCCACCCATGGGCGTCCCACCCATGGGTGCCTCGCCCATGGGCCCACCCTCCATGGACGCGGGCACGTCACCCATCGGCCCGGCCTCGACGGCCGAGGCCGACCCCGGACAGCCGTCCGGTACCGACCAGCCCACTTGGCCCGACGGGAGCGCACCGGCCGGATGACCACGTCCCTGACCCACTCGGCGTCCGCCCGGATTCCCACCCCCGCGCCCAGCGCTCCCGCAGACCTTCGTACCTCAAGGAGTCGATCCATCATGGCGAGCGAAGCGCCGACCGCCCATGTGTCCGACCTCGACTGGCTGATGAGCGGCCTCGTGCAGCGCGTGCCGCACACCACCAGCGCGGTCCTCCTGTCCTGCGACGGGCTCGTGAAATCGGTCCACGGGCTCGACCCCGACAGCGCCGACCACATGGCGGCCCTCGCCTCCGGTCTGTACTCCCTCGGCCGCAGCGCCGGCGTCCGCTTCGGGGACGGCGGCGACGTACGCCAGGTCGTCGTCGAGCTGGACTCCGCCTTGCTGTTCGTCACCACGGCCGGGTCCGGCACCTGCCTCGCGGTCCTGGCCGGCCGGGAGGCCGACGCGGCGGTGCTGGGCTACGAGATGGCGATGCTCGTCAAGAGCGTCCGCCCGTACCTGGTCACCGCACCCCGGCAGCACCCCGTCGACCCCTCGGCGCTGAGGCCTTGAACGTGACGGCGACCGGCGACGGGCCCTGGCTCGACGACGCGGCCGGACGGCTGGTGCGCCCCTTCACGGTCAGCAACGGCCGCACCCGGCCCACCGTCGCGCTCGATCTCATGTCACAGGTCATGGCCACCGGGGCGACCCCTCTCGGCTATCTGGGCCCCGAGCACGAACAGGCCCTCGACCTGTGCCGCGCCCCGGTCTCGATCGCCGAGGCCGCCGCCCACCTGAAGCTGCCGGCGGCGGTCACCAAGGTGCTGCTGTCGGACCTCGTCGACTGCGGGGCGCTCACCACCAAGCCCCCCGAGTTCCACCACAACCCGACAGACCGGGCTCTTCTGGAGGCAGTGCTCGATGGACTACGACGACAGCTCTGATCCGTTCCCCACCGCGTTGAAAATCCTGGTGGCGGGAGGGTTCGGGGTAGGCAAGACCACCTTCGTCGGCGCGGTGAGCGAGATCGCGCCGCTCAGCACAGAGGAGCTGCTCACCACCGTCAGTGCCGCGACCGACAACCTGGAGGGCGTGGAGAACAAGGTCGAGACGACGGTCGCCATGGACTTCGGCCGCATCACCCTCGACCCGGAACACGTCCTGTACCTCTTCGGCACCCCCGGACAGGAGCGCTTCTGGTTCATGTGGGACGAGCTCTCCGAGGGCGCGCTCGGCGCGGTCATCCTCGCCGACACCCGCCGCCTGGAGGACTGCTTCGCCGCCGTGGACTTCTTCGAGCAGCGGGGCCTCGGATTCATCGTCGCCGTCAACGAGTTCGACGGCGGCTACCGGTACGACCCGGAGGAGGTCCGGGCCGCCATCGACCTCGACCCCGAGATCCCGGTCGTCCGCTGCGACGCCCGGATCTCCAGTTCGGGCGTCCAGACCCTGCTGACCCTGGTCCGGCACCTCCTCGCCCACGCGCCGGCCCACGCACCGAGCCACGGCGCCCACAGGTGACATCCGCACACACCCGCACGGAGCCGCATATGACCCGCGTCCACAGCGACGGAATCCGCCCATGAGCTACGGCCCACCGCACCCGGTCGCCCGCCTGCTGCTCACCCCGGAGGACAAGGAGGCCCCCGCCCGCGCGCAGCGGTTGCTCGACATGGGCCTCGGGGAGCATCCCGATCCGGCCCTGGACGTGTTCGCGGACCATCTCGCCGAGCTCACCGGGACGCCGTACGCCATGGTGAACTTCGTGGGGGAGAGCCAGCAGCTCCTCGCCGGGCTGCATGTGCGGCCCGCCGTGAGTCTCGCGCGGGCCGGTGACAACAAGCCGCAACTCGGCCGGCGTATGGGGCGCGACCATGGGTTCTGCCCCCATGTGGTCGTCCGCCGCAAGGCACTGGTGCTGGAGGACGTCCGCGACTACCCCCGGTTCGCCGGGAACCCGATCGTCGACGCGTTCGGTGTCCGCTCGTACCTGGGGGCCCCGCTGATCGACTCCACCGGCATGGTGCTCGGCACCGTGTGCGTCGTCGACATGGAACCGCGGCCGTGGGGGAAGGCCGGGCTCGAGACCATCAAGGCGTCGGCGGTGGACCTGGTGGCCCGGCTGGAGCGACGGCAGGCGGACGGGCTGCCCCTGCTGTGAGCGGAGCTAGAAGCCCCGCCACACGTTGTCGAAGGCGGCGTCCTCGATCGCCCGCCGCTGGCGCACGGCCTCCAGTTCCATCACCGCGTTGCCGAGCGCGGCGAGCACGGTGGCGGAGGTGTCGTCGGCGAGAGCGCCCGTGCTCTCCGAGCCCTTCGACCCCTCCCCGTCGTCCGGTTCCTCCGTCCCGCCCGCCATCGGTTCGGTGCCGACCCCGGCGGCGGCACCCAGGGCGGTGAGCAGCGGCTCGCGCGACGTCCAGCGCTCCTCGGCCCGCTGCCGGGCGGCCGAGTCGACCGGCACCGTCCGCGCGGCGCGCAGCGGAAGACGGAATCCCCGCGACCGGGACGTGGCCCCCGTCTGCTCCAGGTCCTCGACGTACGCGGCGGACAGCCCGCGCCCGCGCCGCCACAGCCAGTCCTCGACCGACTCGTACGGTTCCTGCCGTATGAGCGAGGAGGCCGCCTCGTCCAGCAGCCGGTCACCCGTGGGGGCCTGCGCGTTCGGGACGATCCGGTCCTCGGCGAGGGTCAGGGCCCCCGCGTCGAGGAGGTCGAACACCTCGGCCGCCGCCAGGGCCAGGGACAGCTCGCCCTGCTCCACGCGGTGGTCCTGCGCCAGGTCCAGGGCGACGATCGCGAGGTCCCGTGCGGTGTTCATGAGCGGCTCCTGGTCGGTCGGCCGGGGTGCGCGGGCGTGTGCCCGGCACCGGCGGTCGGGTGTCCTGCGTCGATTGTCGCCGGGATCGGGTGACGGCGGGGCCTTCTCCGACCATGGGCCGCGACGGGCCGGTCCGCGGCACGGCGAGGGCCGTCACCGTGCCCGGGTCGTTCGGACGGAGCTCCGGCGGGGTGACGGTCGCCGCCGTCCACGGCCGCAGCGGGAGCGCGCCGAGCACCTTCGCGCGCGGCTCCTCCTCGTCGGCGCCCCGCCACACGCCGGTGCCTGCGCCGCTCGCCGACAGGACGCGACAGGCGGGCGAGGTGGCCGGTGGCGGCCCGTTCGGCGGCGCGGACGGCTTCCGCGACAGGACGATGCACCCGGAGGAGACGCACGCCGTGCTCCAGGTAGGCACGTCCTTCGCGGGACGCGGCACAGGCTGTGCCGCACCCCCGACGGGTGTGAAGAAGAGCTGTGGCGCCGCTTAAGAAATCCTCGATGGACCGGCGCGCCCCGGTGCGGCAGATTGCTACGCGATTCCACCCCTCTTCCCGGGCCCGGGCCTTCTCGGCATGCCCGCGTCCGGGACTCACCCTCAGGAGCCGTAGCGTGAAGGCGCTGGTCAAGGAGAAGGCGGAGCCCGGACTCTGGCTCGCGGACGTCCCGGAGCCCTCCATCGGTCCCGGCGACGTACTGATCAAGGTGCTGCGCACCGGTATCTGCGGCACCGACCTGCACATCCGCTCCTGGGACGGCTGGGCGCAGCAATCGATCCGCACCCCCCTCGTCGTCGGCCACGAGTTCGTCGGCGAGGTCGTGGAGACCGGCCGGGACGTCGCCGACATCAAGCCCGGCGACCGGGTCAGCGGCGAGGGCCACCTGGTGTGCGGCAAGTGCCGCAACTGCCTGGCCGGCCGCCGTCATCTGTGCCGGGCCACGGTCGGCCTCGGCGTCGGACGCGACGGCGCCTTCGCGGAGTACGTCGCCCTGCCCGCCGCCAACGTGTGGGTGCACCGGGTCCCCGTCGACCTCGACGTGGCCGCGATCTTCGACCCGTTCGGCAACGCCGTGCACACCGCGCTGTCGTTCCCGCTGGTCGGTGAGGACGTCCTGATCACCGGCGCCGGGCCGATCGGCCTGATGGCGGCGGCCGTCGCCCGGCACGCGGGCGCGCGCCACGTCGTCATCACCGACGTCAGCGAGGAGCGGCTGGACCTCGCCCGCAAGATCGGTGTGACCCTGGCGCTGAACGTGTCCGAGGCGGGCATCGCCGAGGGGCAGCGCGTGCTCGGTCTGCGTGAGGGCTTCGACATCGGCCTGGAGATGTCCGGCCGCCCCGAGGCCCTGCGCGACATGATCGCCAACATGACGCACGGCGGCCGGATCGCCATGCTCGGCCTGCCCGCCGAGGAGTTCCCCGTCGACTGGTCACGGATCGTCACCTCGATGATCACCCTCAAGGGCATCTACGGCCGGGAGATGTTCGAGACCTGGTACGCGATGTCCGTGCTGCTCGAAGGCGGCCTCGACCTCGCGCCCGTCATCACCGGCCGCTACGGCTACCGGGACTTCGAGGCGGCGTTCGCCGACGCGGCGAGCGGCCGCGGCGGCAAGGTCATCCTCGACTGGACCGCGTAGCCACCGCGTACGTCACGCGTCAGCCACCTGCATCCCTGGGAGCTTTGAGATGTTCGACTCCGTGCGCGACGACCTGCGCGCCACCCTCGACGAGATCCGCGCCGCCGGCCTGCACAAGCCGGAGCGGGTGATCGGCACTCCGCAGTCCGCGACCGTCAACGTCACCGCGGGCGGCCGCCCCGGCGAGGTCCTCAACTTCTGCGCCAACAACTACCTCGGCCTCGCCGATCACCCCGACGTGGTCGCCGCCGCCCACGAGGCGCTGGACCGCTGGGGCTACGGCATGGCCTCGGTCCGCTTCATCTGCGGCACGCAGGAGGTGCACAAGCACCTGGAGGCCAGGCTGTCGGCGTTCCTCGGTCAGGAGGACACGATCCTGTACTCCTCCTGCTTCGACGCCAACGGCGGCGTCTTCGAGACCCTGCTCGGCCCGGAGGACGCGGTGATCTCCGACGCCCTCAACCACGCCTCCATCATCGACGGCATCCGCCTGTCCAAGGCCCGCCGCTTCCGCTACGCCAACCGCGACATGGCGGACCTGGAAGCCCAGCTGAAGGACGCGTCCGACGCGCGCCGCCGGCTGATCGTCACCGACGGCGTGTTCTCGATGGACGGCTACGTGGCGC
Source organism: Streptomyces sp. NPDC056628 (assembly GCF_042792555.1). Classification (NCBI taxonomy): domain Bacteria; kingdom Bacillati; phylum Actinomycetota; class Actinomycetes; order Kitasatosporales; family Streptomycetaceae; genus Streptomyces; species Streptomyces sp. NPDC056628. The sequence continues at coordinate 40,333 of NZ_JBHTWG010000047.1, forward strand.
CGCTGCGCGAGATCTGCGACCTCGCCGACCGCTACGACGCCATGGTCATGGTCGACGACTCGCACGCCGTCGGCTTCGTCGGCCCCGGCGGCCGGGGCACCCCCGAGCTGCACGGCGTCATGGACCGCGTCGACATCATCACCGGCACCCTCGGCAAGGCCCTCGGCGGCGCGTCCGGCGGCTATGTGGCGGCCCGCGCCGAGATCGTCGCCCTGCTGCGCCAGCGCTCCCGGCCGTACCTGTTCTCCAACACCCTCGCCCCGGTGATCGCCGCGGCCTCGCTGAAGGTCCTGGACCTGCTGGAGTCGGCGGACGACCTGCGGGTCCGGCTCGCCGAGAACACCGCGCTGTTCCGCCGCAGGATGAGCGAGGAGGGCTTCGAGATCCTCCCCGGCGACCACGCCATCGCGCCCGTGATGATCGGCGACGCGTCCCGGGCAGGCCGGCTGGCGGAGCTGCTGCTGGAGCGCGGCGTCTACGTGATCGGCTTCTCGTACCCGGTCGTGCCGCAGGGGCAGGCCCGGATCCGCGTCCAGCTGTCCGCCGCGCACTCGACGGACGACGTGAACCGCGCCGTCGACGCCTTCGTCTCCGCGCGCGCGGAACTGGAGGGCTGAGGCCGGACGACGACGCCGGGCCGGACGGCCGACGTCCGGCCCGGCCGGTCCGCGTCCGGCGTCTTGCGATAATCGATCCCATGATCGAAGCGCGGCGGCTCCACATCCTCCGTGCGGTGGCCGACCACCGCACCGTGACCGCGGCGGCCGCCGCGCTCTATCTCACCCCGTCGGCGGTGTCCCAGCAGCTCACGGCCCTGGAGCAGGAGACGGGCCACCGGCTGGTGGAGCGCGGCGCCAAGGGCGTACGGCTGACCCCGGCCGGCGAGATCCTGCTCAGCCACACCAACGCCGTCCTCGCCCAGCTGGAGCGGGCCGAGGCGGAGCTCGCGGCCTACAGCTCGGGCGCGGCCGGCACGGTCACCGTCGCCTCCTTCGCCACCGGCATCGCCCTGGTCGTCGCGCCCGCCGTGGCCCACCTCGCCCGGACGTCCCCCGGCATCCGCCTGCGGGTCCTGGACGCGGAGGGCGACGCCAGCCTGCCGATGCTGCTGGACCGCCAGATCGACGTCGCCGTGGCCGTCGAGTACCGGGGAGCGCCGGCCGACGACCCCCGGCTGGCCCATGTGCCGCTGTACGCGGAGCCCTTCGACGCGGTCGTCCCGGTCGGCCACCGGCTGGCCGGCGCCGAGGTCGTGCCGCTCGCGGAGCTGGCCAAGGACACCTGGATCGGCCCGTACCCCGGCAACCCCTGCCACGACGTGGTGGTGCTGGCCTGCGAGAGCGCCGGGTTCCAGCCCCGCCTCGACCACTCCTCCGACGACTTCCGGGCGGTCGTCGCCCTTGCCTCGGCCGACGCCGGAGTGGCGCTCGTCCCGCGCTCGGCGCTGCGCGGCATGGACCTGACCGGGGTCGTGGTCCGCCCCGTGGACGGGGTCGCGCCCACCCGCCGGGTCTTCGCCGCCGTACGGCGCGGCGCGGAGGAGCACCCCCTGATCAGCCCGGTCCTCGACGCGCTCGGCGCGGCGGCGCGGGAGTGAGCCTTCCGTAACACCGCCGTCCCATCGACGGGATAGCGTCCCGGACATGAGAGAGACGGCGACCGGTCGGACCGCGGACACGGTCGGCAGCGGGCTGGCCGCCCGGCTCGCCGAACTGCGGGCCGAGCGCGGCTGGTCCCTGGACGAACTGGCGGACCGCAGCGGGATCAGCCGCTCCACCCTCTCCCGGGCCGAGCGCGCGGAGACCAGCCCCACGGCGGCCCTGCTCAACCGGCTCTGCCAGGTGTACGGCCGCACCATGTCCCGCCTGCTCAGCGAGGTCGAGTCGGCCCCCGCCCCGGTGGTGCGGGCGGCCGAGCAACAGGTGTGGCAGGACCGCCCCTCCGGTTTCGTACGGCGGTCCGTGTCACCCCCGCACGCCGGGCTGCGGGCGGAACTGGTGGAGGGACGGCTCGGCGAGGGCGCCGACACCGCCTACGACCGGCCGCCCGTACCGGGGCTGGAGCAGCACCTGTGGGTGCTGGACGGGGTGCTGGAGGTGACCGTGCAGGAGAGCGAGCACCGGCTGGAGGCGGGGGACTGCCTGCGGACACGGGTGTGGGGGGCCACGCGGTTCCGGTGCCCGGGCCCCGGCGGGGTCCGCTACCTGCTGGCGGTGGTGCTGCCGTGATCGTGACACGCCTGGACGGCACCCGGCTGCGCGCGAGCGCCCGGGACCTGGCCGCCCTGCTGGTGGACACCGTGGCGGGCGGGTCCTCGGTCGGCTTCCTCGCCTCCCTGGACCTCACCGCCGCCGAGACCTGGTGGACGGGGCGCGCGGCCGCGGTGGACGGCGGACACCTCGCGGTGTGGGCGGCCTACGACGGCCCACACGTCGTCGGGACGGTGAGCCTGGCCTTCGCCGACAAGGCCAACAGCCGGCACCGCGCCGAGCTGGTCAAGCTGATGGTGCACCGCCGAGCCCGCGGCCGGGGCCTGGGCCGCACCCTGCTGACGACCGCCGAGACGGCCGCGGCCGACTCCGGGATCACCCTGCTCCACCTGGACACCGAGACCGGCAGCCCCGCCGAACGCCTGTACGGCGCGGCCGGCTGGACACGCGCCGGCGTCATCCCCGACTACGCGACGAGCCCGTGGGGAGAACCGCGCCCGACGACGATCTACTACAAACGCCTGGGCGTCCCCGCTCCCCCCGGGTGAGTGTCAGTGCCGGGCGCTACGGTTCCGGCTATGCCGGACGCCGAAGACGTACGCCGTATCGCCCTGTCCCTCCCGGACACGACGGAGAAGACCGCCTGGAGCATGCCCACGTTCCGGGTCGCGGGCAAGATGTTCGCCACCCTGCCCGAGGACGAGACCTCCCTCGCGGTGCGCTGCCCGAAGGAGGAGCGCGACGAACTGGTCCTGGCCGAACCGGACAAGTTCTGGATCGCCGGGCACGAGGCCCAGTTCGCCTGGGTGCGGGCCCGTATCGCCGCCCTCGACGACGAGGACGAACTGCGGGCCATCCTCGCCGACTCCTGGCGCCAGGCCGCCCCGACGCGTCTGCTGGACGCCCACCCCGAGCTGGGCCTGCCCCTCGGGGAATGAGATCGCCCTGCCGCGTCGCCGTTCCCGCGTGCGATCATCCGGAGGCGAGGGGAGAGCCGGGGCGGAGGGGGCCGGGGCTCGCACTCCTCCCGAGGGACGGGGAGGGATCGTGGGGATGCGCGGGACGCCGCCGCGGACGCCGCAGGGCGGGGCCCGGGACGGGACGCGGAACCCGCCGCAGGGGGCCGGGACGGGCAAGGGCCGGCCGAGGCCGGTGTGGTCACGGGACTTCGCCCTGTTCTTCGGGGCCCGGGCCGTGGCCCAGCTCGGTGACACCATGCTGCCCGTGGCACTCGCGGCGGGCCTGCTCCAGCAGGGGTACGGCGCCGGTGCCGTCGGTCTCGCCCTGGCCTCGACGTCCGCCGCGTTCGCCGGACTGATCGTCTTCGGCGGGGTCATCGCCGACCGCTTCGACACCCGCCGGCTGATGATCGGCGCCGACCTGGTCCGCGTCCTCACCCAGTCCCTGGCCGCCGCGCTGTTCTTCTCGGGACACGTCGTGCTCTGGCAGATCTGCGCGATCGGCTTCGTCAACGGCGTGGCGGGCGCCGTGTTCCAGCCCGGCGTCGCCGGTACCGTGCCCCGCCTCGCCGTCGACGTCCAGGGCGCGAACGGCGCCATCCGCGTCGCCGAGGCCGTGGCCCAACTGGCCGGTCCCGCCCTCGCGGGCGTACTCGTCGGATTCGCCTCACCCGGCGGGGTGTTCGCCGCCCACGCCACCACCTACACCGTGAGCGCCGGCTGCCTCCTGCTGCTGCGCCTGCCCCCGCGGATCCGGTCCGGCGCCGTCCGTACCCTGACCGGCGGCCGGGCCTTCCGGGCCGATCTGGTGGAGGGCTGGCGGGAGTTCAGGTCCCGCACCTGGCTGTGGGGCGTCATCGCCGTGTGGTGCGTCTACATGATCACCGTGTGGGGCCCGACGACCCCGCTGGTGGCGGCCGAGATCGTCCAGCACCACGGGGCGCGCTCCTACGGCCTGGTCAACTCCGCCCTCGGCGCGGGCACCGTGATCGGCGGTCTCCTCGCCCTGCGGCTGCGCCCGCGCCGCATGCTGCGCGCCGGCGCCTTCGGCGTCTTCGCCTTCGCCGCGTTCCCGGTGACGGTCGGCGCCGGTCTGCCCGTCGCGGCCATGGCGGCCGGAGCGGCCGTGGCCGGCGTCGGCATGGCGTTCTGGAGCGTGATGTGGGCGACGAGTGTGCAGACACAGGTCCCGGCGGACGTCCTCAACCGCATCCACGCCTACGACGTGGCGGGCTCCCTGGCGATGATGCCGGTCGGCCAGTCCCTGGCGGGCCCGGCGGGGGGAGCCTTCGGGTCCGGACATGTGCTGCTGGCGGCGGGAGGCATGAGCTTCGTCGTGGCGGCCTCGCTGCTCTGCGTGCGCGCGATACGCGGCCTGGTCCGGGCGGACGCCCCCGCGGCCCCGGTCCCACGGCCGTAAACGGGTGCGCGACCACCGACCCGAGTGCGGTAGAGTTTCCCTGCACGTTCGGCCAGGGGAAACCCCAGGTCAGCGGGGCACCGGGACGTGGCGCAGCTTGGTAGCGCACTTGACTGGGGGTCAAGGGGTCGCAGGTTCAAATCCTGTCGTCCCGACGGTGCGAAGGGCTTCCACGGGTTCATCCCGCGGAAGCCCTTCTTCGTGTGTCCTGGGCAGACGTGATCAGCAGTAGAGGTTGGCGCCGGGGGAGACGCCGAGGATCTGGGTGAAGCGCTGGTAGGCGTCGACGCGGCTCTGGACCTGGGCGGGGTTCTTGC
>NZ_JBHTWG010000048.1:0-44649 GCF_042792555.1 Streptomyces sp. NPDC056628
CCGCCTGCGGCACCGTCCACGACCGGGACACCAACGCCGCGATCAACATCAAACAGGCCGCCGGACTGGCGGTATCAGCCTGCGGAGCGCCGGTAAGACCAGGAGCAATCCCGGCACAGCGCGAAGAAACAGGAAGCCACGGAATCCCCACCGGAAACCCTGCCGCATAGCGGCACAGCAACCGGTCAGGAAGGCCAAAATCCTCGGGCTTCAACCCGAGGTGCAAGTCAATGGCGCTGGAACTTCGCCGGCACCGCCACCACGGGCGCGGCCAAGGCCGCCGGGGACTACGTGGACGTACGGCCCTGAGCACCGTAGGCGGACGCATCGGGCCGCCACTCGTCCACGAGGAGCCCGAGCACCCCCTCGTCCAGGAGCATCGCGGTGTTGTCCGCGAGCGTCTCGATCTGGAGGCGCTTCAGGCCGCGCACGACGAAGCCATGGTGGCACAGCGTCGCGACGACATCGGTGCCGCCCCTCGGCCGGACCGTTGCCGGTCAGTCCCTGCCGCGGACGACGGCCACCGGGCAGTGCGCGTGGTGCAGCACGGCCTGGCTGACCGAGCCGAGCAGCAGCCCGGCGAAACCGCCGCGCCCCCGCGAGCCCACGACGACGACCTGGGCGTTCCTGCTCGACTCGATCAGCGTCTCGCGGGGTTCCCCGCTCAGCACCTGCTGTCTGACCACCACGTCCGGGTACCTCTCGGCGAACCCGGCGAGGGCGAGCGCCAGCAGCCGCTCGGCGGCCTCCACGCCAGTACCGGCCGGCGCGTGCTCCGGCTGCCACACATGCACGGCGAGCAGTTCGGCCCCGCGCGACTCCGCCTCGGCGACGGCGAACTCCAGGGCCCGCTCGCCCTGCGGGGACCCGTCGACCGCGACCACGACCGGCCCGCTCCGGTCCGGTTCGCCCCGGACCACCAGCACCGGGCACAGGGCGTGCGAGGCGAGGGAGACGGCTGTCGACCCCAGCAGCATCCCGACGAAGCCGCCGACGCCCCGGGCGCCGACGACCAGCAGGTCCGCGGTCTGTGACTCGGCGGTCAGCACCTCCACCGCCCCGCCGTGCACCACCTCATGGGTGACCTCCACATCGGGGGCCACGGCGTGGGCGCGATCCGCCGCCTCGCGCATCAGCTCCTCCACCGGGGCCGGGTCCGGCGACGTGTACATCGGCCGGGTCAGCGGGCCGAAGGCATGCACCACCCGCAGCCCGGCACCGCGCCGCCGGGCCTCGTGCGCGGCCGTCTCCACGGCCGCCCGGCACGACGACGAGCCGTCCACACCCGCGACCACGAGCTTTCCCACCGGACCTCCTGCGCCACCGGGCGTCCGAACGACACGCCTGTCCAAGGATCACTCCGGCCGGGCCGCGCTGCCACCCGGCCGGGACCCCTGCCACCCCGGACGGCTCAGCCGCCTCCCGACCCGTCGGGCGCGGGGCAGGTCGTCGCGGGCGGGCAGAACCAGGCGGCCGCCGTTTCGATCAGCTCGCGCTCGGCGGAGTCCTGGTTGTCGGGGCCGTAGGCGACCAGTGCGTAGCGGTTGCCGTCGGCGGCCCGGAAGCGGTGGTCGATGACGTGCCGAACGGTCCCGGGGTCCGCGTCGCCGGCGATCTCGGTGGTGCGGTACTCGTGTTCGGCCGCGTCGTCCGGCGCCGAAGGGATCGGGCCCATGTCGATCCGTTCGTACCCGTCCCTCCGGGCGGCCTCCTCCTGGGCGATGACGAGCGAGTCGTACGGCGAGGGCTCCTCCAGCTGGAAGATCTGCAGGCGGCGCAGACCGTCCGGGCTGCTGTAGTTGACGATCTTGATGCCGTACTTCGACGGGCGGCGCTCGGCCGTCCAGTCGGCGGGGACCGCGATACGGAACCCCTCGTCGTCCTGCACCTCGCGGTAAGTGTCGGGCAGGACCCCGGACGCCGTTGCCGTGCCGTCCGCCGTCTCGGTCGCCGCAGCGGAGGGCCCGGTCCCCTCCTGCTCCTGCGCGGTGGGGGACGAGGGCGGCGGAGGAGGCGGTTCCGGCTCGTCCTTCCAGCCGAAGGCCCACACGCCGAAGCACATCCCCACCGCGGCCAGGACCATGCCACCGCGCCGCACCACGCGCTGCTGGCGCGGCAGGTCCAGGTCCCGGTCCGGCTGGTGGAGGCGTTCGCGGCGCCCGTCCACCCAGTCCTGCCGCTCCCTGTCGTACACCCTCATCGCCGTCGTCCCTCCTGGCTGCCGGCCGTCTGCGTTGTCCGGTCGGCCGTCAGCCGAGCAACTGGGCGATGCCCTGCACCACGGCGGTCGCCGACGCCACGGCGCCCGCCGCTGCCGCCTGCGAGCCGAGCCAGCGCCGGACGCTGCCCAGCACCCGGGTGAGGCGCCCCTGCTCGGCCGTGCCCGAGCGCGTGATCTCCTCCTGCAGGCCCACGAGTTCGTCGTGCAGGGCCGCGTCGTCCGCTCCCCGGCCGGCCCCGTCGGGCAACTCGGCCAGCAACTCCCGTACGGCGGTCAGCAGTTCCTGATGAGCGGTGTCGAGCGCGGCACCGCCCGTGGTGTTGTACGAGACGGCCCGGCCGTCCCGGCCGGTGGCGATGGAGCCGCCGGACATCGACCCGATGGTGACGCCGCCGCCGGCCGCGTCCGGGCCCTCGCCGCCGGAGGGCTGCGGGGAGGTGGTGTTCTGGCTCATGCGGGGTTCCCTTCCTGACGCCCACGGCCGGTGCCGGGCGGGGGAGCGGTGTGCGAGTTGGCCTGTCCGTGGCTGCCGGTGGCGATGGAACCGCCCGACATGTCCTGGACGAAGACGCCTCCACCGCTGACCTGGTAGATGTGCTGCTCGAACTCCTCGGTCCGGTAGCCGTGTTCGCGCAGCGCCGTACGGACGCCGCCCACGATCCGCTCCTCGACCGTCTTGATGTACCGCTCGGCGTCCATGTCCTGGAAACGCGAGAGCTTCTGCTGCGCGGCGAGCGCCCGCAGCGAGACACGGGGCACGTCCGGCGGTTCCGCGCCCTCGGACCAGCCGGAGGCGATCTCCCGGCGCAGACTGCCGAGCGCGCCGATCGCGCAGTCCAGGCCGATCGCGGGCGCGTGCCGCAGGGCGCGCAGCGCCGCGCTGTGCCAATGCTCCGGCAGCCGCTCCACCAGCGCGTCCACGCCGCGGAACTCCTTGCGGATCGGGCCCAGTACGTAGGACTCGACTTCCAGGACGAGCATCCCGCCCTGGGTGTGCACCCGCACCAGCACCGTCGCGACGAGCTGTTCGTGCCAGCCTCCGATGCGGACGCGCAGGAAGACACGCCGGGCCTCGCCGCCCTCGTCGATCGCCTCGTCCAGATGGGCGGCGATCTGCTCCGGTTCGTAGACGGCGTACTCGGCCGTTCCGCGGCTCCGGTCCGAGACGGCGTGGGCGCTCGCGTCGTCCACGCCTCCGAGCTCCACCTGCTCCGAACGGCCGACGCCGCCCGGCAGGTACAGGAACCGTTCGATCTCCAGGTCCCGCAGACGGTCCCGCCCGGTACGTGCCGCGGACTCCCGCAGCTCCACCAGCTGCGGCTCGATCAGGTCCAGCGCGGCACGGGCCGTCAGCCGCTCCCTGGCGCGTGGCGGAGCGCCGGCCGCGTGCCCGTCGAAGGCGCCGCGGTCCCCGGCGTCGACCTGCGCCGGGATACGGTCGCGGCGGCCGTCGGGCAGCTTGCGCAGCTCCATGGCGAACGACCAGCTCCGCTTGCGCGTGCCCAGCCCGACGAACGGCCGCTCCACGTCGTAGAGCGTGACCGGGGCATGCTGCTCCTCGCGGATGTCACGGACCAGGTCGTCGTACGGCAGGCCCGCGGGCAGCCCGGGCTGGGTGGCGGTGCGGAACGTCCACTTCGACAGCCACTGGCACAGCGCCTTGCGGTGCGCGGCCTGGTGCTGCCAGCCGATGAGCGTGATCAGGAGGGGGAAGAGCGCCGGGTACGGCGTCTGCGCGGTGCCGTCCACCAGAGCGGACAGGTACCAGTACCAGTACAGGGCGACGAACAGCAGACTGCCCGCGGTGGCGAGGCTGCTCATGCCGTCGGCGGCGCGGGCCACGGGGGCGGGCAGCCCCAGCTCCTTCACGGAGGGGCCGCGTTCGTTGAGGGCGCCCGCGAACCACAGGGCGAACGTCACGAGGGCGTAGACCTGGGACCAGGGCAGCCACAGCTCGCCGGAGACGTTCAGCCGGCCCTCGTACAACGCGGTGAACACGTCCCCGAAGCCCACGTCGACGTCGGGGCCCCAGAGGTCGGACAGGCTGTCCCACACCATCAGGAAGTCGGAGACGATGAACCCGGCCCAGGCGGCCAGCATCAGCAGCGCCGTCCGGGCCTCCTGGCGGGCGACGCGCACGGCGTGAGCCAGCACCGGCACGACGTCCACGCCCAGGGAGGGGGCGACAGGCCGCTCCTGGTGGCCGACGAGTTCGTCGATGACCTGGCGTCGGAAGGTGGCGTCCTGGTAGACGCCGGCGCACAGCAGCCGGGTGGCCTCCGTGCGGCTGTAGCGGTCTTCGGGAAGGCTGGTGCCCGGCACTGTGCTCCCATGGTCGTGAAGGGTGGTCCTGTCCCCGGTGCGGCTCCGACGGCTCCGGCGCTGCTCGAGAGCCGCCGCCAGGGGGCGGTGCCGCCACCGGACGGAGGAGTCGGGAACAGGAGCGCGAGGCTAGAGGACCGCGGCCCGCGACACGCGCGGCTCAAACGCTTCCTCCCCCGATCCGGTGAAGACGCCGGGGGCCACTGGACAGCGGCCGGTCGGACGCTTCCGCAGGCGGGGCGATCCGGCGCCGGCGACCGGTCAGGAATCGAGAAGCGCGGCGCCCGGAGCCCTCCTAGCGTCTTCCTCATGACTTCCATCGACTTCGTCACCCTCGAAGTGGCCGATCCGGCCGCCGCCGAACGCTTCTACACGACCGCCTTCGGGCTGGAGGGCCAGATCCGCTTCCGGGCCTCCGAGGCACCCAGCAGCGGGTTCCGCGGCTTCACCCTGTCGCTGGTGGTGGCCCAGCCCGCCGACGTCGACGCCCTCGTGGGCGCGGCGGTGGACGCGGGCGCCACCACGCTGAAGCCCGCCGCCAAGTCGCTGTGGGGCTACGGGGGCGTCGTCCAGGCACCCGACGGGACGATCTGGCAGGTGGCCTCCTCGGCCAAGAGGAACACCGGTCCGGCCACCCGCCGCTTCCAGGAGATCGTGCTGCTGCTCGGCGTCGAGGACGTCAAGGCCGGCAAGCAGTTCTACGTCGGGCACGGCCTCGCGGTGAGCAAGAGCTTCGGCGGCAGGTACGCCGAGTTCGAGACCGGCTCGGGCCCCGTGAAGCTGGCGCTCTACAAGCGCCGCGGCCTCGCCAAGGTCGCCGGTGTCTCCCCGGAGGGCACCGGCTCCCACCGGCTGACGATCGGCAGCCCCGCCGGCCCCTTCACCGACCCGGACGCCTTCGAGTGGACGACCGCGGACGTCAACGCCGGGCGGTGACCTGGACCGGTGCGCCGGCGGTGACCCTCCGGGTGGCGCTGCGGAGGAGGGAGATGCTCAGGGCGAGCAGCCAGTAGCCGAACAGCGCGCCCATCGAGGCCGTCGTCCCCCAGCCGTTGGCCGCGTAGAAGTGGGCGGGCTCGTTGCCGAAGAAGAGGGACGGGATGAAGGCCGCGTTGATCCCCGCCAGGATGTAGGCGGAACGGCCGGTCCAGCGCGGCAGCAGGTTCGTCCGGGAGATGCTGTACCCGACGGTGGTCAGGAACATCGCGAGCAGGACGCGTCCGATCGTCCCGTACAGGATGTAGGTGCCGTCGACCGTGATGGTCGGGTCGATCGGATGATCGGTCGCGATCACCGCGCCGGCTTCCAGCCCGTGGGAGACCAGGGTGACCGTCGCGTAGACCAGGCCGAGGGTGAACGCCAGGTGCCCGGCCCACGCGTAGGCGGGGTCGACGCGCCGGACCAGCTCGCGGAACGCCGTCACGAACACGAGCAGGAACGCCAGCGCGAAGATGCCGACGAGCAGCCGCGCCAGGACATTGGAGTCCGGCGGCGGACCCGAGTAGAGGAAATACAGCGGTACTTCGATGGCGAGGGCGGCCGAGACCGCGATGCCGGCCAGGCCCGTCAGACGCCTGGCGGTGGATTCGTTCATGGTGGTCCCCCATGTCGTGTGCTGGATCGATCGAGGTTCGTCGGACGTGGTGCGCGACCGTCGGGTCGGGTTCACCGCGGGCGCGACCAGAACGCGCAGTGGTGGCGGGTCTCGACGGTCGTCGTGGGCATGACGTGGTCGGGCGCCAGGGAGAGCACGCCCCGGCGGGGCCAGTGCGGTGTCGTCGCGCCGTTCGGGTCCGCGCCGCGGGCGAAGGCCGTCCAGTAGTCGATCATGGTGTCGGCCAGCCGGTGCTGCGCCGCGGTCATCTCGCGGGGGCGGCCGCCCAGGTCGAACAGATACGCCAGTTCGGTCGCGTGCGACGCGCCGACCGGGAACGGCGTCGGGCCCGGGGTGAGCGGTGGGGCGTGCTCGTCGGCGAACTCGTAGCGCCACACGGGCACATGGGCGGCGAGCAGGTCGCCGGTGCGCGCCGTCGGGCAGGCGAAGTTCGCGTCGCCGACGACCGCGCCGAACACCGGTCCGCCGTCGTCGTGGCGCACCGGGTAGGCGCGTACGATCGCGCGGGCCTGTTCCGGCGCGGGGAAGAAGGCGGCCACGATGTCGGGCCAGGTCTCCGCCGTGACCGGATGACCGGCCTGGACGATCGCCGCGGCCCAGCCGTTGCCCTCGTCACGGGTGTGCCCGATCAGGACGGGAACACGGTGGAAACGCCCCGCGGCGACCGCCGCGGCGGGGTCCTCGGGGAGCAACGGCGTTCCGTAGGCCGGGTGCTGGTCCGCCTCCTCGGCCCCGAGCAGCCGGGAGACGTCCTTGCGCCGCAGGCAGGCCGACTGGTCGCGCGCGGAGCCGCAGCCGGCCTTCGCCGCCAGGTCCGCGCCCGCCGCGCGCGCCGTGGACAAGGGGACCGAGGAGGGTGCGAAGGGCCGTTCCGGACTGCCCGTGCACGGGCCGCTCTGGATGATCGCCCGGTCGAAGAGTCCTGCGGCGGCGGGTGAGGCCAGCTGGGCGCAGACGCTGTAACCGCCCGCGGACTCACCGGCGAGTGTCACGTTGCGCGCGTCGCCGCCGAAGGCGCCGATCTCGGCGCGCACCCAGCGCAGCGCCGTCTGCTGGTCGGCCAGGCCGAAGGTTCCGGAACCGGGCAGCCCGCGGTGCGCGAGGAAACCCAGCACGCCGAGCCGGTAGTTGACGGTGACGACCACGACGTCGCCGCGGATCGCCATGTGCCGGGCGTCGTACGTGCTGCCCGCTCCGGTGGTCAGGCCACCGCCGTGCAGCCATACGACGACCGGGCGCGGACGCGCCGGGCCGGCACCGTCCGGGGTCGTGACGTTCAGGTGGAGGCAGTCCTCGTCGGTGCTGCCGCCGGGCACCTCGCCGGGCGGCTGCGGGCAGGCGCTCGCGGGCCGGGTCGCGTCGCGTACCCCGGACCACGGCGCCGCCGGACGCGGTGGTGCCCAGCGCAGCCGGCCGACGGGGGGTGCCGCGTAGGGGATGCCCTCGAAGGTGCGGTAGCCGTCGTGGCCGGCGCCCCGCAGCAGGCCGTGCCGGGTGCGCACCGTCGTGGGAGCGGGCGAGTCGGACGGGGATGCCGGAGACGGGGCCGCCGCCAGGAGGACGGTCAGGGCGACACCCACGGCGGTCAGGACGCGGTGCATGGTCATCGGCTCCTCGTCCGTCAGCTGCCGCCCACGCCGCCCTGCGCGGCGACCATCGTCGTCGGCAGGGCGCGTACGGCGCGTTCCAGGCCGGGCGCCAGAGCGGCGAGCCGGCTCGTGCAGGCGTCGATGCGGTCCCGGAAGACCTTTTGGTCCCGGCGGGAGACGACCGTGGGGACCCTGCCGGCCGACGCCAGCGCGAGCAGCGCGGCGTCGGCGGCCGGGACGTCCCGCACCGGGCCGTTCCCGTGCAGCGCCGCGAGGACGCGGGCCCGGACCGCGTCGGCCGCCGACGGATCCGCCAGTCTCGACCGCCGTGCGCCCCAGCGGGTGCCGGGCTCGGTCACGAGGAGAACCCCCGCCCCGGCGAGCTGGTCCTCGACCTCCGTCAGCGTCCGCCGCCGGTCGCCGCGCAGGAGACGTCTCCAGCCGTGCCCCTCGGCGGCGTCCCGCAGGACCCGGTCGAGAACGGGACCGCCGGCCGTCGGCGCGCCGGACACGGTGACGGTGCCGTGGTCCTCCCCGAGCACGCCGCGCATCGCGAGGTCGATCACAGCACAGGCACGGACCAGCAGAGCCGTCCGGGAACGGTCGTACGGGCCCTCGGCTGCCTCGTCGTGGGCCAGCAGATACATGGCGCAGGCCAGGTCGTCGGTCATGGAACGACGGTAGGACCGCGGGTCACGGCGGGACATCGGCCGTGGGAGGGGCCGGACCCTGGGAACGCAGAGGGGGAGCTCCGCCCGGGCTCCTCCTCAGGGAGGAGTCCGGCGTCAGGGTCGGCGCGGCCGTACGAGTCCGTGGTCGTAGGCGGCGACGACGGCCTGCACCCGGTCCCGCAGGTTCAGCTTGCGCAGCACCGCGGTGACGTGGTTCTTGACGGTGGCCTCCGACAGGCACAGCCGCCCGGCGATCTCCGCGTTCGACAGGGCCTGACCGATCAGGGTGAGCACTTCCCGCTCGCGGCCGGAGAGGCCGTCCAGGGACGGCGGGGGAGCGGGGTCGGGAACGGTACGGAGGAACCGGTCGAGGACGCGGCCGAGCACGGCGGGCGCCAGCAGCGCGTCGCCGCGGGCGGTGACACGGATGGCGTCGACGAGTTCACCCGGGCGGATGTCCTTCAGCAGGAAGCCGCTCGCACCGGCCCGCAGGGCCGCGACCACGTGCGCGTCGATGTCCCAGGTGGTCAGCACGAGGACCCTGGCCCGGCTGCCGGCCGCCGAGATCTGCCGGGTCGCCTCGATGCCGTCGACGACGGGCATACGAACGTCCATCAGCACCACGTCGGGGACCAGCTCCCGCGTCAGCCGCACCGCCTCGCGCCCGTCGGACGCCTCGCCGACCACCTCCAGATCGTCGCGGGCGTCGATGATCATGCGGAAGCCGGTGCGGACCAGGGCCTGGTCGTCGGCCACGACGACGCGCAGGGTCATGACGCGACCTCCACCGGGAGCCGTGCCGCGACCTCGAAGCCGCCTCCCGGGCGCGGACCGGCGTGCACGCTCCCGCCGACGAGTTGGGCGCGTTCCCTCATCCCCAGCAGACCGCGCCCTCCTCCCGCCGGGGGTCCGGCACCCTTCGCCGTACGCCCGTTGTCGGTCACGTTGACGGTCACGCAGTGCCTTTCGGTCGTCACCCGCACGCTCACCTCGTCCGCACCGACCGAGTGGCGCAGCGTGTTGGTGAGGGCCTCCTGGACGATCCGGTAGGCCGCCAGACGCACGGACGCGGGCAGGGTGTCGGTGACGCCCTCGGTGACCACGTGCACCGTCATACCGGACGCCCGTACGGCGTCCGCCAGCTCGTCCAGATGCGCGAGCGAGGGCCCCGGTGCCCGCCGCTGTGCCACGGCTTCGTCGTCCGCTTCGGGCCCGAACGCCCGCAGCAGCATGCGCAGTTCACCCAGTGCGGACCGCGCGGCGGTCTCGATGGCCCGCAACGCCTCGCGCGCCCGCTCGGGCCGGTCGGTGAACACGTCGTCCGCGGCGGCCGCCTGCACGACCATCACCGACAGGGTGTGGGCCACCACGTCGTGCACCTCACGCGCGATACGGGCCCGCTCCTCCGCCACGGCACGGCGCGTCTCCGCCCTCAGCCGCTCCTGCTGCGCCCTGCGCCACTGCCCCGCCGTCCACGCCAGGACCATCGCCGGCAGACAGACCGCCAGGCCCGCGGGGCCGCCGTCCGCGAACGCCGCAGCCCCCGGCAGACAGAGCACGACGAGCGCGGACACGGACACACGCCGGGGCCGTGTCGCCGACAGCACACACAACGTGATCTGCGCCGCGAGGAGCGAGCCTGTCACGGAGACCGCGGGCAGCAGGGCCCACACCACCAGCCCCGTCAGCGCGTTCACGGCGAGCACGGGGAGCGGGGCGCGCACCTGCCACCTCAGGGCGCAGACCTGTGCGAGCACCAGGACCACGGCCACCGGCAGCCGACGACCGTGCCCCGCTCCGGCGACGAGCACCGCGGTGCCGAGGACGCCGAGCACCAGACCGGCCGACGCGTACCACAGCAACCGCGCGGTCCGGGGCAGGACTTCACCCCCGGCCTCCGCGGCCGACCCGCCGTCCTGCTTCCCCCTGCTGCGCCCCACGACCTGACCCTACCCAGCCGTAGCACCGGCCGGCACGGAATGCGCACTGCCGGAGGTGTCGGACGGCGTCACCGTCGTCGATACCCCTCAGGGCGCGCCCGGCGGGCCGTCCAGTGCCGTCAGCAGGGCGAGGTGCGCGATGTCACCCGGCGGTGGCGTGGTCACCGACCAGAGCGGCGCGGGCGAACCGTCGGCGACGGCGGCCGGCGCGTCGGTCAGGTTCATCCGCTCCCGCAGCCGCCCGTAGAAGTCCATCGGCCCCAGCCGTACGGCCCGCAGCCGGCGCGGCGCGGCGTACACGCCGATCCAGTCGCCCGGCCCCAGCACACCGCGCAGCTGCCCGTCGATGCTGACCGCAGCCTGCCCGGACCGCTCCAGGATGCGCAGCCCGACCGGCTCGTCGGGCGCGGTGACCACCGACCGGTCGAACGCCATGTGCGGGGCGACCGGCGTGAAGACGAGCGCTTCCGCCCGTGGCGAGACGACCGGCCCGCCGGCCGCGAAACTGTAGGCGGTGGAACCCGTGGGCGTCGCCACCAGCAGGGCGTCCGCCGAGTACGACGCCAGCAGCCTGCCCGACACGTAGACGCCCACCGACACCTGCCGGTCACGGGACAGCTTCTCCAGCACCACGTCGTTGAGCGCCGTCACGTCCAGCGGGACGCCCCAGTCCTCGTCGATCCGGCAGTCCGAACGCACCCGGGGAGGCGGCAGCAGCGGGCCGCGCCCGTACTCCATCAGGGCCTCCATGCCGGGCGGCACCTCCAGGAGACGGGAGGCGCGCAGGGCGAGCAGCATGCGGCTGTCGATGTCGAAGCGCTCCTCCCGCACCGCGTCCAGCGCGGCCCGCATGGCGGTCGCCGACACCTCCGTCAGGAAGCCCACCCGGCCCAGGTCCACCCCCAGCACGAGGGCGTCGCTCTCCGCCGCCAGCCTGGCGCCGCGCAGGAACGTGCCGTCCCCGCCCAGCGTCACGATGAGGTCCGGGTCACCGGCGGCCTCGACCTCGTCGCGGGCGTTGAGTCGCCCGCCCTCGTGCCACACGTCGATGTCGGCGCATGGCACATCCTGCTCGGCGCACCAGGCGCGCACCGCGGCGGCCGCGTCCGTGGCCTCCGGACGCCCGCCGTGCACCACCATTCCCAGGCGGTTGACCGTCACCGTTGCCTCCAGAGTGTCGTGGTCCCGGTCGGGGCCGAGGGTGCGGGGGAGGGGACCGTACGGCGCCGCCGCCCGCTACGAATGGGCCACGACCTCGCCGGCCGCCACCAGCGGCGGCTGGGGCAGCAGCTCGGCCAGACGATCCCGTACGAAGTCACCGGCCCGCAGGGTCGACTCCTCGGCGCCCGCCCGGTCCTCGAAGACACCCATCGACAACATGACGCCGTCCGCCGCGTCGACCCAGTAGTAGGCCACGAACCCGGGGACCCGGCGCAGGAGCGGCACGAACTCCTCCTCCACCCGACGGCCCGCCTCCGCCGGATCGGTCACTCCTTCGTACCGCCGCACCACTGCGTACATGGCCACTCTCCTCCAGGTCGTGAGCCGGTCCGCAGACGCCGTACCCGCCGCCGCCCGGGCGACGGACCCGGGCGGGCGTAAATCACCGGAAAGGCCACGGACGCTGGTCCGTTCGGGGGTGGCGCCCGGCCGGGGTACGGCGGTCGTGGGCCGGTCCGACCGGGTCAGTCCGACTCCTCCTCAGGGCTCCGCTCGGCGGGGGTGGACGGCGCGGACGGCGCGGACGCGTCCGGGACGGTGTAGAAGACGGACCGGCCCTGCTTGCTGCGGTGCGCCTGGTTCCGGGCCACGAGCCCTTCGAGCGTGCTGCGCACCACCGTCGCCTTCACGCCGCGCTCGGGGTACTGCTCGGCCAGCGTCGAGGCGACCTCGGCGGCGGAGCGGGGCTCCTGGCGCTCGGCCAGATGACCGCGCACGAGTTCGACGAGTGACGGCGAGGACGCGCTGGACGACGCGGCCGCGTCGACGGCCTTCGCGGTGGTCTTGTCGGTGCCCTTGCCGGCGTCGGTGGAGGTGCTCTTGGCGCCGGTGCGGCGGCGGCTCGCGGTGCCGGTCCCCGTGCCCTTGCCCTTGGCCTGCTTGGCCGGGCGTGTTTCCTTGGCCCGCTTGCCGGCACCCGCCGCCTTCGTGCGCCGGGTGGTGCGCGGCTCCCGGGCGCGCGGGGCGGGCACGACCGCGACGGGCTCCTCTTCTTCCGGTGCCGGGACGGACGCGTCGTCCGCCACGCCGGCCTCCTGGGCGGCTCCGAGCGCCCGCTGGACGTTCTCCAGGACGGTCCGGTCGTGCCGCAGTGCCGTCAACTGGGCCTGCAACACCTCGATCTCACCGGTGATGCGGTCCTGTTCCTTGCGGTTGCGTTCCAGGTCGGCGGTCACCTGGGCGCTGTACTGCGAGGTCAACTCCGTGACCGTGGTGCTGCTTCCGGACATGACGCGTGACACCTCTCTCTACGTGTCCCTGTCGCGGACACCGGGTCCGCACGTACGCAGAATCTAACGGGTGAAGTGGTGGCCCGGCCGTGGAGCGACGTCCATCGATTGCCAACGCACAGGTTTGTGGCCGCGTTTCACGGATGACTCGTGACCGTCCGCCTCCATCCTCCGACGACGCCGGGGAGCTGATTCCAGCCATGGCAGCGGTGTGGTCCAACCAGTTGACCAGTCGCTGCCGGCACCCTCAGGCTGTGTGCATGACAGAGGAGCGCATCCGCCGCGAGGCGGTCTCGGACCAGTTGTTCACGCTGCTCCGGGACCGTGTCCTCAGCGGTGCTCTCGCCCCGGGCACCCCGCTGACCTCCGAGCGTGATCTGGCCGCCGAGTTCGGAGTCAACCGGCACGCGGTACGGGAGGCGGTGAAGCGGCTCCAGCAGGCGGGGCTCGTCGAGGTCAGCCACGGCGGACGCACCCGGGTGCTCGACTGGCGGCGCACCGCCGGACTCGACCTCGCCCTGCAAGTCGCGCACACCGACGGCCTGTCCCTGTCCTACGACCTCAGCCGCGACATCCTGGAGATGCGGGCGTCCATCGGGGCGGACGCGGCGAGGCTGTGCGCCGCGCGCTGCCCGGAGCAGACCGCGTCCGAGATCGTCGCCGCGGCGGCGGCCTATGCCCACCTCGGCCCCGACCTCGCCGACCTGGCGGCGGCGGACGTGGCGTGGTGACGGCTCGTCGTCGAGGGCTCCGGGAACATCGCCTACCTGCTGGCCTTCAACACCCTGGTCGCGGACCGCTTCACCGCCGGCGAGGTCCCGGTCGCCCTGCGCGCTACCGAACTGCTGGACATCGCGGGCCACATGAAGCTGGCCGCACTGATCGCCTGCCGCGACGAGAAGGGCGCCGAAGCCGCGGCCCGCGCCCTGCTGGCCCACAGCGTCCGCGCCGCCCGCCCCGCCCGGGAACCCGAAGGAGGTACGGCGTGATACCCGCCGTCGTCTACGCCATCCCCGCGTTCGTCCTGCTGGTCGCCGTGGAGGCGCTGTCGTACCGCTTCCTGCCGGACGACGACGAACGCGGCTACGAGGTCCGCGACACCGCGACGAGCATGTCGATGGGCGCGGGCAGCCAGGTCATCGCCCTGCCGTGGAAGGCGGTGGTGATCGTCGCGTACGCGGCCCTCTACACGGTGGCGCCCTGGCAGCTGTCCCCTGGCTCGGCGTGGACCTGGGTGCTGCTGTTCTTCGCCGAGGACCTGGCCTACTACGCCTTCCACCGCGCACACCACCGGGTCCGGCTGCTGTGGGCGAGCCACGTGGTCCACCACTCCAGCGTGCGGTTCAACCTGTCGACGGCACTGCGGCAGAGCTGGACGCCGATGAGCGGCCTGCCGTTCTGGATGCCGCTCGCCCTGCTCGGCATCCCGCCGTGGATGATCCTGCTCCAGCAGTCGGTCAGCCTCATCTACCAGTTCTTCCTGCACACCGAGCGCGTGGACCGCCTCTGGCGGCCGATCGAGCTCGTCTTCAACACGCCCTCGCACCACCGGGTCCACCACGGCTCCAACAACGTCTACCTGGACCGCAACTACGGCGGCATCCTCATCGTCTGGGACCGCCTCTTCGGGACGTTCCAGCCGGAGGGCGAGCGTGTCGTGTACGGCCTGACGAAGAACATCGGCACCTACAACCCGCTGCGGGTCGCCTTCCACGAGTACGCGGCCACCTGGCACGACATCCGCACGGCCACCCGCTGGCGCGACCGCGCGGGATACGCCTTCGGCCCACCGGGGTGGACACCGCAGCCGAGGCACTGAGCTCGGTGCGCGTCGACGCCCTTCCGGCCGACGCAGGCCACATGACCGATGCAGGCGACCTAGACGTCGTGTGCCGTAGGTCCGTGCTGTGGGCAGGCCGGACATGCGGGGGGTTCGCGTTCGCGGCGCAACTCACGCACGGTCGCCACCCACCGGGTTCCACCGTCCGAGGGGGCGTACCAGCGGTCGTGCTCAAGCCCTTCAGGGGAACGGTCACGGTTCAGGAGTCGGGTCACCGATCGGTGGTCCCGTCTCAGGTCCCGAACGCGGTCGGAGGGAGTCATCGCCTGTACGTCTCGCAAGGCCCCCGTCGCCCCGGGCGCACGTCGCCCTCGCCCGCCAGGTCGACGGTGCGGTGGGGCCCGACACCGGCGGAACCGCCCCGGGCACCGGCCGTCCACGGTTGCTTCACACCCCGCCGCAGCCCTAGGGTGAATGCGCTTTCATTCACAGGTCGGCGCCTTGCGCGACCAGCAGGAGCGGGGGAACGATCATGGAGGGCGCCGCATCGTGAACGCCGCACCCACGGTGTACGACGTCGCCGAGCGCTCCGGCGTGTCCATCGCGACCGTGTCCCGGGTCTACCGCAACCCCGACTCCGTCCGGGCCGCCACCCGCGAGCGTGTCCTCGCCGCCGCCCGCGAACTCGGCTACGTGCCCAGCGGCAACGCGCGGGGCCTCGCCAGCCGGTCCACCGGAGTGCTCGGCCTCTGCTTCCCCGACTACGCGGACCCGGACACCGCGGACATCGAGGACGACGACGCCGCGATGCTCTACTCGGACCAGATCATCCGCGGCATGGAACGCGCCGCCCGCCGTCACGGCTACGCGCTGCTGATCGCCGCCTCGCTCGAAGGCGGCCCGGAGAGCCTCGTGGCCAAGGTCGCCGGCCGCGTCGACGGCTTCGCGGTGCTCGCGCGGACCGTGCCGACCGAGGAGCTGGAGGTCATCTCCCGGCGCCGGCCCGTCGTCATGCTCGCCGGGCCGCGAGCCGACCCCTCCCTGGACCACCTCGACCATGTGGAGGTGGCCAACGAGGACGGCCAGTACGAACTGACCCGGCACCTCCTGCACGACCACGGGCTGCGCCGCCTCGCCTACGTCGGAGTGGACGACACGTCGCCGGACGTCGAGGCCCGCTTCCGTGGCTTCCGCCGGGCGTGCGCGGAGGCCGGCGCCGACACCGGGGAGCGGCCCGCGCTGCGGATGCCGATGATGACGCAGGCGGAGGGCGCCCGCGCGGCGGACCTGTTGTGCGACACCGACGGTGAGCGGCCCGAGGCCTTCGTCTTCGCCAACGACCAGATGGCCGTGGGCGCGCTCCAGGCCCTCGAACGCCGGGGCGTACGGGTGCCGGACGAGGTGGCCGTCACCGGGTTCGACGGCATCCCCCTCAGCCGTCTGGTCCGGCCCTCCCTCACCACGGTCCGCCAGCCGATGGTGCGCATGGGGGAGCAGGCCGCCGAGCTGCTGATCGGACGCCTGCACGGCCAGAGCGGCGACGAGCCGGTGTCCCTCGTGCTGCCGGTCAGCGTCGCGCGCCGGGCGAGCTGCGGCTGCGCGGACGTCGGGACGGGGACGTTCGGCGCCGTCTGACTGCTCCGTGGACGGATGTCAGCCGATCGCGGCCGTGTCCGGCCCCGGCACCTCCAGGACGAAGAAGAGGAAACATGGCTTTGTCGACAGGTCGTCGAAGTCTTCGGGGAACCGGTCCCGCGCGGCCGGATCGGGGCGCGGCTCGCTGAGGGCGGAGATCCGGAACCCGGCGGCCCCGAAAGCGTCCGTCATCGCGTGGATCGGCCGGCGCCAGAATCGCATCCGCTGCGGACGCCCGTCGAACGACCAGGTGAAGGTATAAGGCGTCGTCGCGAGGTAGTCGGGCCGCGGCTCGGTGATGGTGTAGGCCACGAACGGGTGGTCCACCGAGGCGATCAGGCGCCCGCCGGGCCGGAGCACCCGGCGCAGCTCCGCGAGCGCCGGGCCCCAGTCCTCCAGGTAGTGCAGGACCAGGGACGCCACCACGTCGTCGAACGCGCCGTCCGTGAACGGCAGAGGCTCGCCCAGGTCCGCCCTGTGGAGCGGTACGTCCTCCCCGAGTCGGCGCCGGGCCAGCTCCAGCATCGCGGAACTGGCGTCGAGGCCCGTGACGAGAGCCCCGCGCTCGCGCAGCGCGGCGGACAGCGGACCGGCGCCGCAGCCGGCGTCCAGGATCCGGCGGCCGGTCACGTCGCCGGCCAGCGCCAGCATGGCGGGGCGCTCGTAGTGCGCGTTGACAAGGTTGTTCTCGTTCTCCGCGGCGTACGTCTCGGCGAAGAGGTCGTACTCGTTCGCCCGGTCGCCGTCGTCCGCTCCGTCCGGAAGCTCCGGAGGTGCCGGAAGTTCCGGAGGTGCCGGAAGCTCCGGAGGTGTGGAAGGTGCGGGTCGGTCGGGTGCCTCGGGTCCGCGTTCCATCGTGGCAGGCTAGTGCGTCCGTGATCCGTCGGGGGCCGGGAGGCCGTCTCTCCATGGGCGGTGGCCGGCAACTCGACGGGGGTGGCGGGTAACTCGACCGGCGGTGGCGGGTAACTCGACGGGCGGTGGCGGGTAACGGGAGCAAAGCCGTCCAGGTCCTCTCACCACGCCCGAGGCCCTCGCGGCGCGCACCCGCTCGTCCCGGCGCAGTATGCCCACAGGTCGAGGCCGGGCCCAGTGGGAGGTCACGTCCGCCCCAAGTCCCCGTCCCGGCCGGGGTATGCGTCACAGATGCTTTCCCTCTGCAATGATCCGGCCTACGTTGCTGGAGCGGGTTGGCCGCGACCCTCCGAGCGGCGCCGGTGCCGTGCGGGCCGTCCGGCGTTTCGCGCTCGTTACCGGAGTGTGACCACAACCCCTCTTGTCAGGCCCCGAAGTGCTGCAACAGAGTGATGTATGCGCTTACAGGCAGCGCATACATCCATCAGAGCTCAAGGAGGAGCCCTCCATGAACCGCGCCGCCGCCACCGGGTCGCTGGCCCTCGCCCTCGCGTCAGCGCTCACCCTCACCGCCTGCGGCGGCTCGGGTGGCGCGGGTGTGGCAGCCGACGCCGAGCAGACCCTGACCGTGTGGGCCATGGGCACGGAGGGCGAGAAGCTCGGCGATGTCGCCAAGGAGTACGAGAAGACGCACTCCAACATCACCGTCAAGGTCACGCCGATCGGCTGGGACGTCGCCCACCAGAAGCTGGTCGCCGCGGCCGCCGCCGGGAAGCTGCCGGACGTGGTGCAGATGGGCGGGACCTACCTGGGCGAGTTCGCCGACATGGGCGTCCTGGAGCCGGTCGACACCGAGACCTTCGAGGAAGCGGACTTCTTCCCCGCCGCCTGGCAGCAGGGCTCGTACGACGGAACCGCCTACGGCGTGCCCTGGTACGTGGACACCCGGGTGCTGTTCTACCGCACCGACCTCGCGAAGAAGGCGGGCATCGACAAGGCCCCGGCCACCATGGCCGAGCTGCGGAGCGCCGCGCAGGCGTACCAGGAGAAGGCAGGCACCGAGTGGGGCCTGTCGATCCAGCCCCGCGGCCTGGACACCGTGCAGAGCTTCTACCCGTTCCTGTATTCGGCCGGCGGTGCCGTCCTGGACGACGACGGCAAGCCCGTCGTGAACTCGCCCTCCGCCGTCAAGGCGCTGGAGAACTACGGCAGCTACTTCCGCAAGGACCTCAGCGACACGTCCGTCCAGCCCGGCTACGACGTGACGAAGGACTTCAACACCGGCGCCGTGCCGATGTTCCTCGGCGGTCCCTGGATGACCGGTCTCCTCGACGAGAACTACCCCGACCTCGAGGGCAAGTGGGCCATCGCACCCGTCCCCGCCGACAAGGCGTCCGTGTCCATGGCCGGCGGTTCCAGCCTCGCCGTGTCGGCCGACAGCCGGCACAAGGCCGCGGCCACCGGGTTCATCTCCTTCCTCGCCGACGCCAAGGGCCAGGCCGACTGGTTCGAGCGCACCAACGACCTCCCCGCCCACAAGGGCGCCTGGACGTCGGGGGACCTCGCGAAGGACGCGGACCTGCAGATCTGGCGCCGGCAGATGGACACCGCCAAGACCCCTCCGGCCCAGCCCCGGCTGACCGAGATCACCTCCAAGGTCGACGCCGCGATCGAGTCCGTCACCCAGGGCAAGTCCGGCGCCAAGGCCGCCCTGGACAAGGCCCAGTCCCAGATCGAAGGCCTCGTGAAGTAAGAGAGCAGCCCCCTTCATGTCCCTCACCACAGGACCGGCCGCCCCCCACGCGGCCGTCGACAAGAGTCCCGGGCCCGGCCGTACCCCCGCGCGGCGCGGGCGCCGGTCCCCGAGCAGGCACAACCTGACCGGGTGGCTGTTCTCCACGCCCTTCCTGGTGCTGTTCGGGCTGTTCATGCTCTTCCCGATCGTCGCCACGCTCCTCATGAGCTTCACCGACTTCGGGGCCCGCCACGTCACCCGCCCGCTGGAGGCCGAGTTCGTCGGCCTGGACAACTACACCCGGCTGTTCCAGGACGACACGTTCCTCACGGCCCTGTTCAACACGGCCTACTTCGTCGTCGTCGGCGTACCGGCGACCATCGTCCTCGGGCTCCTCGCGGCGATCCTGCTCAACAACGGCATCGACCGGGCCCGGACGTTCTTCCGGATCGGCTTCTACGCTCCCGTCGTCACGACGATCGTCGCCGTGGCCATCGTCTGGCGGTTCGTCCTCGACCCGTCCGACGGACTGGTCGCCTCCCTGGCCACCGAGATCGGCGTGAGTGCACCGGACTTCCTCGGCTCCGAGACCTGGGCCATGCCGTCGCTCATCGCCATGGCGGTGTGGCGCAACCTCGGCACCGTGATGGTGCTGTGCGTCGCCGGCCTCCAGGCGATCCCCACGGAGGTCCGCGAGGCGGCCCGGCTGGACGGCGCGGGCGCCTGGCAGGAACTGCGCCGCATCACCGTCCCGCTGCTGCGGCCCACTCTGCTCTACGCCACCGTCATCACCTCCATCGGCTACCTCAACGTGTTCGAGGAACCGTTCGTGATGACCCAGGGCGGCCCGTCCGACTCCACCCTGACGGTGTCGCTCGACATGTACCGCGAGGGCTTCAACTTCTTCCACATGGGCTATGCCGGCGCCATGGCGTACGTCCTGTTCGTCGTGATCATGGGCATCACGGTGCTCCAGCTCCGTCTGCTGAAGGACAACACCCGATGACCGCCGAGACAGCCGTCAAGGCTCCACGCCCGCACCGCGCCGGACGCGCGCGCAAGCCGCTGCTGTACGCCGTCGCCTCGCTGGGACTGCTGGTGATGGCCGCCCCGTTCCTGTGGATGGCGCTGTCCGCGTTCAAGACCCGGCAGGACCTCACGGCCAGCCCGCCGGTCTGGATCCCCACCGACTGGACGCTGGACAACTTCACCGCCCTGCTCGACCAGCTCGACATGCCGCGGTACTTCCTGAACTCGCTGATCGTGGCCGTCCTGGTGACCGTCAGCAACCTGGTGTTCTGCTCGATGCTCGGCTACGCGCTGGCCAAACTCGACTTCACCGGCCGCTCCAAGATCTTCGGCCTGGTGCTGGCCGCCCTCATGGTCCCCGGCAACCTCATGATCCTGCCGCTGTACGTGCTGATGAACGGCATGGGCCTGATCGACAGCTACGCCGGCCTGGTGCTGCCGTACGCGGCGGGCGCGTTCGGGGTGTTCCTCATGCGGCAGTTCATGCTCCAGGTCCCCGACGAGCTGCTGGAGGCGGCCCGGCTCGACGGCGCGGGGGAGTGGTACATCTTCTGGCGGATCGTGATGCCGCTGGTCAAGCCCGCCCTCGCCACGCTGACGATCTTCACGTTCCTCGGCTCCTGGAACAACTTCATCTGGCCCCTGATCGCCACCAACGACCCCGACAAGTACACGCTGCCGGTGGCGCTGGCGACCTTCGCCAACGACCCCAACCGCACCGTCGCCGGCGGCAACGGCATGCTGATGGCCGGCTCGCTGCTCGTGGTCCTGCCGGTCCTGTTCGTCTTCGCCGTGCTGCAACGGCACTTCACCCAGGGCGTGGCCACGGCCGGCCTCAAGTAGGCCCCACCGGCCTCAAGCAGGCCCGACCACGTCACCCGATCCCTCCCGGCCGCCGTCCCGCACGCCACCGGGCCGGGCCGTCATGCCCGGACGACCCCCACACGCCCACCCACGGAAAGACAGCCACACACGATGACGCACCGCACCACCCCCTTCCCCGACGGCTTCCTGTGGGGCGCCTCCACCGCGGGCCACCAGATCGAGGGGAACAACGTCAACAGCGACTGGTGGCGCAAGGAGCACGACCCCGCCGCCGGCATCGAGGAGCCCAGCCTCGACGCCTGCGACAGCTACCACCGCTGGGACGAGGACATGGACCTCCTCGCCCGGCTCGGCTTCACCGACTACCGGTTCGGCATCGAGTGGTCCCGCATCGAACCGGTCCCCGGCACCTTCTCCCACGCCGAGATCGCCCACTACCGACGGATGGTCGAGGGCGCCGTCGCCCGGGGGCTGCGCCCCATGGTGACGCTGCACCACTTCACCGTCCCGCAGTGGTTCGAGGACCGCGGCGGCTGGACCGCGGACGGCGCCGTCGACCTCTTCGCCCGCTACGTCGAGCACTGCGCGCCGATCATGGCCGACGGGGTGCCGTACGTCTGCACCATCAACGAACCCAACATGATCGCCGTGATGGCCGGTGCCAAGAAGGCAGGCGACCAGGGCTTCCCGCCCGCCGGGCTGCCCACCCCGGACGAGGAGACCACCCACGCGGTCATCGCCGCGCACCACGCGGCCGTGAAGACGCTGCGCGACCGGCACCCCGGCATCGAGGTCGGCTGGACCGTCGCGAACCAGGTGTACCAGGCCCTCCCCGGCGCCGAGCAGGTCACCGCCGACTACCGTCACCCGCGCGAGGACGTCTTCATCGAGGCGGCCCGCGGCGACGACTGGATCGGCGTGCAGTCCTACACCCGCACCAAGATCGGCGCCGACGGCCCGATCCCCGCGCCCGAGGACGCCGAACGCACACTCACCCAGTGGGAGTACTACCCGACGGCCGTCGGTCACGCCCTGCGGCACACCGCCGCGGTCCTGGGCGACGACACGCCGCTGATCGTCACCGAGAACGGCATCGCCACCGCCGACGACAGCCGCCGGGTCGACTACTACACCGGCGCCCTCGACGCGGTCGCCGCCTGCCTCGACGACGGACTCAACGTCCGCGGCTACCTCGCGTGGAGCGCCCTCGACAACTACGAGTGGGGCTCCTACCGGCCCACCTTCGGCCTCATCGCCGTCCACCCCGTCACCTTCGCCCGCACGGCCAAGCCGTCCGCGGTCTGGCTGGGCGGCCACGGCCGCGAGCGCACGCTGCCCCGCATCGGCGACTGACCCGCCGGCCCGGACCGGCGCCGACGCCTGCGCGTCCCCGCCCCGCGGCCGCCCCGAACAGGCGGGGGCCGGCCGGCCCCTGACACCGGCCGGTCCCCGCCTCAGGTCCCCCTCCGCACGTCTCCTCGGCACCCCCGCATTCCGGCACCGCACCGTCCGTCCCCTCACCCCAGGGAGCCAGACCGATGAACCGCCGACGCTTCATCACCTCCGCCGCCGGCACCGCCGCGGCCCTCACCTGCGCCACCCCGCTCACCGCCCACGCCGCGCCCGCCGACGCCTCGGCCCACCGTCTGCTGAAGCAGTGGTTCGCCGCGACCCACCGCTCCATGGAGGCCATGACGACCGAACTCGGTCTGGCCACCGACAAGATCGACGTCAGCGGCCCCGGCACTCCCGTCCCCTCCGCGCAGACCTCGCCGACCAACATCGGCTGCGGCCTGTGGTCCACGGTCGCCGCCGCCGGACTCGGCCTCATCTCCGAGTCGACCATGCACCGCCGCCTGGACCGCGCCCTGAGCGCCGTCGAACGGCTGGAACGCGCCCATGG
The DNA here is from genome assembly GCF_042792555.1 of Streptomyces sp. NPDC056628. NCBI lineage: Bacteria > Bacillati > Actinomycetota > Actinomycetes > Kitasatosporales > Streptomycetaceae > Streptomyces > Streptomyces sp. NPDC056628. The sequence goes on from NZ_JBHTWG010000048.1 coordinate 22,571, forward strand.
GTTCTGGTTCAACTGGTACGACGCCCACGACGGCTCCCTGCTGACCGCCTGGCCGGAGACCGGTGACCCGGTCCGGCCCTTCCTGTCCAGCGTGGACAACGCGTGGCTGGTCACCGGGCTGCGCATCGCCGCCCACGCCGATCCCGCCCTGCGGCCGCGCGTCGGAGCGCTCCTCGCCGACGCGGACTGGTCGTACTACTACACCCCCTACGACCCGGCGGACCCCGTCGCCGGACCGGGCCAGCTGCGCGGCGGCTACTGGCCGGACAAGCCCGGCAAGGGCGAGCCCACCGGTCACCACTACGGGGCGCTCAACACCGAGCCCCGGATGGCCAGTTACCTCGGTATCGCGGACGGGTCGGTGCCGTCCGACCACTACTGGCACCTGTTCCGCACCCTGCTGCCCGGGGCGGGTCAGGAGCAGGAGCCGAGCGGTGCCTACACCGACATCGACGGTGTGCGGGTGTGGGAGGGGCACTACACCTATCGGGGCCTCGATGTCGTCCCCACCTGGGGCGGCTCGATGTTCGAGGCGCTGATGGTCCCCCTCTTCGTGCCCGAGTCCGAGTGGGCGCCGCGCTCCTGGGGCTTGACGCACCAGCGGTACGTCCGCGCCCAGATCGAACACGGTCTGGCCGAACAGGGCTACGGCTACTGGGGTTTCTCCCCGGCCTCCGTCCCCGACGGCGGCTACCGCGAGTACGGCGTCGACGCCCTCGGCATGCAGGAGGACGGCTACCACTCGCTCGGTGTCGTCACCCCGCACGCCGCCTTCCTCGCCCTGGCGCAGGCGCCCGCCGAGGCCGTCGCCAACCTCCGGGGCCTGGACCGGGCCTTCGGCGCCTACGACGACCGCTACGGCTTCCGCGACTCGGTCGACGTCACCACCGGGCGGGTCAGCGACTTCGTCCTCGCTCTCGACCAGGGCATGATCATCGCCGCCCTGGCCCAGCGGCTGCGCCCCGGTCTGCTCCAGGCCCCGTTCCGCACGGGCGGGTTCGCGAGCCGGGTGCGGCCCCTGCTGCGCAGGGAGCGGTTCTCGATCTGAGCGGCCGCGCCGCCTCCGTATGATCGCCCGCAGCACCTGATCGCAAGGAACGGCTCGTGGGCGATCCCGGCGGAGCGACCGGCCCCGAGGAGGAGCCGCTCGCGCGGCTGCTCTGCGACGTCACGACCCTCACCGACGCGCCCGCGTCGGCCGGGGTCCTGTGGAGACTCGCCGAGCCGGGGCGGCAGCTGGACGCCGACGTCGTCCATCTGCCGCCAGGACGGCGGGTCGGCACCCACGTCGAACCCGACCTGGACGTCCTGCTCCTCGTCGTCGCCGGCGAGGGAACCGTCACCGGACTGGGCGGCGACCAGCCCCTGGCCACCGGCGGCCTGCTGTGGCTGCCCCGCGGCAGCCGGCGCGCCCTGGCCGCGGGAGAGCGGGGCCTGTCGTACCTGACGGTCCACCGGCGCCGCCCCGGCATGACCGTCCGTTCCCGGGCGACCTGATCCGGCGCTCTCCGGAGCCGGTCAGGCCGTAGGGTCGAGGAGGATCTTGCGCACCCCGTCCGACCGGTCGGCGAAGAGCGCGTACGCCGCCGGGCCCTCGGAGAGCGGAAAGCGGTGCGAGACCACGGCCTCGGGGGTGATCCGGCCGCTCTGGGCGAGGGCGATCAGGGGCGGCAGCTCGTAGTGGATGGAGCAGAGCCCGATGTGGAACTCGAGCTCCTTGATCTGCGCCAGCCCCATGTGGAGCGGGAACGCCTTGCTGTGGCTGACTCCCACGACACTGACCCGGCCCGCCGCCCGCACCGCCTTGAGGGCCAGTTCGATGGTGGCGTCCGAGCCCACGGCCTCCACCACCGCGTCCGGTCCCCGGCCCCCGGTCAGTTCCCGGACGGCGGCCTTCGCGTCGTCGCCCTCCACCGGCTCCACGCCGAAGGAGGCGGCGAAGGCACGGCGCTCCGGCACCAGGTCCACGCCGAGCACCCGCGCCGCCCCCATCGCGAAGGCGGACTGCGCGGCCATCAGCCCGACCGGGCCCAGACCCACGACCAGGACCGTCTCACCGGGCTGGATACGGGCCCGGCGGCACCCGTACCAGGCGGTCGGCGCGTTGTCCGTGAGGACCACGGCCGCCTCGTCGGAGATGCCCTCGGGCAGGCGCACCAGGTTGATGTCGGCGGACGGCACCCTCAGGAACTGGGCCTGGCTGCCCGGAAGCTGCGGGCTCACGCCGTAGCAGAGCTCGGTGCTCGACGTCGCGCGTTCGCACCGGGCCGTGAACCCGGCGGCGCAGGTCCGGCACCGGGTGCAGCCGACCGAGGCGGGCACCAGCACCCGGTCGCCGGGCCGGAAACCGGTGACCTGGGCCCCGGTCTCGGCCACCACGCCGACGCACTCGTGTCCCGGCGTGTAGCCGAGCTCGGGGCTGAACGGATGGCCGGAGTAGATGTGCAGGTCGCTGCCGCAGATACCGGCCGTGGTCACCTCCACGACCGCGTCGGTGGGGTGGGTGACGGCCGGGTCCGGGACATCGCCGTAACGGATGTCGTGCCGGCCGTGGAAGCTCAGAGCCTTCATCGCGTTCCTCTTCCCGGACGCTCAGTCCGCGATCTTCAGGACGAGCTTGCCGCGGTTCTCACCGCGGAACAGGCGCATCAGGGTGTCGGGGAAGGCCGCCACGCCCCCGGTGGCGACGTCCTCCAGGGAGGTGAGCCGCCCCTCGGCCCGCCACGCCGCCAGCTGCGCGACGCCCTCGGCGTACCGGTCGGCGTAGTCGAAGACCACCATCCCCGTCATGGTGGCCCGATTGACCAGCAGCGAGAGGTAGTTGGCCGGGCCCTTCGGCTCGGTGCTGTTGTACTGGGAGACAGCCCCGCACACGATGACCCGGGCGCCGCGCGCCAGCCGGGGCAGGACGGCGTCCAGGACGTCGCCGCCGACGTTGTCGAAGTAGACGTCGACGCCGTCGGGCGCGTGGGTGCGCAGCGCCTTGCGGATGTCCTCGCCGCGGTAGTCGATCGCGGCGTCGAACCCGAACTCGTCCACCACGAGCCGGCACTTCTCCTCGCCGCCCGCGATGCCGACGACCCGGCAGCCGAGGGCCTTGGCGACCTGACCGGCGACGCTGCCGACCGCTCCTGCCGCGCCGGAGACGACCACCGTCTGACCCGGCTCGGGGCGCCCGATGTCCACCAGGCCGAAGTAGGCGGTCAGCCCCGACATGCCGAGGGCGCCGAGGTACGTCGGCAGCGGGGCCGCCGCGGGGTCGACCGCCGTCACCCCGCGCCCGTCCGACACGCAGTACTCCTGCACGCCGAACGAGCCCGACACATGGTCGCCCACGGCGAACCCGGGGTGGCGGGAGGCGGTCACCCGGCCGATCGCGCCCGCGCGCATGACCTCGCCGATCTCCACCGGGCGGATGTAGGACCGGCCCGCGTTCATCCAGCCGCGCATCGCCGGGTCGATCGACAGGTAGAGCACCTGGACCAGGAACTCCCCGTCGCCGGGCTCCCCGACCGGCTCCCGCGTGTGCTCCCAGTCGGTGGGCCGGGGCTCACCCACCGGACGCGCGGCCAGACGTACCTGGTGATTGGTTCCGGACATGTGCGGCGGCTCCCTGGGGGGTCGGCGAAGCGGTTCCACCGGGGACGGCGGTCCTCTCGCCGGGCACCTACCGTCCAGTCGGTATGGCCGGTGAGCGTACGGGTGCGGGGCGTCCGGAGCAAGGGAGAGGGGGGAGGCGGACTCCGCCGGAAGCCGGCCGGCGAAATCCCCGGCCTTGGTGAATGACCATTCACCGGATAGGGTGAATAGCCATTCACCTGCCGCCTCACCAGGCGCTGCCCCGCTGGAGTGACCTGCCGATGGGCCAGACCGCCGCGATACCCGAGCCGCTCCACGAGAGCGGCCTCAAGAGCCGGCTCACCGTGCCGGTGCTCGCCTACGGCGGCATCCTCATGGCCGTCATGCAGACGGTGGTCGTCCCCCTGCTGCCCGACCTGCCCGCGCTGACCGGCGCCTCGCCGGGCGCGGTCTCCTGGATGGTCACGGCCACCCTGCTGGCCGGCGCCGTCCTCACCCCCGTGCTCGGTCGGGCCGGTGACATGTACGGCAAGCGGCGCGTCCTCATGGCGGCCCTCACCCTGATGACCCTGGGCTCGGTCCTGTGCGCCCTGTCCTCCCACATCGGCGTCCTGATCGCCGCGCGCACCCTGTCCGGTGCGGCCGCCGCGGTCGTCCCGCTCTCCATCAGCATCCTGCGCGACGAACTGCCCCCCGAGCGCCGCGGGTCGGCCGTCGCGCTCATGAGCTCCACCGTGGGCATCGGCGCCGCCCTGGGCCTGCCGCTGGCCGCGCTGATCGTGCAGTACGCGAACTGGCACACCATGTTCTGGGTGACCGGCGCCCTCGGCGCGGCCGGGGTGATCCTGGTCCGGTGGGCGGTGCGGGAGTCGCCGGTCCGGCAGCCGGGCCGCTTCGACGTCGCGGGCGCGCTGGGGCTCGCCGTCGGCCTGGTGTGCCTGCTCCTCGGCGTCTCCCAGGGCGGCCAGTGGGGCTGGGGGAGCGCACGGGTCGTCGGCCTGTTCGCCGGTGCCGTCGTCGTGCTGGGCCTGTGGTGCGCGCGGCAACTGCGCTCCCGGGAACCGCTGGTGGACCTGCGGCTGGTGGCCCGGCCGAGGGTGGGCCTGTCACATGTGGCCGCGCTGCTCGCCGGCTTCGCGTTCTACGCCAACACCCTGGTGACGGCGCAACTGGTGCAGGCCCCCGAGGCGACCGGGTACGGACTGGGGCTGTCCATCGTGGCCACCGGCCTGTGCCTGCTGCCCGGCGGTGTCGTCATGCTGCTGCTGTCACCCGTCTCCGCCCGGATCTCCGCCGCGCGCGGGCCCCGGGTCACGCTCGTCCTCGGCGCCCTGGTCATCGCGGCCGGGTACGTCGTCCGCATCGCCGACAGCCGCGACCTGTGGATGATCATCACCGGCGCCACCGTGGTGGCCGTGGGCACCACCCTCGCGTACTCGGCGCTGCCCACACTCATCCTGCGGGCCGTCCCGGCCGAGCAGACGGCCTCCGCCAGCGGCGTCAACGTCCTGTTGCGCACGGTCGGTCAGGCCGGTTCGAGCGCGGCCGTGGCCGCGATCCTCGTGCACCACACCCGCCCCGTCGCGGGTGTGCCGGTGCCGGCCCTGCACGGGTACCAGCTGGCGTTCGTGATGGCGGGCGGGGTGGCCGTGGTGGCCGCCGTCGCCGCCTGGTGCATCCCCGCCGAACCGTCCGGCGGCGCCGAGGACGTCCGGCGCGCGACCGAGGGCGGCACCCGGGGCGCGCGGGACGAGGCGCTGGAGGGAGCATGAGTGCCGTGAGCACTCCACCCGTCACGCCCGCACCGGCCCGCAGGGACGCCGCCTCCACCAAGGCGGCCATCCTCCGGGCGGCCCGGTACCTGCTGGCCCGGCACGCGCACGCCGACATCACCCTCAAGGCCGTCGCCGACCGCGCCGGCGTCAGCCCACCGCTGATCCTCAAGTACTTCGGCAACAAGGACACCCTCTTCGCCCAGGTCATGTCCTTCGAGGCCGACGCCGAGGCCCTGCTGGCCGCGCCGCTGGAGCGGCTCGGCGCCCACATGGTCCGGCATGTGCTGGTCAGCCAGACCGAGCAGGGCGCCGACCCGCTCCTGCGGATCGTGTTCGCGCCGCTGCACGGCGAGCAGGGCGACATCCTGCGCGCCAACTTCCGCCGCCAGGTGACCGAACGGATCACCGCGCGCCTCGACGGCCCCGACGCGGGCCTGCGCGCCGAACTGGCCGTCGCCACGCTCCTCGGCCTGGGCGTCGTGTACGGCATCGCGCGCGGCACCGAGGTGCGCGCGACAGCGGTCGACGACCTGGTCGACCGGTACGCGCCGGCCGTGCAGGGGCATCTCACGCCCTGAAAGTCACTGCGGTCCATACCTCATCGGCACGCAAGAAATTGCGCGCCTTTGCGTTCACTTGCGCTCCCGATGCGCAAGTGAACGGCATGCGACTCCGCGCCCGCAGAGAACGGTGATGCGCGCAATCGGCTGCCGTGGACCCGCCTGTCGAGGATCGGCGCCCCACGATTCCGGTCCCCCTGTACCCGCGGCGCCTGCCGCTGAGCGATTCTGGTGAAATTTGTGCTGTCGCGACTGTAGACCGGCTCACAGCGCTCTGCAATATTTCGATGAATCAATGCAAAATCCTGCTCTCTCCGGGCCGGTTCTCCCGGTCCGGTCCCTCGCACAGCCAGGCACCACTCCCCAGGAACGAGCCGCCCTCGCCGCCCCCCGGCGTGCGAGCCTCCCCAGGAAGTGACCCCGCATGACTCGACACAAGCCGAGATCCCCGCAACGGCGCACGGCGCTCGCCCTGCTCGCGTGTGCCGTCGCGGTGCTGGGCCTGCCCGCCGTCGGCGCCCACGCGGCCGGCGGTCCTGACGCCGCCGCGACCGCCCCGGCCACGGCGGGCAGCGCCCGGCGCGCCCACGCGGCGGCCGCCGTCACCGACGGCGACACCGACACCTACTGGCAGGCCGCGAAGAAGTCCGCCCAGTGGGTCCAGACCGATCTCGGACGCAGCAAGCGCGTCCGGCAGGTCGTGCTGCGCCTGCCCGAACACTGGGAGACCCGCACGCAGACGCTGGCCCTCCAGGGCAGCGCCGACGGCAAGACGTTCGCCACGCTCAAGCCGTCGGCGCCGTACGTCTTCAGCCCCGGCAACGACAACACCGTGCGGATCAGCGTCTCCGCCACCCTGGCCCGCTACGTCCGGGCGGACTTCAGCGCCAACTCGGTCACCGGTACCGCCCAGCTCGCCGAGATGCAGGTCCTCACGACCGCCGCGGCCACCCCCAACCTGGCCCGGGGCAAGCCCTTCACCGAGAGCGGGCACGCGGACGTCTACGGTGCCGCGAACGCCGGCGACGGCAACCGCGCCACCTATTGGGAGAGCAGGAACAACGCCTTCCCGCAGTGGCTCCAGGTCGACCTCGGCTCGTCCGTCAAGGTGAACGAGGTGACGCTGCGGCTCCCCGCCGGCTGGCCGAGCCGCAGCCAGACCCTCAAGCTCCAGGGCTCGACCGACAACCAGAACTTCACCGACCTGACCGCCTCCAAGGCGTACACCTTCGACAGCGCCAACGACCAGTCCGCGACGCTCTCCTTCGACGCGACGACCACCCGGTACGTCCGCGTCCTGATCACCGCCAACACCGGCTGGCCCGCGGGACAGGTGTCCGAGCTGGAGGTGTACGGGCCCGCCACGGGCGACACCCAGGCGCCCTCCGCGCCCACGAACCTGGCCTACACCGAACCCGCCACCGGCCAGATCCGGCTCACCTGGAACGCCGCGAGCGACGACACGGCCGTCACCGGCTACGACGTCTACGCCAACGGCCAGTTGCGGGCGAGCGTCGCCGGAAACACCCTGACCTACACCGACACCCAGCCGGCCGGCAGCGACGTCACCTACTTCGTCCGTGCGAAGGACGCCGCAGGCAACGTCTCCGCCGACAGCAACAGCGTCACCCGCAAGGGAGCCGGCGGCGACACCCAGCCGCCCACCGCGCCCGCGAACCTCGCCTACACGCAGTCCGGCGGCGACGTGAAGCTGACCTGGCAGGCGTCCAGCGACAACGTCAAGGTCACCGGCTATGACGTCTACGGCAACAACCAGCTCCTCAAGTCCGTGCCGGGTGACGTGACGACGTACACCGACACCCCGTCCGCCGGGGCCACCTTCACCTACCACGTGAAGGCCAAGGACGCCGCGGGCAACGTGTCGGCGGCCAGCAACAGCGTCACCCGTCCCGGCACGACGGCCGGCTCCGACCTCGCCCAGGGCAAGCCCGTCGAGGCGTCCTCGTCCGTCTTCACCTACGTCGCCGCCAACGCCAACGACGGGCAGCTCAGCACCTACTGGGAGAGCGGCAGCGGCGCCTACCCCGCCACCCTCACCACGAAGCTCGGCGCCAACGCCGACCTCGACCGGATCGTCGTCAAGCTCAACCCGGACCCCGCCTGGTCCACCCGCACCCAGAACATCCAGGTGCTCGGCCGCGACCAGGACGCCACGACCTTCGAGACCCTGGCCGCCGCCAAGGAGTACACCTTCGCCCCGGCGACCGGAAACAGCGTGACCATCCCGGTCACCGGCTCCGCGGCCGACGTCCGGCTCCGGTTCACCGCCAACTCCGGTGCCCCGGGCGCCCAGGTCGCCGAACTCCAGGTCATCGGCACCCCGGCCGCCAACCCCGACCTCAAGGTCACCGGCATCACCCACACCCCCGCGGCCCCCGTCGAGTCGGACACCATCGGCCTCACCGCGACCGTCACCAACAGCGGCACCAGGGCGTCCAAGGCCACCGACCTCGACTTCACCCTCGGCAGCACCAAGGCGGCCACAGCCGACGTCCCGGCCCTCGCCGCCGGCGAGTCGAAGACCGTCTCCGCGAGCATCGGCACCCGCGACGCCGGCAGTTACCCGGTCGGCGCCGAGGTGGACCCGTCCCAGAAGGTCATCGAGCAGAACGAGGCGAACAACACCTACACCCGTCCCGACGCCCTCGTCGTCAAGCCCGTCGCCAGCTCCGACCTGCTCGCCGCCCCCGTCTCCTGGACGCCCTCCAGCGCCTCGGCCGGCGACGACGTCAAGTTCACCGTCGCCCTGAAGAACCAGGGTTCGGTGGCCTCCGCGTCCGGTGCCCACGACATCACCCTGACCGTCCAGGACGGCAAGGGCGCCACGGTCAAGACGCTCACCGGCTCGTACAACGGCGCCATCGCCGCGGGCCAGACCACCGCACCCGTCAGCCTCGGCACCTGGACGGCCGCGAACGGCAAGTACACCGTCAAGACGGTCATCGCCGCCGACGCCAACGAACTGCCCGTCAAGCGCGCCAACAACACCACCACCCAGCCGCTGTTCGTCGGCCGCGGCGCCGACATGCCGTACGACCTGTACGAGGCCGAGGACGGCACGGCCGGCGGCGGAGCAAAGGTCGTCGGGCCCAACCGCACCATCGGCGACCTCGCGGGCGAGGCCAGCGGCCGCAAGGCCGTCACCCTCACCGGCACCGGGCAGTACGTCGAGTGGACCACCCGCGCCGCCACCAACACCCTGGTGACCCGCTTCTCCATCCCCGACGGCACGAACACCACCCTCAACGTCTACGTCGACGGCCAGTTCCTCAAGCCCGTCGACCTGACCTCCAAGTACGCCTGGCTGTACGGAAACGAGACCGCGCCCGGCAACTCACCCGGCTCCGGCGCCCCGCGCCACATCTACGACGAGGCGAACGTCCAGCTCGGGAAGACCGTGCCGGCCGGCTCCCGGATCCGGCTGCAGAAGGACGCCGCCAACTCCTCCACCTACGCCATCGACTTCGTCAACACCGAACAGGCGACGGCGAAGGCCAACCCCGACCCGGCCGCCTACGCGGTCCCGGCCGGCTTCTCCCACCAGGACGTCCAGAACGCCCTCGACAAGGTCCGCATGGACACCACGCGCAAGCTCGTCGGCGTCTACCTGCCCGCCGGTGACTACGAGGCGTCCAGCAAGTTCCAGGTCTACGGCAAGGCCGTGAAGGTCGTCGGCGCCGGGCCGTGGTTCACCCGCTTCCACGCCCCCGCCTCCCAGGAGAACACTGACGTCGGCTTCCGGGCCGAGGCCGGCGCGAAGGGCTCGACGTTCGCCGGCTTCGCCTACTTCGGCAACTACACGTCCCGGATCGACGGCCCGGGCAAGGTGTTCGACTTCTCCAACGTCTCCGACATCACCATCGACGACATCTGGGTCGAGCACATGGTGTGCCTCTACTGGGGCGCCAACACCGACAGCATGACCATCAAGAACTCCCGTATCCGCGACCTGTTCGCCGACGGCGTCAACATGACGAACGGCTCGACGGACAACCACGTCGTCAACAACGACGCCCGCGCCACCGGCGACGACAGCTTCGCCCTCTTCTCGGCCATCGACGCCGGCGGCGCCGACGAGAAGAACAACCTCTACGAGAACCTGACCTCCACCCTGACCTGGCGGGCGGCCGGCATCGCCGTCTACGGCGGCTACGACAACACCTTCCGCAACATCCGCGTCGCCGACACCCTGGTCTACTCCGGCATCACGATCTCCTCGCTGGACTTCGGCTACCCGATGAACGGCTTCGGGACCGAGCCCACCACGATCGAGAACGTCTCCCTGGAACGCACCGGCGGCCACTTCTGGGGCTCGCAGGTCTTCCCCGCCATCTGGGCGTTCTCCGCCTCGAAGGTCTTCCAGGGCATCCGGGTCAACGACGTGGACATCACCGACTCCACCTACGGAGGCGTGATGTTCCAGACCAACTACGTCAACGGGCAGCCGCAGTTCCCGGTGAAGGACACCGTCTTCACCGACATCTCCATCACCGACTCCAAGAAGAGCGGCGACGCGTTCGACGCCAAGTCGGGCTTCGGCATCTGGGCCAACGAGATGCCGGAACCCGGTCAGGGCCCGGCCGTCGGCGAGGCCGTCTTCCGCAACCTGCGGATGAGCGGCAACGCGCAGGACATCCGCAACACGACCAGCACCTTCAGGGTCATCGTGGAGTGACCCGACAGCACCATCGCACCGAGCGGGGCCGTCCTCCGAGGGGCGGCCCCGCGTCGTCGTGGGAGGTCAGCGCTCTGCGAGAACGGGTTCGATCATCGAGCGCAGACTCCGCTCACCGAGCGCGGCCAGCGAGCGGGCGGCGATCCTGCCGTCCCGGTCGAGCACGAGCGTCGACGGAATCGTCTGCGGGCTCAGCGTGCCCTTCTCGAAGCGGAGCATCAGCCTGCTGCTCGGGTCGTGCAGACTCGGGTAGGTCACGCCGAACTCCTTCTCGAAGGCACGGGCGTGACCGGCGCGGGGATCGCCGACGTTGATGCCGACGAACCGCACACCCCGCGCCTTGAGGTCCTCATGGACCTTCTCGAAGTGCACGGCCTCCTCGCGGCAGGGGGCGCACCACGACCCCCACACGTTCAGGACGACGACCTCGCCCCGGTACGAACGGACGGAGAGCCGTTCGCCGTGCAGGGTACGGCCGGACAGGTCGGGCGCGAGGTCCCTGTCCTCCTTCGCCACGGTGGCGATGCCATCCTCGCCCAGGGTGAAACCGCCGCCCCCGCCCCCGCCCGAGCAACCGGCGACGAGCAGGGAGGCGGCCAGGAGAAGTATCCGGTGCCTCACAGGCCCGTCACCTTGCCGCTCGCCGAGATCTCGTACACCAGGGTGACCGTGCGGTGGCCGCCCGGCGGCAGGGACAGGTCCCAGCGCGCGATGCCGTCCGCGTCGACCGCGTCCGGCTCCGGGGCGCACGCCTCCTTGCGCAGCCGTACGTCCACCGCGGACACCTCGGACACCGGGATCCGCTCGCGCACGGCGACGACCTGCTCGCCCCGGGCGGCGGGTGCCGAGAAGCGGGACACGTGCAGACGGACCGTCCGTGTGATCAGCGTGCGCTGCGACAGCGTCGCAGTGTCGCGGGACTCCTCGGCGTGCCGGATGACCCGGTAGTCGTCGTGACTGCCGAAGGCGAGCTCGACCGGGGCGCCCGGCGCGGTGAACTCCAGCGTGCCGCGCCCGGTGAAACCGCTGCCGCGAACCAGGTCCACGGGTCCGGCCAGCAGCGCGTGCCCGGACGTGTTGTCGAACCGCACCACCCGGGTGACCAGCGGCGACAGTTCCGGCGACGAGGAGTACTGGCTGCGCGCGGCCGTCGTCACCGTGGTGATCGGCACCCGGTGGGCCCGGCCGTCCGGGGGAACGGACACGGGCACGGGGGAGTGCAGCACCCGCGTCTGCCCGCCGTCGTCCACCCCGGGCAGGCCCACGACCGCCGACGGGCCGAGCTCCGCGATCTCCTCCTCGCGCAGCTCCACCTCGACCCTGCGGCGCTCCTCGGCGGTGCGCTCTTCGAGGGTGAGCCGGTCCTCCGTCAGGCGTGGCGGATCGGTGGTGAGCGCCGAACGGGCCGTGGACAGGGTGAGGCGTACGTCCGACCAGTCCTCGCCGGTGCGCTGCCAGACCATCGCGTCGGTCTCCAGCGTCACCGAGTCGCCGTCGAGGACGGCCCGGTAGGCGGGGCGCCACAGCGCGCACGAGGTGAGGTGGGTCAGCCGCAGCCGGAGCCGCCCGGCGGCCTCGGAGCGCACGGTCAGCTCGACCTGGCCGACCAGCTCGGCGGGCCGCTCCTCGGCGAGGGCGAGGGCCTGCCGCGCCTGAGCCAGTTCACCGGCGAGTGCCGCGGACCGGGCTTCGGCGGCCCGCAGTTCCTCGGCGCACGTGTCGCGTTCGCCGTCGGCCCGGTCCAGTTCACGGGTCCAGCGGTCCTCCTCGGTCTCGCCGTGGCCCGCGCCTTCCGCGATGTCCCGCAGGAGGTCGGCGGCGAGCCGGCCGAGGAGGTCGAGCCGGGTGCGCAGCCGGTCGCAGGTGTGCCCGAGGGCCCGTTGTTCCTCCTCCAGGGCGTGGACGCGGGTGCGCAGCGCCGAGTCGTCCGGGGAGGGCAGCGGCCCGGGAGGCGTCCAGGTCCGCACGATCCGTACGTCGAGGACGGCCGCGTCGTGGTCGCCCGTGAGGTCGGCGTGGAGGGTGCGGTCGACCGCGAGCGCGCTGACCGGCCCGAGGCGCAGCCGCTGGACGCCGGCGGCGACGTCGAGGTCGGCGGTGCGCTCGATGTGGGCGCGGTCCTCCAGGCAGGTGACGGCGGTGACGGGCAGCGGGATCGGCTGGGTGGTGTCCGCGGGCATGGTGTCAGCTCCTCCGGTTGCCGCCGGCCAGGGCCTTGGCGGCCGGGACGCGGATGTCGTAGCCGCCGTCGAGGGCGGTGGCGCCGCCGGCGGGCAGGTCCACGCGCCAGACGCGGGTGCCGGGTGCGTACCGGTCGCCGGCGCCGTCCTGCTCGGGTGCCGTCCAGTCGGCCTGTTCGTCGATGCGCACGTCCGGTTCCGAGGTGACCGGGACCTGCTCGTGGACCTCGACGGTGACGGCGTGCGCGAGCCGGTTGGCCAGCTCCACGTGGACGCGGTGGGCGAGCACGGTCGTGTTGTTGCGCAGTCCCGCCGTCGACTCGCGCAGCTGGGTGCGGCGGGTGACCCGGACACCCTCGGCCGGTCCCAGCCCCATGCGGCGGACGCCGCCGGGGGCGAGGGTGGGCAGCGCGGCGGTGGTGAGGAAGTCGTCGCCGCTCATGACCTCCACCGGTCCGGCCAGCAGGGCCTGGTCGGTCGCGTTGGAGAGGACGACCGTGGCGTACACCGTCTGCTCCACGGACGGCACGCACAGGTACTCCGTGCGCAGCCCCACCGGGATCTCGGTCACGGTGACGGTGTGCCAGACACCGTCGGAGGGGACGTCGGCGCGGGCTATCGCGTCGTAGCGGTGGTCGAAGGAACCCGCGGACGCCCGGGGCCGCACGGCGTGCCCGGGCAGCGGCAGCGCGGCCACCGCCTCGGCCTGACGCCGGCACTCCTCCGACCGGGGGTCGTACGACGGCCCGGGGAACAGCCGGCCCCGGCGGTGACCGGGCTCGTCGGCACCGGACAGCACGAGCGCGGCGTAGTCGAGCTCGGCCTCACGCGGCTGAGGCGGCGCCGTGGCGGCCGGCGGAGACGGCGGCGGGGGCATGGGGGCGGCGCGCCGCGACCGCATGGCCGGTGCCGCGCCCGGCGCGGCGGCGTCGAAGGCGGCCGGGGCACCCGCGAAGCCGGCCGGCGGCATGCCGTACGCCTGCGGTGCGGGCGGGGGCGGGGGCGCGGCCTGGAAGGGAGCGGCCGCGGGAGCGGCGGGCCCGCCCGGCTCGGGAAGCGCGGTGGGTGCCGCGCCGTAGCCCGGCGGCATCGGGGGCGGTGGCGGAACGGGACCTGGAGCGGCCCGCACGGGGACCACGGGGACGGGGCGCGGACCTGCCGCGTCGTACCCAGAGAAGAGGTCGGCGAGCCCCGCCGGGGGTTCCCGCCAGCCGGACGGCGCGGGAGGGGGCTGCCGCCGTCCCAGTCGCAGGGAGCGCAGTCTCGGCAGGCCGGGACGGCGGCGCAGATCCGCGGTGGCCAGGGCGAGCCGGACGCCCGTCCAGTCCTCGCCCGTGCGCTGTGCGACCGAGGCTCGCAGCACGAGGGTGCCGCCGTCCTCGCCCTGACGATGCGTGAGCCGGTACGCCGGGACCCAGACGGCACCCGGGACGCCGTACTCCAGCTCGACGTCCACCGGTCCGGCACCGGCGTCCGCGCCGTCGAGCGTCAGGACGGCGACGACGCTGGTCGCGATGGGCTCGGACGGCACGTCGGTGGAGGCTCGCGCCCACCGGTCCGTGGCCACGGCGAGATCGTGTTCGGCCCTGCTCAGCTCCTCCTCCAGCGCGGTCAGCCGGAGCTGCTGCGCCCGCAGCCGCTCGTCGACGAACGCGGCGAGCCGCAGCCAGGCGTCGGCGGGCGTGGCGCGCGGTGGGTCCCCGGGCTCCCGGGCGGGCGGCACCGGGCGGAGCGCCGCCGTCTCCCCGATCAGGTTCACCTGCCGGTCGCGTCGTGCCTGGGCCGCCGCGTGCGCGTCCCGCAGCCGCTCCCTCTCACGCCGCAGAGAGCCGGTGTCCTCGGTGGCGGCCGGCTCGGCGTCCACCTCGACCCGCACCTCGGTGACGCGTACACCACCCCCGCCCACCGCCTTGGCGCGCAGGGACCCCGGGTCCATCGATCGCGGCAGTCCGGTGACCCGCACCCGGCCGTCCGCCGGTACGGTGCCCCGGGCGACGCGTGTGCAGAGCGCGCCCTGCGCGTACACCACCACCGCGTCGAGCGTCGACGCCCACCCCTGTGTCTGTGCGACCTCGGACTTCATCCCACCCCGCCCCCGTCGTGGTCCTGCCGACGGCAGCCTACGCGCAGGCCGCACCCGGCTCGACAGTGATTCCGCGAGATGGCAGGTGCGTATGAGGCCGACGGGGGTACACGGCGCGCATGGCAGCACAGAGCGAGTCCCGTGAATCGTCGTCGGTAGCCCGGCAGTTGCGCCGCGTGCGCACGCTGTACGCCGCGGGCGTCCTGTTGTGGGCGGCGTCGAGCATAGGGACGGCGTGGTCGTCGCCCGGCAGCCGGCCCATGTGGACGTCCGTGCTGCTCCTCGTGGTCTTCGCCAGTCTGCTGGGGCTGTCCAGTTGGTGGCTGCGCCGCCTCGGCCCCGGGCGGGCGGCGGCCGGCGAGCAGCGCCGCTCCGTCTCCGTACGGGCGTCCGCCCCGGCCCGTCACGCTCGCGTCTGAGCCTGGCCGCGCGCGTCTGGGCGGTCAGGCACCAGGTCTGTCGCCTTGGTGCCTGACCGCCACGGGGAGGCTGTGGTCCTGGTCGGGTCGAGCGGTGTGGTCAGTTGCAGAAGTTGAGAATCGGGAGCAGGCCGTTTCCGCACTGGAAGTGCTCGCCGTCGCCGCCGGCCGGGGCGGCCTGGACGGCGGCGTGGGTGGCGGGCGCCGCCATGGCGGGCGCGGCGGTCGCCAGGCCGGCGGCGCAGGCGATGCCGACGGCGGTGGTCACGGCGAGGGTGCGGGGCATGCGGGCGATGGCCTTCTTCAGGCGAGGTGTGGTGTTCATGAACTCACCATGCACAGCGCGACGATCTTCTGCGCGCCGAGAGCATCCGAGCGGGTGAGCCGGTTCCTCGGATGGTGGCCCGCACCGCACAACTGGCCTTCAGCGCATGGGTGTTGGGCGCCTGACTGGTCGTGAGGACGGGACGGTCCTTCCGGGTGACAGGGGTGCGTGCTCCACGAGTGAGACGCGCCTGAAAGTGGCGAGACGATCACAGAGGGTCGAGGGCCGGGTGCGGGCGCTCGTCGGCACGTCATGACATGACATAGATCACGTCACGGTGCGGCGCGATCCAGGAATGCGCGCCCGTCCATGATTGCTCCCGTGTTGATGGGCCTGCCCTGTGTGGGCGGTGCGCTGGGCAATGGTGCTCGACGCGGCCGGTCGAGAAATCCCCGTGACCTCGGCCTCTCGGCTCCTTCTCCGTCCCGGACCACCGTCTTCGAAAGGTTCCCCCGCACCATGCCTCTGGCTCTGCTGGCCCTGGCTGTCGTCGCCTTCGGCATCGGCACCACCGAGTTCGCCACCATGGGGCTGCTGCCCCAGATCGCCGACGGGGTCGGGGTGTCCGTGCCCCAGGCGGGCAACGTCGTCTCGGCCTACGCGCTCGGCGTCGTGGTCGGCGCGCCGCTGCTGACCGGTATCGGTGCCCGTGTCCCCCACAAGCGGCTGCTGCTGTGGCTGTCCGGCCTCTTCGTGGTCGGGAACATCGCCTCCGCGTTCGCCCCGGACTTCGGTCTGCTCTTCGCCGCCCGCTTCCTGGCGGGACTGCCGCACGGCGCGCTGTTCGGTGTCGGCGCGGTCGTCGCCTCCCGGCTGGTGGCTCCGGACCGGGCCGCCCGGGCCGTGTCCAAGATGTTCCTCGGGCTGACGGTCGCCAACATCGTCGGTGTCCCCGCCGGCACCGCGCTCGGGCAGCAACTGGGCTGGCGGGCGGCCTACGGGGCCGTGGCCGTCATCGGGGTCGTGGCACTGGTGGCGCTGGCGCTGTTCGTCCCGCACCAGCCGCGCGGCCGGCAGTCCGGCATCGGGCACGAGCTGCGGGCCATGGGCAACCGGCAGGTCGCCATCGGCCTGGCCACCGCGGTGATCGGCTTCGGCGGCTTCTTCGCGGTCTACAGCTACCTCGTGCCGATGCTGACGAACCTGAGCGGCTTCTCCGACTCCTCGACCACGCTGGTCCTCGCCCTGTACGGCGTCGGCATGACGCTCGGCACGCTGGTCGCCGGACCGCTCACCGACCGCGCTCTGCGTCCGACCATGTACGGAGGGCTGGCCCTGCTCGCCGCCGGGCTGGTGGTGTTCTACTTCGCCGTGCACAGCACGGTCGGGGCGCTGATCACGATCACGTTCATCGGCGCGATGGGGTCCCTCATCACGACGCCCGTCCAGATGCTGCTGATGGCGAAGGCCAAGAACGCCCCGACCATGGCGGCGGCGTCCAACCACTCCGCCTTCAACCTGGCCAACGCCGGTGGCGCCTGGCTGGGCGGCCTCGCCATCTCGGCGGGCTGGGGCTGGGCCTCGCCCAGCCTCGTGGGCGCCGCCCTGGCCGTCGCAGGACTCGGCCTGGCCGTCGCGGGCGGCGTCATGGACCGGCGCGACGGACGCTCGGCGGGCTCCGAGGTGATCACATCGTCCACGGCAGATGTCCGGCCCGAGGCCGCGCCCACCCACCAGCCCTGACCGGCCGGCGCGCGGGAAGCGGTCACCGGGAAGCCCGGCTCCGAAATCGATCGGATCGACAGGTGTGAGGGGGATTCGCCGGGGCACTCGACCGGCGGGTGGAGCAGGGACGCACTCCGGGGCGGCACAGCAGCGATGACTGGCCGCCCCGAAGTGTGCCCGGAGTCCGACCGGCGCCGGGCCGGACGTCAGACCTTGCGCCCCACACCCCCGAACATGGCCACGTCCTCCGGCAGCCCGGCCACGCTCTCGTCCGGCCGCCACCGGTTGCACGAGACGACACCCGGCTCCAGCAGCTCCAGACCGTCGAAGAACCGGGCGACGCCCTCCGGTGTGCGCTGGGTCAGCTTCGGGGTGCCGTGCTCGTTCCAGAAGGCCACGGCGGCGTCGACGTCCGGCATGCCCGGGTGCGTGACGGTGTGCGAGAGCACGAGATGACTGCCGGAGGGCAGCCGGTCCATCAGCCGGCGCACGATGCCGGCCGCCTCCTCGTCGTCCTCGATGAAGATGACGACGCCGAGCAGCATCAGCGCCACGGGCTGATCGAGATCAAGGGTCCGCCCGGCCTGCTCCAGGATCGCGTCGACGTCGCGCAGGTCCTCGTCCAGGTAGGCGGTGTGCCCCTCCGGCGTGCTGGTCAGCAGGGCCTCGGCATGCGCCAGCACGATGGGGTCGTTGTCGACGTACACGACGCGGGACTCCGGCGCCATGCGCTGAGCCACCTCGTGCGTGTTGTCGGCCGTCGGCAGACCGGTGCCGATGTCCAGGAACTGGCGTGTGCCGCACTCGCCGGCGAGGTACTTCACGGCGCGCCCGAGGAACCTGCGGTCGGCCAGGGCGTAGTCGCCGATGCCCGGGTGCAGGCCGCGGATCTGGTCCCCGGCCGCCTGGTCGACCTCGTAGTTGTCCTTGCCGCCCAGCCAGTAGTTCCAGATGCGGGCCGTGTGCGGCTGGTCCGTCTTGATGCGCTTGCGCGCCTCCCTCGACGCGGCGGAAATCTCGGTCACGCGAAGTCCCTCCAGATCTGGCCTGTGCAACCCGGCAAGGAGCAACCTACCGGGCCGAGTTGAGGGACGTGACCGCATCCGGGAGCGGACCCCGGCGTGACGCACGGGGTGCCTTGGTAGGGTGCGCCGGCCGGGCGTGGCCGTGCCCGGCGGAGAGGCGGGGCGACGATGAACGGGACCGAGGCGTCACGCGCGACGGCCGCCGCCCTGACGGTCGTCTCCTCGCTCGGCCTGCCCGCCGACGACGCGGTCGTCCTGCACGACTCCAACAAGCTCACCCTGCGCCTGCTGCCCTGCGACCTCCTGGCCCGGGTGGCGCCCGTGACGGACCAGGTGGCGCGGTTCGAGATCGACCTGGCGCGGCGGCTCGCCGGATCGGGATGCCCGGTGGCCGCCCTGGACCCCCGCGTCGAGCCGCGCCCTTACGAGCGGGACGGCTTCGTGATCACGCTGTGGACGTACTACGCGCCGGCCACCTCGGAGGACGTCCCGCCCGCCGCGTACGCGGCCGCCCTCACGCGACTGCACGCCGGGATGCGCGAACTCGACGTGCCCGCACCGCACTTCACCGACCGGGTCGCGCAGGCCCGGCGTCTCGTGGCGGACCGCGCCCGCACCCCGGAGCTGGCGGACGCCGACCGGGCCCTGCTCGCGGACACGCTGCGCACCCTGGGACGCGCCGTCCGCGAGCACGGCGGCGCCGAACAGCTGCTGCACGGCGAACCGCACCCCGGGAACGTCCTCACCACGGACCGCGGGGTGCGGTTCATCGACCTGGAGACGTGCTGCCGCGGCCCCGTCGAGTTCGACCTCGCCCACGCGCCCGACGAGGTCGCCGCGCACTACGCGGGAGCCGACCCCACCCTGCTGCGCCGGTGCCGGACCCTCGTCCTGGCGATGATCACCGCCTGGCGCTGGGACCGGGAGGACCGGTTTCCCGGCGGACGCGCACTGGCCGCCGAGTGGCTGGAGCGGCTCCGGACGGCGACAGGCGACGGGTAGGACACGGGAGACGCCCGCACGGACGTCACAGGAAGCGCCACAGGTGGTCGTCCGTTCCGTTGTCGTCGAACTGGACCACCTGCGCGCTGTCCGCGGTCGACATGCCGTCCACCCCGAGCACCTTGCCGCTGTTCCTGTTCAGCACGCGGCACCAGCCGTCGCCGTCGTCGACCAGCCGCCACAGATGGTCCGCCGTGCCGTTGTCCTCGAACTGCACGACACGGGCGCTGTTCTGCGTCGACATGCCGTCGACGCCGAGGACCTTGCCGCTGTGGCCGTTGCGGATCAGGAACCAGCCGTCGCCCCTGTCCACGAGCTGCCAGGCGTGGTCGGCGGTCCGGGTGTCGGCGAACTGCACGACACGGGCGCTGTTCTCCAACGACATCCCGTCGACGGCGAGGACCTTGCCGCTGTGCTTGTTCCGCAGCCGGCGGAAGGGCGGCTCGGGGATCCACGGCCTGCCGTCGGGCGCCGCCGTGGGGAAGGAGGTGATCCGCAGCCGGGCCGCGCCCGAGGGGATGAGCGTGACGGTCTCCACGGCTTCGGTGCTGCGGGCGGGTCCGTCCTGGAGCGGCGCGACGACGTGCTCGTCGTCCGCGATCCACTCCGGGACGCGCCGCGCCTGCGCCGTGATCCGCACGGGGGCCGTCCGCGGGGTGAACGGCTGCGCGGGTACGCCGGATCCGGTGCGGGCGACGGTGAGCGGGGTGTCCGGCACCAGGCCGTAGTTCCACGGCGTGGTGGCGTGGACGGCGTGGGCGGGGAACGTGTCGGTGCCGCCGACGCGTTCGTAGCGCTCCCCGATGGCCAGGGAGTAGCTGAGCGGGCCCCGCTCCACGCTGACCGCGCCGTGCTGACCGGACCACGTCCGCAGCCTGGCCTGCTGGGGGAACCGGACGCGCACGGTGTCGCCGTCGCGCCAGGTGCGCTCCACCCGCGCCCAGGACGGGCCCTCGGACGCCGGGGACGCGGTCCCGTTCACCCGCAGTTCGGGGCCACCGCACCAGCCGGGGACGCGCAGCACGAGCGGGAACCGTACGGGGCGGGGCGTGGACACCGTGAAGGTGACGGTGTCCCCGAAGGGGTAGTCGGTGGCCTCGGTGACGGTCACCGTCGTGCCGCCCGCGACCTGGGTGCGCACCGAACTGGGCGCGTACATCGCGGCCGCGAGACCCCCGTCGGGCGTGCCCAGCCACAGCTCCTCGGTGAAGTACGGCCAGCCCATGCCGTAGTTGTGGGGGCAGCAGCGGTACTGGTCGACGCCGGCCTGGAACGCCTGCATGGCGAAGCCGTTCTGGAACTGCCCCTGCGTCTTGGCCCGGTCGTCGAGGTCGACGCCGTTGGCGCTGGTGATGTAGTGGACGGCCTTGCCCTCGGCGTCGAGGGAGGCGGGGAGCATGTTGAACGCCAGCTCCTCGCAGCGGTCCGCCCACACCGGGTCGCCGGTGACGCGGGTCAGCAGCTCGTGGCTGGCCATGAACTCGACGATGCCGCAGGTCTCGAAGCCCTGACGGGGGTCGGTGAACCCGGGCCGGTAGTTCTCGTCACCGGCCAGACCTCCGCCGGGGAACCGTCCGTACTCGGCCATGACCGTGTCGTAGGCGCGATAGGTGGCCCGGGTGAGCTCGGCGGAACCGGTGAGCTGCGCGTACTGGGCGGGTTCGCGGAAGCCCTGGGCGATGTTGACGTTGTGCCGGCTCGGTGTGGGGCCGGTCCAGTCGGCGCCGTGGGTGTGCATCTTGGCCGCGAGGTCGAGCAGGAACGCCTCGCCCGTACGGCGGTGGAGCCAGACGGCGATGTCCAGCCCGTCGCCCCACCGGTACGACACCCAGCTCCGGTCGAACGCCCCTGGCCCCTGGGCGTTCATGAAGCGCAGGAAGCGGACGAGGAACGGCACCACGCGCCGGTCGCCGGTGTACTCCTCGTGGCTGCGCAAAGCCTGGAGCAGGGGCAGGAACGGCCAGAAGTCGGGCCCGCCGTCGAGGGAGGTGCGCAGGGCGCGCGGACCGAAGAAGCCGTCCCCCTGCTGCGTGGCCAGGATCGCGTCCACCCATTCCCGCGACCGCTTCAGCGCGGCCGTGTCGCCCGTCGCGACGGCCAGCGGGATGTAGCCCCGCAGCCAGTAGGGCACCTCCTCCCACCCGCCGCGCTCCGGGTGCACCCAGCCGGTCGCCGCGAAGTCCAGGAAGTGGGAGCCGGATTCGAACCGCCCGCACAGGCCGCCGAGTTGCAGCCGCAGCTGCCCGGCGAGCCAGCCGCGCGCGGTGACACTGCCCGGCCGAAGCCGCCGGAACCGGTCGGGCACCGGCGTCCCGGCCGACGGGGCGGGGGCCGCGGCCGCGACCCCGGCGAGGGGAGCGCCGAGAGCCGCGGCCGTGAGGGAGAACGAGCCCGCGCCGAGCAACGCCCGTCGACTGAGGGACATGGGGGGACCTGCCTTCCGGGAAGGGTCGACCGAGGGGGACAACGATGTCGCGCACGTACGTGGGGGAGGACGGAGCGCTCGGCTCCCTGGCTTCTACAACGTTGAAAGGGCGGTCGTCGGCATGACAGCACGCTCGCGCTGACCTGTCCAGAGGGAGCGCGGCGAGGGACGGCGGTCAGCCGGTGCGGAGATCGCCCGTGACGGCCGGGACAGCTCCGGGGCTAGGGCGTGTTTCGAAAGTAGCGTCGTGCGCCCGAAGGGCGGGGTCCGCGGCGTCTGGTGCGGTGCATCGCAAGGCGGAGGGTCGTCCGCGTACTGGGCGTACGCGGACGATCCCGACAACGC
>NZ_JBHTWG010000049.1:0-37264 GCF_042792555.1 Streptomyces sp. NPDC056628
GTCCGTTTCGCCTCGGTGATCAGGCGGGTGGACAGCTGACCGGCCGTCGGGAAAGGCTGCCCGGCCTTACGGGCGTCTTCACGGGCACGCACCGCGTCGTTGAACACGACGCGGGCGCACCCGAACGCCTTCGCCAACGCCCTCTGCTGGCCGGTGTCCGGGTACAGGCGAAAGCTGTACCGGAGCTGCATGAGCGTCACCCTACATACGTGGGTTATGGGTGAGATGCACGAGATCAGAACTGGCCGGCACTGTGTTTTCGTGA
This sequence comes from Streptomyces sp. NPDC056628, assembly GCF_042792555.1. Lineage (NCBI taxonomy): Bacteria > Bacillati > Actinomycetota > Actinomycetes > Kitasatosporales > Streptomycetaceae > Streptomyces > Streptomyces sp. NPDC056628. The sequence continues at coordinate 266 of NZ_JBHTWG010000049.1, forward strand.
CGCATGTGCACATGGGTCTTCGTGACGCAATTCCGGCACAAGGTGTTCACCGATGCCCACTTGAGGCGTATGGAGGAGACCATGAAGTCGGTGTGTGCGGACTTCGAGTGCGAGCTGGCGGAGTTCAACGGTGAGGACGACCACGTCCACCTGCTGGTGAACTTCCCGCCCAAGGCCGCCGTGACCAAGCTGGTCAACTCCCTCAAGGGTGTCTCCTCCCGAAGGCTCCGCCGGCAGTTCCCCGACCTGGTACGCCACTACTGGCGGGCCGGCAAACTCTGGTCCGGGTCCTACTTCGCCGGAACCGTCGGCGGCGCCCCGCTCTCCGTGATCAGGCAGTACATCGAACAGCAGAACCGGCCGGTGTGAGCACCACCCGGCTGAACCGGGACAGGCCCTCGCGACGCTCCTCGCCGCAGGCAAAGAACCACGCCGTCCGGCTCCGCCAGACCCGAATCCGCGACGCCCCGCGTCGCAACCAGTAGATTCGCTTCACCACCGGCCTGAAGGCCGATGCACTGCGTATGAATTCTGGTAGCTTCCGGCGCACATCTGTCTCACAGGGGAGTGCGCATGCGCAAGGCGCTCAGATGGCTGCTGGCGCTCACGGTGCTCATAGGCACACTGAGTACGGCCGGGGCGGCCACCGCCGCCGGGCCGGAGGCCACCGGCACCACTGACATCAAGGAGAGACTGCTCTCGATCCCGGGCATGAGCCTGATCGAGGAGAAGCCGTACCCCGGGTACCGCTTCTTCGTCCTCAACTACACCCAGCCCGTCGACCACCGCAGGCCCTCCAAGGGGACGTTCCAGCAGCGGATCACCGTGCTGCACAAGGACACCGCGCGGCCGACCGTGTTCTACACCGGCGGCTACAGCGTCTCGACGACGCCGCGCCGCGCCGAGCCGACGCAGATCGTGGACGGCAACCAGGTCTCCATGGAGTACCGCTTCTTCACGCCGTCCCGGCCCGAGCCGGCCGACTGGTCGAAGCTGGACATCTGGCAGGCGGCCAGCGACCAGCACCGCATCTTCACGGCGCTGAAGAAGATCTACAGCGAGAACTGGATCTCCACGGGCGGTTCGAAGGGCGGCATGACCGCCACCTACTACGAGCGCTTCTACCCCAAGGACATGGACGGCGTCGTCGCCTACGTCGCCCCCAACGACGTAGTGAACAACGAGGACTCGGCCTACGACCGCTTCTTCCGCACCGTCGGCACCGCGGAGTGCCGCGACCGGCTGAACGGCGTGCAGCGCGAGGCGCTGGTGCGCCGGACCCCGCTGGAGAAGAAGTACGCCGCGTACGCCGCCGAGAACGGCTACACCTTCGACACCATCGGCAGCCTGGACCGGGCCTACGAGGCGGTCGTCCTGGACTACGTGTGGGGCTTCTGGCAGTACAGCACCCTCGCCGACTGCAAGGGCATCCCGGCGGACGCCAAGAACGCCACCGACGACGAGATCTGGAACTCCGTCAACACGATCTCCGGCTTCTCGTTCTACACGGACCAGGGTCTGAGCCCGTACACGCCGTACTACTACCAGGCGGGCACCCAGCTGGGCGCGCCGACCATCCACTTCCCGCACATCGAGAAGAAGTACGTCCACTACGGCTACCAGCCGCCGCGCAACTTCGTGCCGCGCTCCATCGCCATGAAGTTCGAGCCGTGGGCCATGCGGGACGTCGACACGTGGGTCCGCCACAACGCCCGGCACATGCTGTTCGTCTACGGCGAGAACGACCCGTGGGGCGCCGAGCGGTTCCGGGTCGGCAAGGGGGCACGTGACTCGTACGTGTTCACCGCGCCCGGCATGAACCACGGCGCGAACGTCGCCGGTCTGGTCGAGAAGGAGAAGGCGCTGGCCACGGCCCGCATCCTCGACTGGGCGGACGTCGCACCGAACGCGGTGCAGGAGAACCCGGCGGCGGCGAAGCCGCTGGCGAAGTTCGACGCGAAGCTGGACCAGCGCGACGTCGAACTGCAGCGGACGCTGCGTCCGTAGGTACGGCAGCGGTCGTTTGAGCGAGGGCCGTGGACCGGGGTGCGAAAGCCCCTGGACCACGGCCCTCGTCATGTCCGGGCGGGCTGAGCCGGGCGTCCGGCCCCGGTGCCCGCGCACTATCCGGCGTGCGGCCGGGGGACGATGCTCACCGCCCGGTAGAGGTAGCCGTCCTGGGCGAAGCCGGGGGCCTCCCAGACGAGGCCGACCTGTTGCCCCGGTACGAGGGTGCGGAAGCCGGGTGCCTGGATGTCGGAGTAGTGGCCGAAGCATCCTCCGGGGGTCTCGGGCGAGTCGAGGACCCCCCAGCCCTGCTCGTCCCGCCACTCGCGCACCGTCGCGGTCACGACGCGGGCCGTCTCGCGGCCCCCCTTGCGGCGACTCATGTACGTCTCCTCACCCCCGCTCGGCCAGGGCGATCAGCGTACGTGCCGGACGGCGCCGTGCGGCCCCGTGGTCGGGGCCGTTCGGCCCATGCGGCTCGGGCCGGACGCGGCGGACAGTGGAAGCGGGGAGGGAGCGACACGAGGAGGCGGGAGTCATGTGGCACCGGACCGTGAGCGACCTCATGACCACGTCGGTGGTCAAGGTGCACCGGGACACCGGGTTCAAGGACATCGCCAAGCTGCTGGCCGAGTACGACGTCACCGCCGTACCGGTCGTGGACGACGAGGACCACGTCGTCGGCGTCGTGTCCGAGGCCGACCTGCTGCGCAAGGAGGCCGCGCTGCTGGAGCCCGCGGGCCTGCTGCGTCCCGGGCCCGCCGACCGCGTGAAAGCCGAAGCGACCACGGCGGAGGGGCTGATGAGCGGCCCGCCGGTGACCGCCCGGCCTCAGTGGACGGCCGTGGAGGCCGCCCAGGTGTTGGAGCGCCACCACGTCAAGCGGCTGCCGGTGGTCGACGAGACCGGCCGGCTGCTCGGCCTGATCAGCAGGGCCGATCTGCTCCGGGTCTTCCTGCGCGGCGACGCCGCCATCCGGGAGGAGATCTCCGGTGAGGTGCTGCTGCGCACGCTGGGGATCGCGCCGGGCGCGGTGGCCGTACGGGTCGTCGACGGGCGGGTGTCCCTGAAGGGCGTCGTGGAGCGCGCCTCGCTCGTCCCGCTCGTCGTCCGCCTGTGCCAGGGCGTGGACGGGGTGGTCGACGTCTCCGCCGAGCTGCGTCACCGGGTGGACGACACCACCGCCCTGCCGCGACGGGACGGGCCGCGTCGTGCCGGGCTGGCGCTGTGAGCCCCGTGTCGCACACGAGACGAGGTGATCGGAGATGACCGGGAACGGGACCGCGTACACCGTGGGCGATGTGATGACGCGGACGGTCGTGGCCGTCGGGCGCGGCGCGCCGTTCAAGGAGATCGTGCGGACCATGGAGCAGTGGAAGGTCAGCGCCATGCCGGTGCTGGAGGGCGAAGGACGGGTCATCGGCGTCGTCTCCGAGGCCGACCTGCTGCCCAAGGAGGAGTTCCGGGAGGGCGAGCAGAGCCTCGCCGAGTCGCGCAGGCGCCTCGACGACTTCGTGAAGGCCGGTGCGACCACGGCCGGGGACCTCATGAGCACGCCCGCCGTCACCGTCCGTCCGGACGCCACGCTCGCCCAGGCCGCCCGGATCATGGCGGTCCGGCACGTCAAACGGCTGCCCGTGGTCGACCGCGTCGGCACGCTGCAGGGGATCGTCAGCCGGGCCGACCTGCTGAAGGTCTTCCTGCGGCCCGACGACCAGATCGCGGACGAGGTCCGCCGCACGGTGGTCTCCCCTCTGCGTGCGGTCGCCGGCCACTCGATCGACGTCAGCGTGCGCGAAGGGGTCGTCACCCTGCGCGGGCCGGTCCGCGACACCGCGCTGGTCCCGATCGCCGTACGCCTGGCGCGGGCCGTCGAGGGTGTCGTGGACGTCGAGCCGCGGCTCACCGGCGGTGCCGTGGACGCTCAAGAGGCCGCCCGGCCACCTGCCTGACGGCTCACCCGGCGGGCGCCGGCGCACGCACGCCGCGCGCCCAGGGAGGCGGCGAACAGGTCGGTCGCGTGGTCGATGGCCGGCACGTGCGCCGTGCTGCCGCCGGTGGCGAGCGGCACCCGGGCCCGACCGACACGGCCTGACACGACCGCTCGCCCAGGCCTGGCCCCGGAGGTCGCTCCGAGGGGTCAGCCGCGGACGTGCAGCCCGAACCCGGAGCGGCCCGCGGACTCCAGCCCGTCCCTCAGATGCAGTGACGGCATCTCGTAGTCGCCGGAGTTCTGCGGCCGGAACGGGATCGGCTCGGTCGACTCCAGGGTGAGCAGGCGCTGCCGCCACGCCTTGGCGACGTCCGGGAAGTCCGCGTCGGTCAGCCGGTCGGCGCCGTACAGCACGAACGGGGGCAGCACCTCGATGCCCGGGTAGTACAGGATGCCGTGGTGGATCGGGAACAGCAGGTCGTCGATGGGGCCGTTGATCCCGCGCGCGGCGTAGTGCGACTCGTGGCCGCCGACGGTCACCGACAGCAGCGCCCTGCGGCCCGCGAGGGTGCCCTCGCCGAACCGCTCCCCGTAGCGGGTGTCGCTGTGCTCGCCGACGCCGTAGGCGAAGTTCCGGGTGAACACCCGGTCCACCCAGCCCTTGAGGATCGCGGGCATCGAGTACCACCACAGCGGGAACTGGAAGACGATCGTGTCGGCCCACAGCAGTTTCTCCTGCTCGGCCCGGACGTCCGGGGTGAGCGTCCCGGTGTCGAAGGCCCGCCCCGAGTCCCGCACGACCTCCAGCCTGGCCGAGCCGTCGGCTGCGTAGTCCGCGGCGCCCACGACCGCCTTCCAGTTCATCGCGTACAGGTCGCTCACCCGTACCTCGTGCCCGGCGCCCTCCAGCGTGGAGACCGCGAGGTCCTTCAGTGAGCCGTTGAGCGACTTCGGCTCGGGATGGGCGTGGACGATCAGCGTCTTCATGGCAACTCCCCTTCGGATCGGTCGCCTTCGATCCTGGGCGCCACAACGCCCGCTGTTCAGGGACGCCTTGACCACCGGACGGGACTTCCTGGTAATGGCAGGACCACCTTCACCACCACCCGGACGCCAGGGCCCGAGCCATACTGAGGACATGGAGGATCTTGCGAGCTTCCTGCGCATACGGCGTTCCCGGGTCGACCCGGCGACCGTCGGCATTCCCGTCGACAGCCGCCGCCGGGTCGCGGGGCTGCGCCGTGAAGAGGTCGCGCACCTGTCCGGCGTGAGCGTCGACTACTACGTCCGGCTGGAGCAGGGCCGCGCCACCCAGCCGTCCGAGCAGGTACGCGACGCGCTCGCCCGTGTCCTCGGACTCGACGAGATCGAACGGGGACACCTCGACCGGCTCGCCTGCCAGCGCCGCCGGCACACGAAGGCGCCGGGCGGCCGGTTGCGCCCGGAACTGCTGCGCGTCCTCGACCTGGTGGACGGCGCACCGGCGATGATCATGAACCACCGTATGGACGTGCTCGCCGGGAACCGCCTCGCCGGACTCCTGTACGGCCGTCCGATGCAGGGGTGGAACACCGCCCGGCACATCTTCCTCGAGGAGGCCGGGCACGGCCTGTACGCGGACTGGGAGAAGTGCACGGTCGACGTGGTCGGGCATCTGCGGCTGGCCGCCGGCGAATATCCCGGCGACCCCCGGCTCGCCTCGCTCATCGGCGAACTGGCGATGGGCAGCGAGCGGTTCCGCCGGCTGTGGGCCCGCGCGGACGTACGGGCCCGCACCCACGGACGCAAGGCGTACCGGCATCCGCTGGTCGGGCTGCTGGAACTGCACCAGGAGAACTTCGCCCTGCCGTCGGAGGCGGGCTCGGAGCTGGTGGTGCTGTCGGCGGCTCCGGGCAGCGCCGCCGAGGACGGGCTGCGGCTGCTGGCGGGGCTCGGCGCGGTCGCGCCGCCCGAGGAGTCCTGCGAGCGGCGCGGGCGCGGCGACGCTCCGGGGCGGACCGCGCGCCGCCGGAGCTGACCACCGGCTGCGCCACCGCGGGGGACACGCTGGGACGTCCCGTGCGGGTCTGTCAGGCCGTGTCGGCCGCCGCGGCCAGAATCCGGGCCAGTGCGGCCGGTTCCGTGATCATGGGCCAGTGGCCGGCGTCGATGTCGACGAACTCGACCTCCTTGGCCCGGGCGAGCTCCGGCACGTCTCCGGCGTCGATCCACTCCCGGGCCTGCGCGGGCGTGAACTCCGGGCACACGACCACGACGGGGACGTCCCACCGCCGTTCGTCCGCCAGTCGCACCACACCCCTGGCCACTCCTTCGGGCACCGGGATCGCGGCGGCCGTGAACGCGCTCCTGGCGTCCTCGTCGAGGTCGGCGGCGTCCGCTCCTTCGAAGGGCTTCCAGCCGGGGAAGGGCATGACGCCGTCCGTCACCTCGAAGAAGTCCGCGTACGCCCGGCCGTCCGAGGCCGGGAAGCCACCGACCAGGACGGCCTTGGCCAGCTTGCCCGGCCGCCGGTCGGCCGTCAGCCAGGCCAGCGAGCAGGCGGCGGAGTGGCCCACCACCACGACCTCGCCGGGTGCCGCGTCCACGGCCGCGAGCACGGTCTCCAGCTGGTCGTCGAGCGTGGCGGACACGGCGCCGTCCCCCTGCCCCGGCAGGGTGAGCGGCACAGGGCGATGGCCGAGCCCCTCCAGCGCGGAGGCGACGCCGCCCCAGACGGATCCGTGCAGCCACAGGCCGCCGATGAGCAGGATGTCCATGGTGCTCTCCTCTTCTGCCGGTTGACGGATGTCACCGTAGGAGGAGTTCCGGACGATCGGCTGCCGGATTGTGCGGCGATCGTCCGGGCGGACGGACTAGCCTGCCTGGGTGCCGTACGACCTCAGCCCCACCGCCCGGGCCCTGCGCGCCCTGGAGATCCTCCAGGTCCGTCCCGGTACGACGGCGACCGGACTCGCCGAGCGGCTGGGTGTGACGGAGCGCGCCGCCCGCCGCTACGTGGAGATCCTCCGCGAGGCCGGCATCCCGGTGACGTCCACGCGGGGGCCGCACGGCGGTTACCGGCTCGGGCGCGGGACGCGCCTGCCGCCCGTGCACTTCACCCAGGCGGAGGCGCTCGGCCTGGTGATGGCCGTGCTCAGCGGCCAGCCGAGCGCCGCCGACCCCGAGGACCTGGTCAGCGCCGCCCTCGGCAAGGTCGTCAAGGCACTGCCGGAGGGCGTCGGCCGGGAGGCGGCGCTGCTGCACACCTACGCGTCGGCCGCGCCGGACCCGTACGCCACCCGTCCGGACCCGGCCATCACCGGCGAACTCGTCGGCGCCGTCGCGGCACGCCACCGGGTGCGGATCACCTACCGCAGCGAAGCCGGTGCCCAGTGGGAGGCGGAGGTCGACCCCTGGTCCCTCGTCGTCCGCTACGGCCGCTGGTACCTGCTGTGCCACAGTCATCGCGCGGACGCGGTCCGCACCTACCGGGTGGACCGGGTCCGTACGGTCCACGACCGCGCAGCGGTTCGAACCGCCCGCGGGGCTCGACCCGGTGGCGGTGCTGGAGGAGAACCTGGGCGTCGGCTGGGCGTATCCCACGCGCGTGGTGTTCGACCTGCCGCCGGCCGAGGTGGCCCGCTGGATCCGGCCGCCGATGGGGCGCCTCGAACCGCTGGGAGACGGCTGTGTGCTGGTGGGCAGCACCCGCAACCCGGACATGTACGCGCAGGAATGGCTGGCGATGCTGCCCGTCGCCTTCCGCGTCGAGGGTGGGGAGGAACTGCGTGCGGCCGTCGCCGCCCTCGCCGCGCGCTTCACGAACGCGGTGGCGGACCCAGCCGGCGGCCGGGCCCCCTGAGGGCACTGTCAGTGGTGCCGGTCATGATGGCGGCATGGAACCTTCGAGGACCGTTCAGCTGCTCTGGGACCGTATGCAGGCGCGCGACTGGGCGGGCGTCGGCGCCCTGCTCGCGGACGACGTGACCGTGGAATGGCCGGTCAGCGGCGAACGCATCCGGGGCCGGGACGACTACGTCCGCATCAACGCGGAGTACCCGGAAGGATGGTCGATCAAGGTGCTGCGCATCCTGGCGTCCGGGCACGAGGTGGTCTCCGAGGTCGAGGTGCCGCACGATACGATGGGCACCCACCGCGTCGCGTCCTTCTGGACGGTGCACGACGGGCTGATCACCGAGGGCCGCGAGTACTGGACCGAGCTGGGAGCGGACCCCTCCCCCGCGTGGCGGGCCCCTTACGTCGAGCGCATCTGAGAGGGCCGCATCCCGCGGTTCCCGGACCGGGCCTCCTCCACGGACGCCGCCGGTTTGTCGACCTCGCTACGGGCATTGCCGCTCGCCTTGGGCGGCCCCTCCGCCGTACAGGCCGCACTCGCCGGCAACGACATCGGCACGGCACCGAGCACCGTGCAGACCCCCGTGTCCCTCCCCTGACATCTGTCAGGGACCGTGCGCCGGTTCCCTCGCCTAGGGTCTGCCGTGGACGCTTCACGCAGGTCGGCGTCCGCGCTTCTCAGACCATGGCCTCAACAGGGGGAACCTATGAGCCGCTTCATGGATCGAAGGACGTTGCTGAGATCGGCCGGGTCCGCCGCGGTGGCGGGGTCGCTCGGGGCGCTGGGCGTCACGGCGCTCGCCACGCCCGCGCACGCGGCACCCCCCGGAACGATCAACACCGACCAGGTGTTCGAGACGACGAACCGCCTGACCCACGCCCCGAACCAGCGGGGAACCATCACCATCGAGATCCGCTCGGGCTACTACGGCGGCTACCAGTACGGCTGGGGGCGCATCCAGGGGTCCGGCTGGGACCCGCGCGGCTGGGTCTGGCTGGACATCAGCAGGGACGGCGGGCAGTCCTGGTCGTTCGCCGACGCGACCTACCTCTCGGACGGCACCGGTTACACGCACACGTCCGGCTGGCTCACCCAGGCCGACCCGAACTACGTGTTCAGGGCCAGCTACGACAGCAACCTCAGGGCGGTCAACCCGTACGTCCGCAGCGGGGTCTGGTGACGGTCCCCGACCGATCGTGAGCACACCCTGGCCCGGGAGCGTCCGCCCCCGGGCCGGGGTCACGTGCGGTTCCGGCCGCGACCTCAGGGCATCATCTCGTACGCCCCCGACAGCGCCTCGACGCGCTCCCAGACGCGCTCCGAGCGGTCACCGTCGACGACCGGACGGCGGAGGGCGCCGAGGGCCCACCGCTGCTGGTCCTCGGTCGCGGAGTCCTTGCCGTGCAGTTCGACGGCGTGCGCGGAGAAGTCCCGCACGAGGACGGCGAACAGCTCGTCGAGCACGTCCTCGTCGAGGCCCGACAGGGCGGCCTGCTCCAGGACCAGCTGCCCGTGGACGACGAGCGCGAAGAGCTGCCCGACGGCGAGGAGCAGGTCGAGGTCCCGGCTCTGCTCCTCGTCGGGAGCCGCCGTGCGCACGAACGCGCAGAGCGCGTCGGCCTGTTCGCGGAAGCGGGCGACGTTGGGCAGGTGGGCGTACCCGTCGAAGGCCGGCCGCCAGTCGTGGAAGCGCACCGAGCCGAGGCCGCGGGCCGGGCCCTGGCGGAAGAGGAAGTCGTCGTCGGCCGCGTCGAGGCGGGTCGGGACGGGCTCGTACGCGACCGGGTCGAGCAGGTGGTTGCGCATGAACTTCAGGATGAGGGCCAGGTTGACGTGGACGGTGCCCTCCAGCTTGGGCAGGCCGCGGATCTCGACGGCCGCCTGGGCGAAGTAGTTGTCCTTCTCGAAGCCCTTGGCCGCGATGACGTCCCACATCAGGTCGATGACCTTCTCGCCCTCGGTGGTCACCTTCATCTTCGTCATCGGGTTGAAGAGGAGGTAGCGGCGGTCGTCGGGGCCCGCGGTGCGGAAGTAGTCGACGGCCCGGTCGCTGAACAGCTTCATGCCGACGAGCCGGACGTACGCGTCGGTCAGCTCGCGGCGCACGTGCGGGAAGGCGGTGACGGGACGGCCGTACAGGATGCGGTTCTGCGCGTGCGTGACGGCCTCGTACATGGCGTGCTCGCAGATGCCGATCGAGGCGGTGCACAGGTTGAACTTGCCGACGTTGACCGTGTTCAGGGCGGCGTCGAAGGCGGCCCGGCCGGTGTGCAGGACGTCCTCCGCCGCGACGGGGTAGTCCTCGAGGCGGAACTCGCTGACGTACTTGGAGGAGTCGACGACGTTCTTCACGAGGTGGTACGCCGGGTGACGGCTGTCGGCGGCGAAGAAGACGTATCCGTCGGGGCCCTCGACGTCGGTGCGGCGGCCGAAGACGGAGACGAGTCCGGCGGCGTTGCCGTTGCCTATGTAGTACTTGGAGCCGCGTGCCCGGAAGCCGCCCTGGCCGTCGGGCTCCAGGAGCATGTCGGTGGAGTAGATGTCGGCGCCGTGGCTCTTCTCGGACAGGCCGAACGCGAACACCTCGCCCTGGGCGAGCAGTTCGGCGGCCCGGGCGCGGGCGGCGGCGTTGCCGCTCTGCCAGACGGGGCCGAGGCCGAGGATGGTGACCTGCCAGGCGTACCAGTAGTCGAGGCCGTAGAAGCCGAGGATCTCGTTGAGCGCGGCGATGCGGGCGGTGTCCCAGCGCTTGTCGCCCTCACCCTCGCCCGCCGCCGACGCGGGGGTGAGGAAGGTGGCGAACAGGCCCTCCTTGGCGGCGAAGGCGAGGAAGTCGCCGAGCCAGGCGCGGGTGCGGTAGTCCTCGATGATCCGGCGCTTGCCGCGCTCCTCGAACCAGTCGACGGTGGCGCGCAGCAGCCTGCGGGTCTCCGGGTCGAAGTGCGCGGGGTCGTAGGTGCGCGGGTTGAAGAGCAGCGCGTCGGCCATGGAAGCCGCCTTTCGGCTGGGAGGGGTGAGGGTGGGTCCGGGCCGGGGCCCGGAGGGGCTTGCCGCGCCGGTCAGTGGCCGGTGCGGAAGCGGGCGAGCGTGGTGAGGACGTCGTCGAGCCAGGCGATCATCATCTGCTCGTAGGCGATGCCGCCGCGCAGCACGACGTGCTGGAGTTCCCGTTCGGCGTCGAGCTTGCCCTCCGCCGGGGGTGTGCCGAAGTCGCGGGTCTCCCCCGCGCGGTAGTGGGCCAGGCGGGCCGTGTGGGCCTGGCGGTGCCGCTCGACCTCGTCGATGAGGGCCGCGGGGTCGGAGAAGGCAGCGCCGCGGACCTTGACGGCGAGGTCGTGGCGGACGCTCTCGGGCTCCGTCGGTTCGCCGAGCCACGCGGAGAGCGCCTGACGGCCTGCAGCGGCGACCGAGTACTCCTTCTTGTCCGGACGCCCGTACTGCGGGACGTCCCGGACGTCCACCCAGCCGTCGCTCTCCATGCGCTTGAGCACGCGGTAGATCTGCTGGTGGGTGGCGGTCCAGAAGTAGCCGATGGACCGTTCGAACCGCCGGGCCAGTTCGTAGCCGGAGCCGGGCTTCTCCAGCAGGGAGACGAGGATCGCGTGCTCGAGCGCCATGCCCCGATCCTCCTATGCACCTTGTTGCATAGCAACGCGGGCGGGGTGAGACACCGGTCACGCGGTGTGTGCCGCCCGGCTCATGTCCGATGCCCTGGTTCTCCGGGGCGCGATGGTCCCCGATCGGCCGCTTCCGGGCCTCCCTGCGGGGTGGTTACGGTGCGGCCATGGACGAGCTGACGCAGATCCTCCGCCACGCCGCCGAGCAGGCCGCCGGCTACCGCCGCTCGCTGTCCGAGCGGCCGGTGGCGCGGCCCGTGGACCACGCGGCCCTGCGGGCCGCCTTCTCCGCGCCCCTCGACCGCGCGGGCACCGACCCGCGCACGGTGATCGACGAGCTGGTGGCCGCCGCCGGTCCGGGGCTCGTCGCCTCGGCGGGGCCGCGCTTCTTCGGGTTCGTCGTCGGCGGGGCACTGCCCGCCGCCACCGCCGCGGACATCCTCACCGCGGGCTGGGACCAGAACGCCTTCAACGCCGTACTCTCCCCCGCCGCGATCGCCGCGGAGGAAGCGGCGGGCGGGCGGCTGAAGGAGCTGCTCGGCCTTCCCGCGACGGCCTCCGTCGGGTTCGTCACGGGTGGACAGGCGGCCAACACCGCCGGTCTCGCGGCGGCCCGGCAGTACCTGCTCACCGAGGCCGGCTGGGACGTCGGACGCCATGGCCTGGCCGGTGCCCCGCGCCTGCGGGTCGTCGCGGGTACGGAGCGGCACGCCACCGTCGACCGCTCCCTGCGGCTGCTCGGCCTCGGCACCGACTGCCTCCAGCCGGTCCGCAGCGACGGCCGCGGGGCGCTCGACATCGACGACCTGCGCCGGGTGCTGGCCTCCGACCCCGATGCGCTGACGATCGTGTGCGCGCAGGCCGGCAACGTGAACACCGGCGCCTGTGACGACCTCCGGGCGACCTGCGACCTCGCCCACACGGCCGGCGGCTGGGTGCACGTGGACGGGGCCTTCGGCCTGTGGGCGGCCGCGAGCCCGGCGACCCGCCACCTCGTCGACGGTGTCGAGCTGGCCGACAGCTGGGCGTGCGACGGGCACAAGTGGCTCAACGTGCCCTACGACTGCGGATACGCCTTCTGCTCCCGCCCCGCCGTCCACGCCGACGCCCTGTCGTACACCGCGTCCTATCTCACCCGGGCCGAGGCGACACCGGCCGGTGGCGCCGACTACACCGCCGAGTCGTCGCGCCGGGCACGGGGTTTCGCCACCTGGGCGGCGCTCCGCGAGCTCGGCCGTGACGGCGTCGCCGCACTCGTGGACCGCTGCTGCGCGCTCGCCCGGCGCTTCGCCGACGGCCTGTCGGCGGCGGGCTTCGACGTCGTCAACGAGGTGACGCTCAATCAAGTCCTCGTCGGGTTCGGGTCGAACGCCCGCACCGACGCCGTCGTCCGGGCGGTTCAGGAGGACGGCACCTGCTGGGTCGGCGCCACGACCTGGCGCGGGCGGCGGCTGATGCGTATCTCGGTGTCCGGTCACGCCACGACCGAGGCGGACGTGGACCGCTCGGTCGCGGCGATGGTGCGGCAAGCGAGAAGCCGCTCACATCAGGGGTAGTTGCCTGAGGTTCGTCTTGGCCAGTTCCACGATCTCGTCCCCGCGCCCCGTGAGGATCGTGCGGGTGGCGAACAGGGTGAAGCCCTTCATCTGCTCGAACGTGATGTTCGGCGGCAGGGAGAGCTCCTGGCGGGCGGTCCGCGCGTCCACGACCGCGGGACCTTCGTGGGCGAACGCCTTCCGCAGCGTCTCCTCGAGCTGGTCGGCGCGGTCGACGCGCGCCCCGAAGAGGCCGATCGCGCGGGCGACCGCGCCGAAGTCCAGGTCCGGCAGGTCGGTGCCGTAGTTGACGATGCCTCCGGCCTTCATCTCGAGTTCCACGAACGACAGGGCCCGGTTGTTGAAGACGATGACCTTCACGGGCAGGTCGAGGTGCCGCAGGGTGATCAGCTCGCCCAGGAGCATGCTGAGCCCGCCGTCCCCGCACAGGGCCACGGCCTGGCGCCCCGGCCCCGAGGCGCACTGGGCGCCGATGGCATGGGGCAGGGCGTTCGCCATGCTGCCGTGGTTGAAGGAGCCGATGAGCCGGCGCCGGCCGTTCATCGTGAGGTAGCGGGCCGCCCACACGGTGGGTGTGCCGACGTCCGCGGTGAAGACGGCGTCGGCGGAGGCGTGCCGGTCGACGGCGGCCGCGACCTGCTGCGGGTGCATCACCGACGCGGACGGCTTGCCCTCGGTGAGGTCGTCGAGGCGGGAGCGCACCGTGCGGTAGTGCCCGGTGAGCTTGTCCAGGAACTTCGTGTCGCCCTTGGGCCGGATCAGCGGCAGCAGGGCGGCGGCGGTGTCCTTGACCGTGCCGACCAGCGGTACCTTGACGCCGACCCGGCGTCCGATGTGCTCCCCGCGGATGTCGACCTGGACCACCGGGACGCCGGGGGCGGGGTAGAACAGCCGGTAGGGGAAGTCCGTGCCGAGCATGAGCAGCGCGTCGCAGTGCTCCATCGCCCGGTACCCGGAGCTGTATCCGATCAGACCGGTCAGCCCCACGTCGTAGGGGTTGTCGTACTCCAGGAAGTCCTTGCCGCGCAGCGCGTGCACGATCGGGGACTTCAGCGCTCCGGCCAGCGCCATGACCTCGTCGTGGGCACCCTGGCATCCGGCCCCGCCCAGGATGGTCACCCGCTCGGCACGGTTGAGGACGTCCGCGGCCGCCTCCAGGGCGGCGCCGTCGGGGGTGATGTGCGAGGTCGTGGCCCGGACGGGATGGGAGAACGCCGCCACGTCACCACGGGCGAGAAGCATGTTGCCGGGGACGACGAGGACGGACACACCCCTGCGCTCCAGGGCCGTGCGCATCGCGATCCGCAGCAGTCGCGGCACCTGCTCGGCCGTCGCGGCCAGTTCGGCGTAGACGCTGCACTCGCGGAACAGCTCCTGCGGGTGCGTCTCCTGGAAGTACTCGCCGCCGATCTCCTCGGCCGGGATGTGAGCGGCGAGCGCCAGGACCGGCACCCGGCTGCGCTGGGCGTCGTACAGACCGTTGATGAAATGCAGATTGCCCGGACCGCAACTGCCCGCCACCACCGCGAGTTCACCCGTGAGCGCGGCCTCCCCGGCGGCGGCGAAAGCGGCGCACTCCTCATGGCGCACGTGCGCCCACCGTATGGTGCCGTTGCGGCGCAGAGCATCCGTGAACCCGTTGAGGGAGTCGCCGGGGAGACCGTAGACGCGGCGAACTCCGGAGGCCGCGAGGGCCTCCACCATGCAGTCGGCAACTGTCGTGCTCATCTGTGGGCACCTTACTGTTCTGGATGAAGTCGAGGCCGGCTCGCGGCCGTAACAACGGCTGTATGCCGTCGGGAATTCAGCGGGGACAATGGACACCCGCCGTCAGGTCAGCGGAAACACCTGCCACACGTTGTAGGACATCGAGCCCCGGAATCCCATGCCCGCGCTCACCGGGCGGAGATCGGCGAGTTCCTCGCGCGGCGCCGGGAAGAGCTCGATCTCGCTGCTGCCGACCACACGTCGGCCAGGTGCTGGTCGCCGTAGTCCATGCGCACCAGTTCGTGCACCGCCGGCTTCTCGTACGTGCCCACTTCGAGCGTCGGGAAATGCCGCAGATCGAGCGTGGCTTCCGCGGCCGCGGGATCGGCGCAGAATTCGACCCCGACGACGTTTCCGGCGTAATGCCAGGGGGCTTCCGGGGCCTCTTTCGTCTCACCCTTCGGGGAAAGTGGGACAGTGTATCCCTTGAGCATGGTTACCTCCAGCTGGACACGGAGGGAAACAGGCATATCGCGGCAGCCGCCCTTTTCCCCATGAGAGGCGTACCGATACAAAGTAGCCCGGATACTGAACCGTTGCCTGGGGAGCAGCGGGGTCAGGAGATCGCCATTGCAGCCGGGCGACGATGGCGGCCGACATGTCGTCGCTCCCCTCAAATAGGCCCGCCCATCCATCTGTTGCCGTCGGACCGGTGGGGGGCCGGCCGGGCTCGTCGGCCGGTGCGCGGGGTCAGTGCGGCGCGGTCGAACGGACCGGCGTGCGTGACGGCGTCGAGGGGGAACGAGCGCACGCGTTCGGGGGCGAGGTCCAGCGCGCCGGAGGCGAGGAGCCGGATGATCCGGCCTTGGCGGCGCGCGGAGCCGTCCGCTGCCCCGTGCACGGTGATCGAGTTGCGCATGGTCCAGGGGTAGGGCAGCGCGAGGACGTCGCCGCCGCGCATGCCGACGCCTCCCATGAGGACGACCCGGGCGTACTCCCGGACGGTCGTGGCCGCAGCGCGGGCGGCGGTGCTGGGTGCGCCCGGCGGGAGGAGGTCGATGACCATGTCGATCGGCCGTCGGCTGCCGCGGTCGTGGCGGCGCGGTCGGCATCCTGTACCGCGAGCGCGGCGCGGCGGGCCGGTGCGTCCCCCGCCTCGGAGGGCAGCGGGAAGACGTTCTCCGTCGGCACACGCAGGCGGTCGGGGACGATCGGTCAGGCGCGCACGGGGCCCGCTGTCCGCACCGCGCCGCGTCCACGCCTACCTGTCACCGCGACGCCCCCGTGAGGACCGTGGGCGATTCCTGCGATCGGCTGTGCGGAGGACGGCCCGGTAGGAGATCCTTGCTTTCCGTGACCCATACGACGCCCGACATCCCGTGGCCCGGACAGATCAGCTCCCTCACCCTTTTCGTGGAGGACCTGGAGACCACGAAACGCTTCTACTGCGACGTGTTCCGGCTGCCGGTGACCTACGAGGACGACAACTCGGCCGTGTTCGACTTCGGGAACACCATCGTCAACCTCCTGCGGTCCACCGCGGCGCACGAGCTGATCGACCCCGCGCGCGTCGCCGACCCGGACGCCGGCTCCCGCCTTCAGCTCACCCTTCCCGTGGACGACGTGGACGCGATGTGCGGGGAACTGACCGCCCGCGGCGTGACGCTGCTGAACGGCCCCATGGACCGGCCCTGGGGCATCCGCACCGCCAGCTTCAGGGATCCGGGCGGCCACATCTGGGAGATCGCGCAGTGACCGCGCCCGCGAAGACCGAACTGCAGGCCCTGCTGTCCTTCCTGGACGCCCAGCGCCGCCATGTCCTGGGCATCCTCGACGGATTGGACCCGGAGGCACTGCGGCGGCCCGTGCTGCCGTCGGGGTGGAGCTGCCTCGGGCTCGTCCAGCACCTCGCGCTGGACGTCGAGCGGTTCTGGTTCCGGGCCGTCGTCACCGGCGACCAGGGCGTCATCGAGGCCCTGGACGACGTGGAGGACGCCTGGCAGGTGGCCCCCGGCGTACCGCACACCGAGGTGCTCGACCGCTACCGCACGGAGGCGGGCCTCGCCGACGCCGCTGTCGCCGCCATGGACGCGGACGCCCCTCCGGCCTGGTGGCCCCACCACCTCTTCGGCGCACCACACCTGCACACCGTCCGGGACGTCCTGCTGCACGTCATCACCGAGACGGCGTGCCACGCCGGGCATCTGGACGCCGCACGCGAACTGCTCGACGGGCGGCGGTGGCTGGTGCTGCCCTGAGCGGCTGCGGCCCGGACACGCCGTTCAGCCGTTCGTTCAGCCGATGTCGTAGTCGAACCAGACGCGGTGCGTGCCGTCGGCGTCGACGGCCATCCCGCCGGCACCGGTGATCCCCGCGAGCTCGCCGGTGCCGCTCGACGGCACGATGGTGAAGAACTCGGCCGTGCGGTCGCTGCCGGACGTGGTCGCGGAGTGCGCGAAATTGAAGGCACCCTCCCGTCCGTGCAGTGAGCCTTCGAACGACTCCATGGCCACATAGGTGCCGACGCCGGTCACCTGGTCGAACGCGGCGGTGAACAAGGTCGCCGAGCGCCCGGCGACCTCTCCCTCGAAGGTCTTCTCCATCGTCGCGACCCCCACGGGCAGCGCGGTGGACACCTCCGGCTCGGGCTTCAGCTCGGTCGGGACGAACGCCTTGACGGTGAAAGTTGCCGTGGCTCTCATGCCCCGACCGTACTGAGGAGGTCTGACAATCGCGGCTGGATCACACGCCCCCCTGCACCTGGAGATGAGGTCGCCCCTGCTCAGGTCGCCGTGGGCCAGCTGCGCAGCAGGGTCGCGATCCGCCCGGCCGTGCACGTCGGGTCGAGGAGCAGGTCCTTGAGGGCCATGGCGTGCTCGCGGGCCGGCTTGACGGTGATCCCGGCCGCCTCCAGGTACATGACGCCGGTCGCGGCGGCCACCGCCATGTTCGAGCGCTCCAGCCAGCGGCACCGGCCGAGCGTGTGCACGAGGGCCGCCGCCTTGGCGTACGGGCTGTCGTAGACGGGCTGCTCGAACAGTTCGGCGCGGTGGCGCGCGACCGCCGAGACGGGGACGCCGTAGTCGTCGGGCGCCGGGTCGTTCGCCCCGGCGATCTCGGTGACCTGCAGGATCCAGGGGACGTCGATGTGCAGGTCCATCAGGCGGCGCGCGCTCCCCCGGCTGCCCGCGCCTGCTCGGTGTCCTCGGCCTCGTCGAAGATCGCCTGGTGCTCCGCGAGGAACCGTCCGGCGGCCTCCACCGCGCGGGCGCGCAGTCCGCTGGCGTCGTCCTGCACCAGCCGGGCGAGGTAGTCCCCGACGCTCAGCCCCAGGTCGGCGGCGCGCTTCTTCGCGAGGTCCGCGATGTCCTCGTCCACGCGCGCGCCCAGCTGTGTCTTAGCCATGCCGGCATGGTAACAGCTGTTACCTGTTCTACGGAAGCCCCGGGCCCATCTTCGCGGCGCCGCGTCCGCCAGCATCCGGCGTGATCGCCGCGAGGCGCGCAGCGCCCCAGGTCATCCAGGGGCCCGCGGCTGCGCAACCCCCGGACGCGGAGCCCCTCCACATCAACTCCCCCACAAGACACCTTCCTTCACACCAGACCGTCAACCTGCGAAGACAAAAAGGATTTCAACCCCCGGCTGCGTTCAACGCATTGACACGCTCATTACGCAGCATTTACGTTCCGGCCATCTGAGAGCGCTCTCAAACTCTCGGACTCCCCTCCTGTGAAGACTTGAGGTGCCCCCATGCCATCCCCACGCACCAGACCGGCGGCAGTCCTGCTGCTGGCCTCAGCCCTGGCCGCCTTCGGGCTCGGTCCGGCCGCCACTCCGGCGGCCGCGGCCACCGTGCCCGTAGGCTCCGGCAGTTACTCCGACACCCGGCCCCCCGGCGCATCGGGCCCCACCACCAACACAGGAACACCCGTCACCCCCAAGGTGACGGCCGCCGCCCGGAACCGGCCCGTCCCCACCAACGACTGGTGGTCCTCCCTGGCCTTCCAGCGGTACGGCGACAACCCGTGGTCGACCCCCATGTACGGCCACCCGCTCACCTACCAGGCCACGGCCGGCGGCCTCGACGTCGGCTACCCGACCTCCCCGGCGATCGTCGGCGACGGACGCCAGTACGAGTTCGCGCACAAGCGTGACCTCACCATCGGACTGACCGGCCTCAACTCCCCCGACACCAAGGCCGACGACTGGTCCGACTGGACGGTCACCCCGCTGTGGTCCGACGGCACCCGCACCCTGCGGACCACCATCGGCCACGGCTCCCCGTTCGTATACGCCAAGGGCACGGGCGGCAACGCCCAGATCACCACGGCCGGTGCGCCCACCGTCTTCGCCGACCAGGGCAACGTCCTCGGCATCACCGTCGCCGGCCACCACTACGCCCTTTTCGCACCGAGCGGCAGCGACTGGAACATCTCCGGCTCCACCGTCACCGCGGGTCTCGGCGGCAAGGACTACTTCTCCGTCGCCGTGCTGCCGTCCACCAGCGCCCTGTCGACCTTCACGAAGTACGCCTTCAGCTTCGTCACCGACTCCAAGGCGACCTGGAGCTACAGCGGCGGCACCGTGCGGGCCACGTACACCCTCACCACGGAGGCGAAGGAGGGCAGCGAGCGCGGCACGCTCCAGGCCCTCTACCGCCACCAGTGGCTCAACACCTCGGACGCGCTGACCTCGTACACCTACGTCTCGCCTCGCGGCACCATGAAGGTCCGCGAGGGAGCCTCGTTCACCACGAGCCAGAAGGCGTCGGCGGTGCTTCCCGCCCTGCCCAAGTCGGACGGGGTGGACGCCGCCCGGCTGCGCGGCTACCTCAACGACGTCGTGAACGCCTCCGACCCGTTCTCCGGCGCGTCCGACACGTACTGGACCGGCAAGGCGCTCGGCCGCCTCGCCCAACTGGTGCCCGTCGCCGATCAGATCGGTGAGACCGGTATCCGCGACCGGATGCTGAACCTGATGAAGGGCAAGCTGCAGGACTGGTTCACGGCGGGCGGCGCCAACGAGTTCAGCTACGACAAGGACTGGAAGACCCTCACCGGTTACCCCGCCTCCTACGGCAGCGACACCGAGCTGAACGACCACCACTTCCACTACGGCTACTACGTCTACGCGGCGGCGATCGTCGCCCAGTACGACCCGGCCTGGGCCGCCGACTCCGCGTGGGGCGGCATGGTCAAGACGCTCGTCCGGGACACCGCCAACCCGAGCCGCACCGACACCGCGTTCCCGTTCCTGCGCGGATTCGACGTCTACGCCGGGCACAGCTGGGCCTCCGGTCACCAGGGCTTCGCCGCCGGCAACAACCAGGAGTCCTCCTCCGAGTCCACCAACCTCAGCGCGGCCCTCGTCCTGTGGGGCTCGGCCACCGGTGACACCTCGCTGCGCGACCTCGGCACCTTCCTGCTGACCACCGAGTCGGAGGCGATCGCGCAGTACTGGTTCGACGCCGACGAGCAGGTCTTCCCGTCATCCTTCGGCCACGACACCGCCGGCATGGTGTGGGGCAGCGGCGCCGCCTACGCCACCTGGTGGACGGCCAACCCCGAGGAGATCCACGGCATCAACGTCCTTCCCGTCACCGGTGGTTCCCTCCACCTCGGCGGGGAGAAGGCCGCGATCCGGCGCAACATCGCGGAGATGGAACGGGAGAACGGCGGCCCGGCCGTCGAATGGCGCGACATCCTCTGGGAGTTCCAGTCCTTCGCCGACCCGGCCTCGGCCAAGTCCAAGTGGGACGCGGGGAACGCCGGTTACACCCCGGAGGAAGGCGAGTCGAAGGCGCACACGTACCACTGGATCAGCACCCTCGAACGGCTCGGCGCCCCGGACGCCTCCGTCACCGGTGACATCCCCACCTCCGCCGTCTTCACCAAGGGCTCGACCCGCACCTACGTGGCCCACAACCACGGCTCCTCGGCCCGGACCGTCACCTTCTCGGACGGCAAGACCCTGTCGGTGCCGGCCCGTTCCACGGCCAGCGGCACGGGGTCCGGATCGCCGGACCCCGACCCCGATCCCGACCCGGACCCTCCGACGGGCAACACCTTCCAGCTGCGCGGCGGTGGCGTCCTCACGACCGCGACCGGCGGTACGGCGGGCAGCGACACGATCGCGTCGGCGGGCGGCACCAACCACGACGGCACGCCGTACCAGCCTCTCGTCTACGAGGCGCGGGGAGTGAACGGCACGCTCACCTCGAGCGCCGCCACCACCTTCCGGCTCCAGGTCGACGCCGGCACCGCGGTCGGCCTCGGCCAGCAGGCCCGGATCAGCTACGACCTGACCGGTGACGGCACCTTCGACCGGACCGAGACGTACCAGTACTTCGCCACCGACCCGGTCACCGGGTGGGAGGAGTACACCCAGGCCCGCGGTCTGAAGTCCGCCACCGGCACCCTGGGCAACCTCAAGGGCGGCACCGTGCGCCTGGAGGTGTGGAGCGCCATCGGCAACGCCTCCTCGAAGCTGCAGACCGGCACCGACAAGTCGGTGGTGGTGATCCCCTTCAGCTGACCCGAGGACGCCGCGCGGCGGACGTGGGCCCCCATCCCTCGTCCGCCGCGCGGACGTGTGCCACCCGCAAGGACGAGGGTGACTGCTGTGCGGCCCACTCCGGGCGGCGCCCCGCGGGAATTGACCTGAGCATGGGAAAACCAGGCGCGCGTCGCCTCTAGTCTGGCGGCCAGCCGATCTTCAGTCACCCCCCTCAGGAGTTTCCGTGACGTCACCGAGCAGACAGCCCGCCCGGCGCATACCCGCCCTGCTCCGCCGCAAGGCGCTCCTCGCCGCCGTCCCCGTGACCGCGACGGCGCTCCTCGCCGGCGCGGGGCCGGCGGTGGCCCACGGCACCGGTTCGGCGGGCGTCGGTGACCCGTACTTCCCGCTGGCCGGCAACGGCGGCTACCACGTGGGCCACTACGACCTGACGCTGCGCTACGACACCGGCAGCCGGCGCCTGGAGGGCCGGGCCGTCCTCATCGCCCGCGCCACCCAGCGCCTCACCCGCTTCGACCTCGACCTGAAGGGCCTGAAGGTCACCTCGGTCACCGTCGACCGGGCGCCGGCCGACTTCCGCCGCTCCGGGCAGGAGCTCGTCGTCACCCCGCGCCACGCGCTGCCCGCGGGCCGGGCGTTCCGCGTCACCGTCGACTACCACGGCACCCCGAAGCCGGTCACCGACCCGGACGGCTCCCCCGACGGCTGGATCCCCACCGACGACGGCGCCTTCGTGGCGGGCGAGCCGCAGGGCGCGATGACATGGTTCCCGGCGAACAACCACCCCACCGACAAGTCGACATACGACTTCACGGTCACCGTGCCCGAGGGACGTACGGCGGTGGCGAACGGCGTGCTGCTCGGACAGCGCACCGCGCACGGCCGCACCACGTTCCGCTGGCACGCGGCCCAGCCCATGGCGGCCTACCTGACCACCGTCACCGTCGGCACATTCAAGGTCGAGCAGTACACCACCCGCGACGGCGTCAAGGTCTACAACGCCGTCGACCCGCGGGAGGCCCAGGCGGCGGCTCCGGTGCTGAAGAAGCTGCCCGAGGTGCTCTCCTGGGAGAGCAAGCTGTTCGGGCCGTACCCGTTCCACGCGGCTGGCTCGATCGTCGACCACGCCCCGGACGTCGGCTACGCGCTGGAGACCCAGACCCGGCCGGTGTACGACTCCGCGCCCGACCTCGCCACGCTGGTGCACGAGAACGCCCACCAGTGGTTCGGCGACTCGGTGTCCCTGACCACCTGGAAGGACATCTGGCTCAACGAGGGCTTCGCCACCTACGCCGAGTGGCTGTACGCCGAGCAGCATGGCGGCGACAGCGCCCAGAAGACCTTCGACGCCCTGTACGCCCGTCCCGCGGGCGACGAACTCTGGGCGTACCCGCCCGCCGACCCGGGCAGCGGCGAGAACATCTTCGGGACCCCCGTGTACGCGCGCGGCGCGATGGCCCTGCACGAACTGCGGCGCGCCGTCGGCGACAAGACGTTCCTGCGCATCCTGCGCGCCTGGGCGACCGGGCACCGCAACGGGCACGGCACCACCGCCCAGTTCGTGAAGCTCGCCGAGGCCACGTCGGGGAAGCCGCTGGACGGCCTGTTCCAGACCTGGCTGTTCACCCAGGGCAAGCCGCGGCGCGCGTGAGCGGGCAGGCGGGGTCTATCGCGGCCGCATGAGATCCAGGTCCTCGCCCCAGGCGTCCAGGACCCCGCCGTGTCCGGCCCGCCGCACGGCCGCCTCGACACGAACGAACAGGTGGCGCTGCACCGTCACGTCACCTGTCGCCGTGACGCGGTCGACGGCGTGGAGCAGGGCGCCGGTGTCCCAGCCCGGAAGCGGGTGCCGGTCCAGCTCCCACACCAGGTACTTGTTGTAGGGGCGAGGACGCCGGTCGAGAACGAAGAGCAGTTCGAGCAGGTGGCGGACGCTATCGGCCGCGTCGAGGCGCGCGGCGAGGGCCTGGCCGTCCCGGTGGTTCTTGAGCGACCGGTAGAGCGAGTTGGCGTAGGCGTCGAGCCAGGTCGCGGCGTCCCGTGCCGCCTCCCCGGCGGTGAGGCGCGCCTTCTCGGCGAGGATCCGGGCGATCCCCCCGCCGAGCCGGTCGAGCACCACCCGGGCGCGGGCGAGGGCGTAGCGTTCGAAGCCGGGCATCCCCGCCGCCCGGAACTCCGGCACGGTGACGATGACGAGGTCCAGCTCGGCGGAGCGGTGCCCCGCGAACCGGGTGAGGCCGCTGGTGCAGCCGTCGGCGAGGACCACGTAGAGGTCGTGGTCGGAGTGCCGGGTGGCCATGCCCTCGTGGGCCCGGGACCCCTTGAGGACGAGGCCGGCCACGGCGGGGTCGGCGACGGCGAGGGCGACGAACGCGTCGTACGTGAGGGGCCGCTGAGCGGTCATGGTGGGATCTCCACGAGGTGACGACGGATGGCCTGCCGGGGCGGCCCTCCCGATCGAGGGCGCCCCGTACCGTCCGCGGCTGCACGGGGCCGCCGCCCGGAAGATCAACGCACGCCGGGAGCCTACCGCGGACCCGTCGCCCGAATTAAGGAGTGGAGGCGGTCGCCGCGCCGCTGCTACGTTCGCGGTGGACCGTCGAGCCGTCGTAGGAGGTGAGCCCCGTGAACACAGTCACCCATGGGTGCTCCCTCATTCCGTCACGGTCCGGCGGCTGACCTTCGGTGTCGCCAGGAGCGCCTGAGATCGAGGCTCTCCTGAAAGGGGACTCCGATGGATTCAAGGACTTGCGCAACAGGTCCGGCCGAACACGCCACGCTGGTCACACGCGTCGCGTACGGGCAGTGGCACGCGCTGGAGGACGACCTCGTGGTCGGCCGGGGCCATCTGCGGCACCGGCCGGACGGGCGCCTGTTCGTCAGTGTCGACGCCTGGCACGACACCGCCTTCGCGCGGCTCGCCGAGGCGATGACCGAGGCGCTTCCGGCGCCGCTGCACACCATGGTCGACGAGGCCGACACCGAGCTGACCGCCTGCTGGCGGCGGGCCGGTTTCACGGTCGTGCGCCGGGAGGTGGAGTACGCCGTGCCCACCGATCCGGAGGTCACGGGGCTGGGTGCGGTCGTACCGCCGCCGGGCGTGGCCATCGTGCCCGCCGGACAGGCGGACGAGGGGCTGCTGCGGGAGGTGGACCGCGTCATCCGAACCGAGGTCGGGACGACCGTGGGCCGGCAGTCGATGCCCACGGAGGTGGTGGCCCGTGCCGAGCGGGACACCATCGTCGACCCGTCGCTGTACGCGGTGGCCACGACGTCCGACCGCTGCCTGGGGCTGATCCGGGTGGCGCGGGTGAAGCGGCCGCGGATCGAGCTGCTCGCCGTGCGGGCCGGTGAGCGGCGTCGCGGCGTCGGCCGGGCCCTGCTCGCCCACGCGCTGGACGCGCTCCGGCGTTCCGGGACCGCCGAGGCGTGGACGGAGGTCGACGCCTCGAACGCGGCGGCGTCGGCGCTGTTCCGAGGCGTCGGGGCGCGGCCGGTGGGCAGCGCGCTGGAGCTGGTCCGATGACGGGGAGCAGGAACGTCATCGAGGTCGAGGGCACGGTCGTCGAGTGTCTGCGCAGCGCCATGTTCACCGTGGAGCTGGAGAACGGGCACCAGGTGCTCGCGCACATCAGCGGGAAGATCCGCAAGCACTACATCCGGATCATGCTGGGCGACCGGGTCCTGGTGGAGCTTCCGCCGTACGACCTGGCACGGGGGCGGATCGTGTTCCGGTACCGGAACTAGGGCCTTTCGTCTGGATCATCCCGGCGTCGCGGGGTCTGGCACGTCACCATGTCCCCTCGGCCGCAGCCGGGCTGATCCAAACGAGAGACCCTAGGGCGCCCGGCCGGTGACGGACGTGGGACCCGGTCCCGGACCGACCGGGACCGGGCCCCACCTGCGGTGCGGGGCGTCAGGCCGGTTCGGGGTGCGGGCTCGGCTGCCGGGCCGGGACCGCCTCCGTCCCGGCGTCCCAGAGCCTGGTCGTGCGGATGTAGACGTAGACGACCGAGACCATCGCCAGGACCAGCAGCGGTCCCCAGACACGCGGGTGCAGGGCCATCTCCACCGGCAGGAACCGGTAGCTCAGCAGGAGCCCGGCGAAGACGGCCGTGCCGTAGGAGACGAGCGCGACCGCCGGTCTGTCCCAGCCTCGTTCCTGTGCGCGCAGCGCCGCCTCGATCGTCAGCGCGAACACCACGCCGGCGAGCAGGTCCACGCCGTAGTGGTAGCCGAAGCCCAGGGTCGCGGTGAGGGTGGCGACCAGCCAGAACGTGCCGGCGTAGCGCAGCAGGCGCGGGGCCCTGCGGGTGTGGACGAAGATCGCGACGCTCCACGCCGTGTGCAGGCTCGGCATGCAGTTGCGGGGGGTGATGCCGTCGTACGGGATCGGGTGCGGGGTGCTGAAGGGCGGCGGGGTGTGGGGCCACAGGTTGACCAGTGCCCACTCCGCGCCGCCGGTTCCGGACGCGCCGGGGCCGTAGGCGAAGACGGGACCGACCACCGGGAAGATCATGTAGAAGGCCGGGCCGAGCAGGCCGATGACCAGGAAGGTGCGCACCAGGTGGTGGCGCGGGAAGCGGCGTTCGGCGGCCACGTTGCGCAGCTGGTACAGGGCGACGACGACGGCGGCCACGGCGAGCTGGGCGTAGACGAGCTGGACGATGTTGTCGCCGATCGGGCCGGTGGCGTCGAGCATCCGCCCGGCCAGCCACGACGGGTCGCCGAGGGCGCGGTCGGCGGTGGCCAGATAGGGATCGAGCACCATCGTGCGGGTCTTGGCGGTGATGATCAGCCAGGTGTCACCGGTCTTGCGGCCCGCGATGAGCAGGAAGGCCAGTCCGACGCCCTTGAGCAGGAGAGTGCGTTCGGCGCCGGCGCGGCGGGTGACGGCGATGACCGCGAACGCCAGGATCACCCAGAGCGCTCCGCTGCCGAGGAAGTACTCGCTGGGGGCCTCGACGCCGAACGCCTGGCGCACCAGGGCGAAGACGACGTCGATGCCGATCGCGACGCCCGCCGCGAGGAGGCGCTCCCGCCAGGTGAGGACCACCATCAGCAGGGCCAGACCGGCGTAGAGCGGTCCCGGTTTGGGGGCGTACACGAGGTCCTTGACCTGACTGGTCATCGGTCCCTCGACGCCGATGCGACGCGCGGCGATCTCCAGCGCGAGCAGGAAGCCCAGGACCGCCAGCCCGGCCGCGGTCCAGAACATCGCCCGTGGCCGGCGCCACAGGGCGGGACGTTCGGCTGTGTCCGTCCCGCTCGGGGAGATCGGCGGCGATATGGACCTCACCTTTGTGCCCGGAGTGTCATGGGCAACCAAGCCACCTTTCGCGTCGACCGGCGTGCCCCTCCTGGGTGGGACCGTCGTCGGTGCGCACATGGTATCCGGGCGCCGGACGGGGTTTTCCGCTGGTCACCGGCAGCGCACCGGGCATCGGCCGCGCCTCGTGACGGCGCCGCCGCCCAGGCCCCGAGGGGCACGGACGGCGGCGCGCGGTGACCTGGGCCTGCGGGTCACGGCCTCACAGGTCAGGGGGGCACGGGGTCAGGGGGTCAGGGTCCAGCGGGCGATGTAGCCGACGTCGATGGACGCCCGGTCCTGCACACGCAGCGACCAGGTGCCGTTGAGCGGCTGCGCCGAGGCGTCGACGGTGAAGGTCTGGTCGACGTTGTCGGCGGAGCCGCCGCTGCGGTTGAGCAGCGGGTAGACGGTGCCGTCGGGGCCGACGAGGTCGACGACCAGGTCACCGCGGTAGGTGTGGACGATGTTGACGTAGACCGAGGTGGTCGCGGAGGCGTTGCCCTCGCGGCCGGTGATGGTCACCGGGGACTGGACGGCCGCCCCGTTGTCCGGGATGTCCACACGGGTGCTGTTCGCGTAGACGTAGGCGATCTGCCAGGTGAAGGTGTCCGAGGCGGTCGCGCCCGTGCTGTCGGTGACCGTGACGGTGACGTCACTGGTGCCGAGCGCGGCCGGGGTGCCGCTGATCAGTCCGGTCGGGCTGATACTCAGGCCCTCGGGCAGGCCCTCGGCCGTGTAGGCGAGGCTCGCCCCGGAGTTGGTGGTGTAGGCGTCCAGCTGGAGGCTGACCTCCTGGTTGACGCCGCTGATCTGGTCGGCGACCGGGGCGAGGTTCACGCCGAGCGCGATGCGGTTGCCGACGTTGATGCCGGCCCAGGCGTCGGCGACGGCGAGGTAGGTGGGACTGTAGGCGCCGAACAGGTCCGCGGCGGCGGACAGGGTGGCGGTGCGGGCTCCGGCGTAGTTGGTCGTCGAGGTCATGTACGTCGTGAGCGCTCGGTACCAGATGGCCGCGGCGTTCTGGATGCCGATGCCGGTGACGGGCTGCCCGTCGTAGGTCGGGCTGTCGTAGGAGACGCCGTTGACGGTCTTCGGGCCGCTGCCCTCGGACAGCAGGTAGAAGAAGTGGTTGGCGGGGCCGGAGGAGTAGTGGACGTCGATGCCGCCGAGCGTGGAGCTCCAGTTGTCCTTCGAGGCGCCGTCCTTGGAGGGCTTGTCCATGTAGCGCAGCGGGGTGCCGTCACCGTTGATGTCGATCTTCTCGCCGACGAAGTAGTCCCCGGGGTCGGCGGGGAGGTTCTCGTGGAACTCGACGGCCGCGGCGAAGATGTCGGAGGTGGCCTCGTTGAGACCGCCGGACTCGCCGGAGTACACCAGGCCGGCGGTGGCGGCCGTGACGCCGTGGCTCATCTCGTGGGCGGCCACGTCGAGCGCGGTCAGCGGGTGGTTGTTGCCCGAGCCGTCGCCGTACGTCATGCAGAAGCAGGAGTCCTGCCAGAAGGCGTTGACGTAGTTGTTGCCGTAGTGGGCGCGGCTGTAGGCGGCGACGCCGTCGTTGCGGATGCCGTTGCGGCCGTAGGTCTCCTTGTAGTAGTCCCAGGTCGCCGCGGCTCCGAAGGCCACGTCCACACCCGCGGTCTGGCGGTCGGAGGGCTGTCCGTTGCCCCAGACATCGTTGTCGTCCATGAAGAGGGTGCCGGTGCCCGAGGTGCCCTGGTTGAGGTCGTAGGTCTTCTGGTCGGCGCGGTCCGGGTCGATGAGCTGGTACGTCGATCCGGACCGGGTGGTGCCGATCTCGACCTCGCCGACGAACTGGCCGGTGCCGGAGCCGGTGTGCACCTTCTCGGCGGCCAGGAGCTGCTTGCCGGTGGCGGCGTCGGTGACGACCTGGAGCTCGCTGGGGGTGCCGTCCTCCTGGACGCCCTCGACGACGGTGTCCCAGGCGAGCACGGGCTTGCCGCTGCCGGCCCAGACGACGAGGCGGGGTGCCCGCTCGGTCGCGGGGCTCTTGACGTCGGCCTTCTTGGAGGCGCCGAGGGCCTTGGCCGCCGCACCGGAGGACGTGATCTTCGGGGTGAGCGAGGGCAGCGCGAGCGCGGCCTCGCCGGCCCTGGTGACGGTCGTACGACCGCTCCTGTCGTGGACGACGAGGTCGCCGCCGAGGACGGGGAGTCCGGCGTAGGTGCGTTCGTAGCGGGTGTGCGTGGTGCCGTCGGCGTCTTTGACGACGTCCTTGACGAGGAGCTTCTCCTTGCCGCCGAGGCCGATCCGCTGTGCCGTGCCGGCCGCCGCGGCCTGGGCGCTCTTGATGAGGGCCGTGCGGCGGGCGGGGGTCAGGGTGGCCGGGGCGGCGCCCGCCCGGGGTGTGGCGGTGATCTTCGCGGGACCCGGGTCGGCCGGTGCTGCGGCGGCCAGGCCGGGGGCGGCCAGGGCCAGCAGGGCCCCGACCGCGGTGAGGGCTATGCCGGTTGCGCGTCTGCGCCGGACGAGGGCGCGGTGTCGCAGGGACAAGGTGACTCCTTCGGACGACGGTCGGCCCGTGTGGGGACCGTGGACGAGAGGGACCGGCGGGGTGGGCCGGTCCTTAGCGCTGCACGGCATGCGGGTGGAAGGAGGTGGGGGGTGGGAACGCCCGCCGCGTGGTGATCACGTGGACGAACGGTGAACTCGAGCAGAAGGGTGACACCGGACCCTTGCCTTTGTCATGAGACCGCCAAGGTGACGGCTTGAATTGACCATGCAAGTCGGGCAAATAGGCGTGGTGAGAGCGGGATTTCGGCCTCGGGGGCGGCGCGCCGCGGCGGGCGCGGCTTGGGCCTTTCGTTTGGATCATCCCGCCGTCGCGGGGCCCCTGGCACGCGCATCTGCGGCGTTGTCGTCACTCGCCGACTCCCTCCTCCGCCTTGCAGCCGCACGCACCAGCCCCCGCTCGGGCACGTCACCATGTCCCGTCGGCCACAGCCAGGCTGATCCAAACGAAAGACCCTAGGTGCCGGTGACTCCGTCGATCCGTTCGCGGATCATGTCGGCGTGGCCGTTGTGACGGGCGTACTCCTCGATCAGGTGCACCAGGATCCAGCGCAGGGAGACGCTCGCGTCACCGACGTGCCCGGCATCCTGCCCGGACAGGCGACCGGAGTCCTCGAGCGACGCGTCGGCGGTCAGCTCACGGCCCCGGGCGATCTGTGCCCGCCAGGCGGCCGTCGCCTCCTCCGGCCCGCGGTCCGGGTCGAGCGCGAAGCCGTCGACGTTGCCGTCCCCGAAGACGGGCGGGACGTCCAGGGACGCGAAGACCCGCTGGAACCAATTGCGTTCCACTTCGGCCATGTGCTGCACGAGGCCGAGCAGCGTCATCGAGGAGGGGGGCACGGCCGCCTGCCGCAGCCGGGCGTCGTCGAGGCCCGCGCACTTCAGGGCGAGGGTGGCGCGGTGGAAGTCCAGCCACGCCTCTAGCATGGCGCGCTCGTCGGCGTGCGGGGGCGGAACGGGCCGTCCGTCCGGTGTCGTGGTCGTCGTCATCGCCCCACCGTGGCAGCAACACAGCCCCGGCGCAGGCGACTTCGCCCGCGACGAACACACAGCAGGGGCCGGCGCGACGGCTGTACCCGTCGTCGATCGGGGTTGCCCGCGCCGGGGCACGGAAAGACTCTTGCCGCTCGTGACACCCGTCCCACGGGAAGGACAGGAACCGATGAGCCCTCTTCTCCCCCGCGTCCCCGACCGTACCCGGCGTCTCAGGCGTCCCGGGCGTCTCCGGGCGGGCCGCCTCGCCGCGGCCCTCGCGTTCGCCCTGACGACGTCGGTCGTGGCCGCCCCCGCCCCCTCCGCCGCCGGGGCGCAGCGACCGTCGGCCGCGAAAGGCTGGTTCACCTCATGGGCCGGCTCTCAACAGGGGCTCGCCTCGGAGCAGTTGAGCGACCAGTCGGTGCGCATGATCAGCCATCTCAGCCAGGGCGGCGACGCGCTGCGGGTCCGTCTGCAGAACACCTTCGGCCGGACGCCGCTGACGGTGACGGCGGCGACCGTCGCCCACAGCGACGGTGAGGGCGCGGCGGCGGACGGCGCCCCGGTCCCGGTCACCTTCGCCGGCCGCCGCACGGTCGTCGTACCGGCCGGCGGCGAGGTGTGGAGCGATCCGGCCCGGCTCGGCACGGCCGCCCAGGACGACATCGCGGTGTCCGTCTCCGTGTCCGGCACCGTGGCCGCCGGCATCCACAACAGCGCCTTCCGCACCAACTACCTGACCCCGCCCGGCTCCGGCGACCACACCGCCGACGCCTCGGGCGCCGCGTACACGCGGACGACCGGCGCCACCTACCTGGTCAGCGCCGTCGACGTGCACAACCCGCGGCTGCGCGGCACGCTCGTCGCCTACGGCAGTTCGGTGGTCGACGGCACCGGGTCGACCGACTGCGGACCGGGCTGCCAACGTCCCGGCGAGAACCTCCGGTGGACGGACGGGGTCGCCCGGCGCATCACCGAAGAACTGCCCGCGGACCGGCGGTTCACTGTCGCCAACGCCGGCATCGGCGGCACCACCAGCGCCGCCACCTGCCCCCGGACGGATCCGTCGCTGCGCGGCCTGGACGCGGCGGCCCGTCTGGAACGCGACGTCCTCGCCCTGCACGGGGTCACCGGCGTCCTCTACTACTACGGCACCAACGACCTCGCGGCCGGGTGCGAGGCCGACCAGATCCTGGACAGCTACCGGGACGTCTTCCGGCGGCTGCGGGCCGCGGGCATCAAGGTGTACGTCACGCCCATCACCCCGCGCCCCGGCTACACGGACCAGAACAACCGGGACCGGCACACCGTCGGCACGTTCGTCTCGACGTGGAACACCTGCGCCGGCACCTGTGACGGCGTGCTGCCCTTCGACCAGGTGCTCAGAGACCCGGTGAAGCCGAACGGCATCAACCCGCCGTACGACACCGGGGACGGCGTGCACGCCAACATCGCCGGTCAGAAGGCCCTCGCCGACATCGTGTCGCTCCCCATGCTGGCGGCGTCGGCGTCCCGCTGAACCAGCCCGCCCGGGCGGTCGCCCCGGTGTCGCGGTTGCGACATGTCCCACCTGTGCCAGCGAAAACGAGTGACACGGTGATCACCACCGCCGGATTCTGTCCAGCGCGCGCACATCCCCACGCGCTGGACGGAAGGCACAGCACACATGAGACGGATCCGCCTGGTGGCGGCGACAGCGACAGGACTCGTCCTGGTCTCCGGCGCGGTGGCGCCGGCCGCCGCCCCCTCCGACACGGCGTCCCCCACCCGACAACCGGCCCACAAGGCACCGTCGCACCGCCTCGGCACCGTTCGCCTCGTCACCGGCGACCGGGTGACCGTGAGCGCCGACGGCGAAGGCCGGCGCACCGCCTCGGTGACGCCCGGACCAGGACGGCGGCAGGTCGTCTTCCGGACGTACGAGGAGAACGGGCGTCTGACCGTCCTGCCGTCCGACGCCGGTACCCTCGTCGCGGCCGGGCGGCTGGACCGGAACCTGTTCGACGTGGGCGCGCTCCTCGCGCAGGGCTACGACGAGAAGCACGCCGACGCGCTGCCCCTCATCGTCTCCGGCGCCGACGGTGCGGCGGCCTCCGCCGTGAAGCGTCTGACGGGCCTCGCCGAGGACGGCTCCGAGGTCCGCCGCCTGGACAGCATCGGCGCCCGGGCCGTACGGGTCGCGGACGACGACCTCGGCAGGTTCTGGAAGCAACTGGCGCCCGACGCCGACAAGTTGAACGCCGCACGGACGGCGGCCACCCCCCGCGTGTGGCTGGACGGCCGGGTGCGGACCACCCTCGACCGCAGTGTGCCGCAGATCGGGGCGCCCGAGGTGTGGAAGGCCGGTCAGCAGGGCCAGTCGGTCAAGGTGGCGGTGCTGGACACCGGCGTGGACCAGACCCATCCGGACCTGGCCGGACGGATCTCCGAGGCCCGGGACTTCTCCGACAGCTCCGGGACCGGGGACGTCTTCGGCCACGGTACGCACGTCGCCTCGATCGTCGGCGGCAGCGGCGCGGCGGCGGCCGGGGGCAAGGGCGGCAAGGGGGTGGCACCGCTGGCCGACCTGATCGTCGGCAAGGTGCTCGGCGACGAAGGCTTCGGGACCGAGTCCCAGGTGATCGCCGGCATGGAGTGGGCGGCGGGCAGCGGAGCCAAGGTCGTCAACATGAGCCTCGGTTCGGACGTCCCGACCGACGGCACGGACCCGATGAGTCTGGCGCTGAACGAACTCACCGAGCGCACCGGCGCCTTGTTCGTCATCGCGGCCGGCAACGCGGGCGAGCAGGGCAGGAGCACCATCGGCTCCCCCGGTGCCGCGGACGCGGCGCTCACGGTCGGCGCGGTCGACCGTGACGGCGCCCTCGCGCCCTTCTCCAGCCGTGGTCCCCGGGCCGGTGACGACGCCGTCAAGCCCGACCTGACGGCGCCCGGTGTGGGCATCGTGGCGGCGCGCGCCGCCGGGACGACCATGGGCGAGGCGGTCGACGCCCGGCACGTGGCGGCCTCCGGCACGTCGATGGCGACCCCGCATGTGGCGGGCGCCGCGGCACTGCTCGCCCAGCGGCACCCGGACTGGAGCGCGGCCCAGTTGAAGGACGCGCTCGTCAGCACGGCCCGTACGGCGGCCGGTCAGGAGGTCACCGAGCAGGGCGGCGGACTCGTCGACGTGGCCGCCGCCGCGCTCGGCCCGGTCACCGCGACCGGCAGCATCACGCTGGGCCCGCTGCAGACGGGCGGCGGCGGGCCGCGTACGGCGCGGCTGCGGTACACGAACACCTCGGGCGCCGCGCTCACCCTGGCGCTCACGGCCCGGCTGGCCACGGCCGGGGGACGCACCCCCGGCGAGGGAGCGGTGCGGCTCGGCTCCCCCACGGTCACGGTGCCCGCCGGCGCCACCGCCGAGGTGCCGCTGACGGTCGACCCGGCCCGGGTGCAGCAGGGCGACTACTACGGCTATGTGACCGCGGCGTCCGAGGACGGCGAGGTCACCGTGCACACCACGGTCGGCCTGACCGTGCAGGGCCCCACGCACCGGCTCACCGTCCGCACCGTGGACCTGTCCGGGCACCGCGTGGAGGCGCTGCCGACCATCTGGGGCCCGGACGGCTTCGTCGGCTACACCGGCACCGACCCGGCCGTCGCGGAGGTCGAGGAGGGCACCTACCAGCTCGACTACTCCACCCTCGAGACCGTCGCCGGCGGGCAGGAACTGCGGCACGTGGTCCTGCCCGAGGTCAAGGTCACCAAGGACATGACCGCCACGCTCGACGTGCGCAGGACCACCCTGGTCGACATCCGCACGCCCCGGCCGGCCGAGCAGCGCGGCATCCTCAGCTACCAGACGTACCGGAAGATCGACGGGCGCGGTCTGATCGAGGGCACGATGTACTTCGACGTCGGCAAGCGCCTGTACGTGAGTCCCACACAGGCCGTCACCGACGGCACGTTCGAGTTCGCCTCGCGCTGGCAGTTCGTCGCGCCGCTGCTGCGGATGAAGGTGTCCGGCGGCAAGGGCGACGACGCGGCGCCGGACGCGTACTACATGCCGTCCTCGCCGCTCTTCGACCAGAAGGGCGCCCAGGTGACCGCAGTCGACGCGGGGGACGCCGCCGCGCCCGCCCTCTCCCGGGTCCGCGGCAAGCTGGCGGTCCTGACCAACGAACAGAACGTCGACGAGCAGGCCCTGACCGAGCGGGCGGCCGCGGCCGGGGCGCGCGGCGTCGTGCTCGTCCACTTCGACGACATCGCGTGGACCCGGTGGCACCCGGACGGCGACCGCTGGGGCGTGCCGACCGTCCGGATCGGCGCGACGGCGGGAGCGGCCCTGCTGAGGCGGATCGGCCGGGGGACCACCGTGGTCCGCTTCACGGGGACCGCCCGCAGCCCGTACCTGTACGACATCATGCAGGTGTCGTCGCAGCGCATCCCGGAGAAGGTCGTGCACACGGTCTCGGAGCGCAACAGCGCCGTCGTGCGGAGCAGGTACGCCGACAACGGCGGCATTCCCTGGGCGAGCGAGCAGCGCTTCGCCCGCCGCCCGTACCAGGACATCGCCTGGCTGCAGTACACCCGCTATGTGCCGACCGGGTTCGACCGGACCGAGTACGTGAGCTCCGGTGACACCGAGTGGCAGCACCTGGTGCACCATGAGACGACCCGCGACGTGGACATGCCGCTGACGTCCGGCATGGCGGACGCCCCGCGCACGTACCGGGCGGGCGAGCACACGAGCGACACCTGGCAGGGGTCCGTGGTGCGGCCGTCCGTCCCGCGGGGCGGCACGACTCCGTCCGTGCGCAAGGGTGACGTACTGAGCGTGCGGATACCGGAGTTCACCGACTCGCAGGCCGGTCACCGGTCACGGCTGGTCGCGGGCGGCGGCGGCATCGGCACGAGAGCGGCCCAGGGTGACGCGGCGGAGGCCGTGCTCTACCGCGACGGGCGCGAAGTGGGCCGGGCCGACGGCGGTTTCGCGGACTTCGAGGTCCCCTCGGGCACGGCCGGGTACCGGCTGGACCTGACCACATCGCGCACCTCACCGGAGTGGGTCTACGGGACGGGCACCGAGACGTCCTGGTCGTTCCGCTCGGGCACGGCGAAGGACGCGACCACGCTGCCGCTGCTCCAGCTCGACTACGACGTGTCGGTCGACGCGGACAACGCCGTCCGCCCGGGCCGTACCCACACCGTCGGCGTGTCGGTCCGCGCCCAGGACGGACTCGCCGCACCGCGGGGCGTGCGCGTCCAGGTCGAGGTCTCCTACGACGACGGCCGGACCTGGAGCCGAGCCGGGGTGAAGGACCGGGGGCGCAACGCCTTCTCGGCCACCGTCACCAAGCCGGCCCGGACACACGGAGACGCCTTCGTGACACTGAAAGTGACGGCGCGTGACGCGGCCGGGACCTCGGTCCGGCAGACCGTCGAGCGCGCCTACCTGCACCGGGGATAGGCGCTCCGCACGGGTGCGCGGGGTGGGCGGGCGGGAGGACCGCCCGCTCACCCTCACCGCCTGTAACGTTCGTGGAGTACGGTGTCCGCCGTTCGGGTTGGCCGGAAGTCGCGGGGAGGACACCATGACACTGGAGCCCGCAGGTGTGTCGGAGGCCGAGGAGGCCGTCTACCGGTTTCTGGTGACGGTCAGCCAGGCGTCGGCGGCGGACGTCGCCGCGCGCACCGGGCTGAGCCCGGCCGAGACGGACGCGGTGCTCGACGCGCTGACCGTCAAGGGCCTGGTGAGCCACACCGACCTGCTGCCCCGCCACTTCCGGGCCACTCCCCCGGACGTGGCGCTGATGCCGGGACTGAAGCGGCATGCCGACGCCCTCGACCTGGCCCGCGTCGAGGCCACCAACCTGCTGGAGGTGTACCGCGACACGATGCGCCGGCGGGACGCCAGCGAGCTGATCGAGGTCATCACCGGCGCCGAGGCCCTGCGCCAGCATCTGCGGCAGATGCAGGGCAGCGCGCAGGACGAGATGCTCTGGTTCTGCAAGGCCCAGTACGTGGCCATGCCGTCGGGCAGCAACGACTCCGAGTTCGAGGCCCTGGGGCGCGGGGTGCGCTACCGGGTGCTGTACGAGAAGGCGTTCTTCGACGACGAGGGAGCCGTTGACAACGTTGTTGCCGGCGTACGGGCCGGGGAGATCGCCCGTGCGGTGCCGCATCTGCCGCTGCGGCTGGCGGTCGCCGACCGGGCCGTCGCGATCTGTCCGCTCGTCCCCGGCGGCCCGCGCGGGAACCCGGACGAACCGACCGCGGCCCTCGTGCGGGACAGCAATCTGCTCGCGGCCCTCGTCGCCCTGTTCGAGCGGTACTGGGAGGCCGCGGTCCCGCTGGACGTCGACGACTCGGGGTCGGTCGCCGGGACGGACGGTGTCGGCGGCCCGGACCCGCTGTCCGCGACGGACCGGCGTCTGCTCGCCCTGCTGGTGGCCGGGGTCGCCGACAAGGCAGTGGCCACGCAGCTGGGCCTGAGCCGGCGCACGGTCCAGCGGCACATCCAGCGCATGATGGAACTCGCCGGCGCGGCGACCCGGATGCAGCTCGCGTGGCAGGCCGCACGGCGGGGCTGGCTGTAGCCGAGCCGTCGCGGCCGCCCCGCGCACGCGCGGTCACCCGGCGAGCGTGGGCGGAACCCTCTGGCCGAGCCACTGTTCGGCGCCCCAGGCCCGGAACACCTCCACCTCGGTGAAGCCGAGTTTCGCCGCGAGGCGCAGGGAGCGGGCGTTGGCGGTCTGCGTGGCGAGCACCACCGGCTCACCGGGCAGATAAGCGTCGATCCAGCCGAGCGCCGCCGCGCACGCCTCGGCGGCGTACCCGCGTCCCCACCCGCGGCAGGAACAGTTGACTTGCACCTCGGGTTGAAGCCCGAGGATTCTGGCCTTCCTGACCGGTTGCTGTGCCGCTATGCGGCACGGTTTCCGGTGGGGATTCCGTGGCTTCCTGTTTCTTCGCGCTGTGCCGGGATTGCTCCTGGTCCTACCGGCGCTCCGCAGGCTGATACCGCCAGT